>JANMWT010000185.1:0-13727 GCA_031394145.1 Alphaproteobacteria bacterium | reverse complement strand
GCGCAGCGCCACAGCCGAACAGATCTTCTCGATTCGCGAGGACATTGAGGTTGCTTCGGCCGGGACGAATGCCGATGCCGATACGCCGCTGACGGCCGAACTGGTTGAATGGGCCGAAATCATCTTCGTCATGGAGAATGCGCATCGGACCAAAATGCAGCAGCGCTTCCGCACATCTCTGAAGTCCAAGCGCATTATCTGTCTCGATATTCCGGACGATTACGAGTTCATGGACCCTCTGCTTGTCCGCATGCTGGAAAACAGGGTGGCGCGACACCTACCGCCCTCGCCGCCCTCGCCGCCCTCGCCAGACGCGTCCGACTAGTCTCCGTCCATCTTCAGGGCCGCAACGAAGGCCTCTTGCGGAATTTCGACCTTGCCGAACTGGCGCATCCGCTTCTTGCCTTCTTTTTGCTTGTCGAGGAGCTTGCGTTTTCGGGTGGCGTCGCCGCCATAACACTTGGCCGTCACGTCCTTGCGAAGGGCCGAGATGGTTTCCCGCGCGATCACTTTGCCTCCGATCGCCGCTTGGATCGGGATCTTGAACATTTGGCGCGGGATCAGGTCCTTCAGCTTCTCGCACATCGCCCGGCCTCGCGCCTCGGCGCGCCCGCGATGGGTCAGCATCGACAGCGCATCGACCGGCTCGTCATTGACCAGGATCTGCAGCTTCACGAGATCGCCCTCGCGCCGCCCGATCTGACTGTAGTCGAACGAGGCGTAACCCTTGGAAATCGACTTCAGGCGGTCATAGAAGTCGAAAACGACTTCGTTGAGCGGCAGTTCGTATTTCACCATGGCGCGATTGCCGACGTAAGAAAGTTCCTTCTGCACGCCGCGTCGGTCCTGACAGAGTTTCAAGATGCCGCCGAGATATTCGTCGGGCGTGAAGATGGTAGCTTCGATCCACGGCTCGTAAATATCGGTGATGCGCACCACGTCGGGCATGTCGGCCGGGTTGTGCAACTCGATGGTCGAGCCGTCGGTCATGTGAATCTCGTAGACCACCGAGGGGGCCGTCGCGATCAGGTCGAGGTCGAACTCGCGGGACAGGCGCTCTTGGATGATCTCGAGATGCAGCAGCCCAAGGAAGCCGCAGCGAAAACCGAAGCCGAGCGCTGCTGAAGTCTCCATCTCGTAGGAGAAACTCGCATCATTGAGCCGCAGCTTGCCCATCGCGGCGCGCAGATCCTCGAAGTCGGCGGCGTCGACCGGGAAGAGGCCGCAGAACACGACCGGCTGGACTTCGCGGAAACCGGGCAGGGGCGCATCCGCTGGCTTGCGATCATCGGTCACCGTGTCGCCGACCGAGCAATCGGCAACCGTCTTGATCGAGGCTGTGAAGAAGCCGACCTCGCCGGGGCCAAGCTCGCCGACATCGACCAGCTTGCCAGGGCGGAAGACGCCGACGCGATCCAGCTCATAGGTCGCGTTGGTCTTCATCATCTTGATCTTCTGGCGCTTCTTCACCGTGCCGTCGACGACGCGGATGATGACGACGACGCCGAGATAAAGATCATAATAGGCGTCAACCAGCAGCGCTTTCAGCGGCTTCTCCGGGTCGCCGGTCTTGGGCGCTGGCAGGCGGGTGACGATGGCTTCGAGAACCGTGTCGACGCCGATGCCGGTCTTGGCCGAAATCTCCAGCGCATCCGAAGCGTCGAGGCCGATCACGTCTTCGATCTGCTCCTTCACGCGCGGCACGTCGGCGGCCGGAAGGTCGACCTTGTTGAGAACCGGCACGATCTCGTGGTTCTGGTCGATGGCCTTGTAGACGTTGGCCAGCGTCTGGGCTTCGACGCCCTGGGAGGAATCCACCACCAGCAACGAGCCCTCGCAGGCGGCAAGGCAGCGTGAGACCTCGTAGGCGAAGTCGACGTGTCCGGGGGTGTCCATGAGGTTCAGGACATAGTCCTGGCCGTCCTTGGCCCGGTAGTCGAGACGCACCGTCTGGGCCTTGATGGTGATGCCCCGCTCACGCTCGATATCCATGGAATCAAGCACCTGCTCAACCATGTCACGTTCGGCGAGACCGCCCGTCATCTGGATAAGCCGGTCCGCCAGCGTCGACTTGCCATGGTCGATATGGGCGATGATGGAGAAGTTTCTGATCTTGTCTCGGGGGGTCATGGGCGGCGTTTAGCAGAGGGGGGCAGGAGCGCCAAGCATCCCCGATTTATGGCGATTTTCCCGGAAATCCCTGCAACCGGTTCGCCTGACAGGCGTTCGGGAAAAGCTAGATAAGGGCACAGACATGATCGACCAGTCCCGAATTGTGAGCCGCGACCTCAACGCTGCACGGCGGTTTTATGCTGCAACCTGCCGCCCCTTGGGTCTCAGCATCGTCGATGAGGAGGATGGCGGCTTTGCCATCGGCCGGGCCGGGACCGGCGTTTTGATCCGGGTCCAGCCGATTGGCGCGGCGAGCATCCAGGATGATCCGGCTGAAGGCATGCCAGCCTACGTCGCCCTCGAAGCGCCAAACGATGTCACGGTCCGCGCCTTCTACCGGGCGGCGCTCGAGGCGGGAGGGCGCGAACACCTGCTCGGCTATCCCGCACCGCAGCCGACAGACGGCGCCTTCGGGTATTATGCGGCGAAGGTCGCCGATCCCGACGGCAACTGCATTGAGTGCGGCTGGCGTCACTAGGCTCGGCGCGAACGCCAGTCCGAGGTTTCCAGACGCGAATTCGTAAAGAATTCGCCAACCCCGCGAATGGCGCAACTGTTGCTCCCTGATTGCCGAACCATTCGGGTTCGAGGCATGGCGCATCATGGAGACGATTCTCGACCCGAACCGGCTCGCTCCGCTGGTGAAGTCCGTGGTGCACATGGCCGGCAGCATCCCGCGCGTACAGGCGGGGTTTGCGCTTGCCGCCAGGTTCACTCGCTCGGTTGGTGCAAATCCATTCGTAAAACGGACGCTGGCCGGCGCTAGCCTGATCGCCGCGCGGCTGAAGGCAAGCCCGCCTCTGGCTGGCGCGCTCGCCAGTGTCGCCGCCATTCTCGTCTTCGTATTCGCCTCGCCGATGATTTTCCGCACCGTCGCACCGCCAGTCAGGCTCGCGCCTGCGCCAGTTGAAGCTCCTGCCCTTACCCCGCCAACGCCCTCCGCCGACGCGCTCGCCGCCGCCGAGACCGCCGCACGCGAGGCTGCGCGGAAGGCTGGCCCGCCCCCTCCTCGGCGACCGGCTCTTCCAAGCATTGGTCCCGATGCGTTCATCGACCGGTTCAGCAAACTCAACGAAGGCCGCTGGTATGTTGCGGATCGCGGATCGAACGGCGATTGGAGCGTGAATGATTTCCGACGCTCGCAGATCAGCCTGTCGCAAGAGGGGATGAACCTGACGCTGGCGAAGGCGGCGCCCGGGCGGACGACGCCCTTTAGTTCCGGCGAGATCACCTCGCAGGAAAAATTCCGCTACGGCTATTTCGAGGCTCGCCTGCGCGCCGCGCGCGGGGCCGGGACCGACACGGGTCTGTTCACCTATGTGCGGGACAAGGGACCCGATGGCTGGAACGAGATCGATATCGAACTGATTGGCGGCAACCCGCGACAGGTCGAGTTCGCTATCCATGTCGGGAAGCTGACGGCGCACCGGGTGATCCAGTTGCCATTCGACGCGGCGAGCGGCTTTCACAGCTACGCCTTCGACTGGAAGCCTGATTCGGTGACCTGGTATGTCGATGACAGGGTGGTCTATGTGGAGCGAGGCCCGGCGGCGACCGGCCTCACCCGCGCGCAGAATTTCGTTATCGACATCTGGGGCAGCGAAACGCTCTATCGCTGGATGGGCAAGATCGATCGCAATGGCGGGCCCTACGTTGCGACCTTGTCCTGCTTTGCCTATGCTAAATCCTATGAAGGTCGCGCGCTTTGCCCGGACCCTGACGCCGCGCCGAAAGGCAAGGACGACCTCCCCGCTACCCGCGTCGTCTCAAGATAGCTGAGTTTGGCTCGTCCCGCGGGTTTCGGAGGTTAGCCCGTGATCGCTCATCCATTTCATCATCATCGCATTGACGCGCTCAGGAGCTTCTTGCTGCACCCAGTGAGAAACGCCAGGCACGATCGCCAAGGTGAAGTCGCGCACGAAGTCTTCATAGCCGGTCGCCAATTCGACGCCGGCGAAGGCGTCGTTGTCGCCCCAGACGAGGAGGGTGGGGCACTCAATCCTGCGGTCGAGGGCCTTGTCGCGGATGACGCCGAGATTGGCGCGGTAGTAATTGAGCATCGCCGTCGCCGCGCCGGGGACCAGCACGTTGGCCCGAAACGTCTCGAGCGCGCCAGGTTCAAACCCGTCCTTGTCCTTCACCTGGTTCACGAAACTATCGATCAGCGCCTGGGCGTTGTTGCGGGTCACCACCCACTCTGGAAGGCCTGGCAACTGGAAGAACAGAATGTACCAGGACTTCGTCCGTTGACGCCATGAACGCAGATAGACGCGGTGATAAACGCGTGGATGCGGTGCGTTCATCACCACCAGGCCAGCAAGCTCCACCGCCTGCTTTGCGGCAACCGCCCAGGCGACAACCCCGCCCCAGTCGTGCGCCACCAGCAGTCGGCGTTTTGCGCCAAGGGCGTCGAACAACCCCACGACATCCTCAACCAACCGATCGACGCGATAAGCCTCGACACCCTTGGGTCGACTGGACTGGCCAAAGCCCCGCAGGTCAGGCGCTACGGCGCGCCAGCCAAGTTTGGCCAGCATCGGCAATTGGCGTCGCCAAGAGATCCGGCTTTCGGGAAAACCGTGCAGGCAGAGCGCAACGCTGTCGCCCTCGCCCGCCTCATCGAGCATGAAGGAGAGGCCGTTGGCCTTCACCTCGCGTGTGCGGATCGCAGGAGTGCTCATGGCGCAAAGGTCGATCGCGCGGTGATGCCCCAGAAGCCATCACGCAACTCGATGATGTAGAGCCCATCATAGTGCGCATAGGCTTCGCCATTGGCGTGATAGCGCACGAAGGTCGCCAGCATGTGCGCCTTGGCGGCGCCGCACTGGATAATCCTGCGATCTGCCCAGTCGCTGCGCGACCAACCTTCGGCGGCGAGACTCCCAAAAACATCATCTTGCTGACCTGGCCCGGTCAGCACGCTCAGGGGATAGCTGGCGATGCGGATGTGGGGGAAATGGAACGTCGCTTCGAGCTGGCCCATGTTCTTGGAGTTGAACGCGGCCATGAATCTATCGGTGACGTCCATCGCCGGTTTGGTCGCAGGGCAGGCTTCGAAATCTGCCGTCTTCGGTCGCGGCGCGCAGGCGGAAAGCATCAGAGCGGCAAGCATCAGAGCGGCAAGCATTGGGAGAGTGCGTGCCTGGTTCATGGCGCAAAGCTTGATCTGCCGGTGATGCCCCATTTGCCGTTACGCAGTTCCACGATGTAGAGCGAGTCGAAGCGCGACAGTTCGGATCCGTCCTTTCCATAGCGCACGAAGGTGGTCAGCAAATGCGCCTTAGTCGCCTCGCATTGCACAACTCGGCGCGCCGCCCAGGCGGAATGATCCCAGCCGGTCGCCGCGAGGTTGGTGAACGCGTTTTCGAGATCGGCCGCCGAGTTCAGCACCACGGTCTTGCCGCTGGCGAGGCGTACGCTCGGAAAACTGAAGGTCGTCGCCCATTGCTGCGCGTCTTTGGTGTTGAAGGTCGTCAGGAATTTGTCGGTGACATCGAACGCTGGCTGGTAGGCGGGGCAGCCGCGAAGGTCGTTGGTCTGCGGTTGGGTGGCGCAGGCGCAGGCGGCCAGCACGCCAAACCAGGCGATGTGGGGTCTCATTGTCGTTCCTGATAAGGGATGACCACGGGCAGGCGAGGATCGAGGTCAGCGGTCTTGGCTTGCCGCACGCCATCCAGCCTCGGGTTCATGCCGCTGCCCGGACGGGTGATCGCGACGCAGGAGATGTGCTGCGTTCCGTTGGCCCCGCGAACTGGGCCACGCGGGCGAACACTGCTGGCGCAAACCGCTCTCACAGCGGGGCACAGGCTTTCGCCAGCCATGCGCGGTCGTCCTCCGGCATCAGCGATCCGACCTCAGCCAGCACGCGGGCATGGTAGCGGTCGATCCACATCCATTCTTGTTCGCTGAGCAGGCCGGGCAGGATGAGCCGGCGATCCAGCGGCGCCAGCGTCAGCGTCTCGAAACCCATCATCTCACGCTCGCCGCCGGGGATCGCCTTGGGCTCCGTGACCACGATCAGGTTTTCGATGCGGATGCCGTAACCGCCAGCCTTGTAGTAACCGGGCTCGTTGGACACGATCATGCCAGGCTCAAGCGGCGTCACATTCGGCGCCTTGGCGATGCGATGCGGGCCCTCATGCACGCCAAGATAGCTTCCGACGCCGTGACCGGTGCCATGATCGTAATCGAGCCCGCCCTCCCACAACGAGAGGCGGGCCAGCGCATCCAGCGCCGATCCGGTCGTGCCTTTCGGAAAACGCACGCGAGCGAGCGCGATATGGCCCTTGAGGACGCGCGTGAAACGCGCCTTCATCTCCTCGGTCGGCTCGCCGATCGCGAGGGTGCGCGTGACGTCGGTCGTGCCATCCAGGTACTGGCCGCCTGAGTCGATCAGGAACAGGGTTCCGCGCTCGAGCTTGAGGTTGCTGGCGGTGTCCGGTCGATAGTGGTTGATTGCGCCATTGGGTCCGGCGCTGGAGATGGCATTGAAGGAGAGGTCCTTTAGCTCGCCGGTCTCTTCTCGGAACGCCTCGACTTTCGTGGCGGCGTCGATCTCGGTGACCTCGCCGGTCTGGCCGTTCTCATCGAACCAGCGGAGGAAGCGCGACAACGCTGCGCCGTCGCGGCGGTGCGCCCTGCGGGCACCGTCGACCTCGACGGCATTCTTCCTCGCGCGGGGCAGCATGCAGGGGTCGCCGCCGCGTTGAATGTCAGCGCCGACTTTTGCCAGGGTGGAGAAAAACCAGGCCGAAGCCGCGGATGGATCGAGGCTGACTGTCTTGCTCGCCAGCTTGGCGAGCCGCCGATCCATCTCGCTGATCGGGCGCAGCGCCACTTCGTTGCCGAGATGTGCGCCCAGCTCTGGTCCGATCTTCTCGGGTCGCAGGAACAGTTCGGCCTGGCCATCCGCGTAGAGGATCGCCCGGCCCAGCGGCAGAGGCGTGCGCGAAACATCGCCGCCTCGGATATTGAACAACCAGGCGAGCGAAGCAGGCGAGGTCAAGACCACCGCATCGATCTTGGCGTCCGCCATCGCTTTGCCGAGGCGAGTGCGTTTCGATGAACTCGATTCGCCGGTGTAAGCCAGTTCATGGCCCACCACTTGCGCGGTGGGTTCAGCCGGACGATCGGTCCAGGCAAGATCGATCGGATTGGGGTCGGTCGCGACCAGCTCGGCGCCGGCCTTCTTAGCGGCCTCGGTCAAGCGATCCAGCACATCTGGACTGACCAGCCTCGGATCATAGCCGATCGTCTGTCCGGTGAGTGTCTGCTTCGCCAGCCAGCCGACCGGGCCAGGGTCGATCAGGTCGCCAACCTCGAACAGCTTTGGCGCCAGTTGCACCTTGACCTGCAGGGTATAGCGGCCATCGACGAAGACGATCGCAGTCTTCTGGAAAACGAAAGCAGCGCCTGCAGATCCGGTGAAGCCCGTCGCCCAGGCGAGGCGCTCATAACAGGCAGGCAGATATTCGTTCTGATACTCATCCTCGTGCGGAATGTAGAGGCCATCGAGCCCAGCTTCCTTCATCGCCGCGCGCAGGCGCGGCAGGCTGGAGCGGCCGACGTCTGGGCCACCGATGACGTCATAGGTCTGCCGCATGAAGAAATCTCTGCTGATGCTGGAACGATCAATCTAGCTGGCCGGACGGCGGTAAACCAGCGTCGACCAACCGGTGATCCGGCGCCTGCTCACTAGGATTAGCCCGTGGCCGGTATAAGCGGCGCGGACCTGGGGTTCTTGATGGGTGAGGAGGCCCGACAGGATGACGCTGCCGCCCGGCTTTACCAGTTTGGCGATTTCGCCGGAGAGGCTCACCAGCGGGCGCGCCAGGATGTTGGCCATCACCAGGTCATAAGGGCCGCTGGTCTGGACGAGGCGATGCTTTGTCCCAACCGCGTGCAGCAATTTCAACGCCTTGCCCGATTTGTTGTTGGTCGCGTTTTCCTTCGCGATGCGGATCGACTCGGCGTCGATGTCTCCGCCGATCGCCGAAACGGCGCCGACCTTCAGGGCGGCGATGGCGAGCACGCCCGATCCTGTGCCGATGTCCAGCACCTTGCCGAGGCGTCGCGTCCTTGCAATCTCGGCCAGGGCGAGAAGGCAGCCCTTGGTGGTGCCGTGATGGCCGGTTCCGAAAGCCGGCCCCGCCTCGATCCATACCGGGATCTTGCCGCCTCCGACGCCGCCGAGCTCATGGGCCCCCGCCACGACAAACGGTCCGGCATGAACAGCGGGCAACCCAGCGAGGCTTTGCGCCACCCAGTCGCGATCGGCGAGGATTTCAACCGAAGCCCGGGCGCCTCTCTGCTCGGTCTCTATGATTGTCGCGGCGCCCCTTGCCCGCTCCTCGTCATGGCAGAAGGCCTCCAGCTGCCAAAGGGTCCGTGAGACTTCCTCGATCGCCACGGCAGCGGCGGGTGAGGGGTCGAGCCCGGCGAGGGTCTCGGACAGCCGCTCGGCGTCGGCGCGCAGCATGGTCGCATGGACCCGGTACATCTGGACACCTCCCGCCGTCTGGTTCGGGCGGGGTTATAGCAGCGAAGCGGGCAAGCGAAAGCGACCGGCGAGCCCAACTCGCCAGTTGCGAAAATCAGCGGTCTGAACGAAACGCGCCTAGTCTTCTTCGCCGCCGGTGCGCCGCGGCGCCACCGGCCGCAGTCCAGGCTTGCGCACCGAGCGCTGCTGCGGCGTCAGCGGCGCGATCACTGTCTCCTGCTTGGCCCGATCCCGCGCCGCCTTGGCCGGATCATAGGGCCGGCGATTGTCGGGCAGCTTGGCCATGTGGGACGCCTTTTACAGAGACGAACGCGGGAAATCCGGGGTTCTTCATGAGGAGTGTAGCACAGATATGGCGTCGCCGCGCGCAGGATTACAGGGGCGAAGGCCATCGGTTGCCTCGCGCAAAGCCATTTATTCGGGCGGCTGCAAACGGCCGGGTCGGTTTGTTCAATCAGCGAAACAGATTGAGCGAAACACAATCGACGCTCGCGGTTTCCTGCAAGCGGTGATGCGCCGGGGATTTGCCGTTAACGCTTTTTATCGTCCGGGCTGGGCGTATCGCCGGTCGGAATCGGCGTGCCCTGGACCTGCGTTTTGGCCGGCGGCGGAAAGGCGGGCCGGGCGTCGTCATTGCTGACGTTGGCCTGTTGCTGGGCTTGCGCCTTGGCTTCGCGCGCAGCGTCCCGCTCGGCGGTTTCGCGCAGGGCGGCGGCGGCATGGGTTTCGCCCGGGCGCGGGCCGCCGGCGCTGTGGCCCATGCTGGTGCGGCTCTGGGTCTGCATCTGCGGCTTGCCTTCGGCGTGGACGACGCCCGGGTTGATATAGACCGAGGTGTTGGGTTTGTGCGCTGGCGTGCCGGAGGGCGCGCCGGAACCGGAGCCGGAGCGGTAGAGCGTGTCGCCGGACGGGCGGGGCGTATCAGTGCGCAACGGAGCGTCGCCAGCGGCGGATTTGCGGTCGGCCATACGCGGTCCGGATTTGGAGATCATCGCAGGACGCGCCGGAGCAGGGGCGGGCTGTTGCTGCTGCACGCGCGGCGCGGTGGGAGCAGCGGCGATTGGCGTCGGAGCGGGCGCCGGAACGGGCGGTGGCGTCGATGCAACAGGCGCCGCCG
Source organism: Alphaproteobacteria bacterium (assembly GCA_031394145.1). GTDB lineage: Bacteria > Pseudomonadota > Alphaproteobacteria > Caulobacterales > Hyphomonadaceae > UBA7672. Next base: position 3,939 of record JANMWT010000185.1, on the reverse strand, counting down.
GCAAGGCAGGACGCGGCGCCGCGCCTTCGGCGTCGTTGTTGGGATTATTCGCCATGTCAGGGGTCCTGTGCGGGAGACGACCAGGAAATCCTCCCGCCGCACGCGCCTATGTATGCGCTCCAAGGGATTGCAACACAAGGCAAGGGCGCAGGCCGAAGCTCGAACGTGCGTTACCGCCGCCCGCAAATCCCTCGCAGGCGGCGGCGTCACGATGCGAGCTAGAGATTAGCCCGGGTTCTTGCGATCCGCGTTCGGATCCGGGCGCGCCCCGCTCGGTTGGGGCTCGCGTCCCTGCTCGGCCTGTTGCTGGCGACCGTCTCTCGGCTGCGGCTGCGGCTGCGGGTTTTTGCGCCGGGCCGGGTTGTTGGGGTTGGCGTTCGGGTTGGGGTTCTTGTCAGCTTGATTGGCCATGGGGTCGGGTCCTTTTCTTCTGCTTCGGTGGTGCGCAAAACGACGACGTCCCGTGTTCCGCACGGGAAATAAACGCAGCCTCCCTAGGCCCGTTCCGCCGAGTTAATCTAGGACACGAAGGGGGAACCCGCGGCGATCATCGCGGTCGCAGGCTCAGTGTGCGGCAGGCTCAGTGTGCGGCAGGCGCAGGCGTCTGTGCGAGAAAGCCCTGCAGCGGCGTGACGCCATTTGGCGGCGTATAGCCATCGAGGTTGACGGCGCGCGCCTGGCGCGTCGCTTCGTCGTAGGACACGCCCTGATACTTCATCAAGTACGCCGCCCACATATGGCTCGCTCGCCACGCCACCGTGCAGTGAAGCAGCACTTTGCCTTTCGACGCCTTGATCGCCTGCGCCACAAGATCGACGGCAGCCGGGGTATAAGGCGTATCCGGTCCGCCGAGCGGGATGTGGACATAAGTCATGCCCAGTTCCTTCACCAGCCCTTCCTCGTCGAAAGGCACCTGCTTGCGGTTGTCCATCTCAGGTTGGGTGCGCAGGTTGATCACCGTGGTGACGCCGTCGGCTTTCATGGCGCGCAACGCATCGGCCGTGGGCTGGCCCGCGATATAGGCCGTACCGGCGTCAGCGAACGCCGCCTGAAAATCGCTGCGCGCGATCTTCTCTGGAAAATGCGGCGGCGTTTGGCCGAACGCGGGTGCGCTGAGAAACAGAAAGAGTGCAGAAACGATGACGCGCATCTCTAGCTCCCGACCAGGACAGTTTGGTCTATCATCGCGTCGCAGAAAGCAAAGGCCGCCCCCGCCGAACGGGAAGCGCCCAATTCAGATCGATCGGCGTCGTCGGCCCACGTTTCAGGCGCGTTGCCCGTTATTCCCCACGCGCGCCGCCAACCTGGTGGGTGACGCCCTTCTTGTCGTCGGTGCGGCCGCCGCTCAGGATGCCCGGCAGCGCGTAGTTGCCTTCGCTGCAAGCATATTCGTAGAGCGGCGTGTTGAGCTTGGTCAGCGCCATCTGGCCCCGCCAGACCGAAGTGTAGACCGAGGGGTCGTTGATCTCGAAATCATAGAGGATCTGCGTATCGGAAATGCGGGTGAACTTCTCGATCACCTTGCCGTCCTTCGACAGGAAGACGCGGCCGGCGCGCTGAGCCGGGTTCATGTGCGTGGTTTCGACAACAAGCGTGTCGCCGTCCCAGTGGGCGACGCTGTCGCCATGGTAGGGCTCGACGCCGTTGTTGGGGCCTGGTTTGCCATTGATATGGATCGTGCGGACGTCGTGGATCATCTCCGATTCCAGCACCACGTAATCGGGCGTCTCAACGATCTGAAAGTTGTTGTTGTAGAGGTAGGTCCCCAGCGGCGGACCAGCGTTGCCGATGATGATGCAGCGCTCGCTGAGCCCGCGTTCCTCGGGATTGTCATAGCCTGTGCCGCGCCGGCCGCCGGCCATTCCCGTCCTGCGGAGCTGGTTGCCGCTTTCGGTCAAAGCCGGAATCTTGCCGTCCTCCGGATAAGTGATCCACGACGAGCGAAGTTCGCCTTTGATGTTGGTCACCTTGGTGCCGGGGTCGGTGTAGGCGACGTCATAGTTGCCGACGCCAGGCAGCGGCTTGCCCTTCTCGGGCGGCGGCGCGTTGGGATCGACGTAGGCGGCGTCCTTCTGTGCGTTGCGGACGTTGATCAGCGCGCCGCCTTCGAGCTTGGCCGCCTGCTCCGCGTTGATGATGAGAGGGTAGCCGGCCGGCCGATCCAAGCGGCTGACGGTGGCGTTGGTCCAGTTGCCTTCGAGGTTCGGCTTGCCCCAGCTGTTGCGCGGCGGCTCGTAGCCTTTGGCGAAGGCGGCGCCGTCGCGCACGGTTGGGGCGGCGGCCGGCGCGGCCTGGGCGTGGGCGGCCAGCAGCGCCGGGCTGGCGAAAGCCAGCATGGCGGCGGCCACGGCAATCCCTGAAACCTTGCGGCGGATGCGGGCTGACAGTGTCATGTTTAAGCTCTCCCGAGAGTCGTTTCTTGCTTATCTTTGGGGAAGAGAGTGCCTTGGGAGCGCGGGGGTTTCAAGCGGCGGGCGGGAACGGCTTCGTGAGGGCCTCAAAGGGTGGATCGCGCCGTGCGAAACGCGCCCTGTTGTTGAACCAGAACGGTGGATTTCGCCTCGCTCAATGCGCGCTGCAGGGCGTCAGCTCGAACGTCATGGCGTCGAAATCAACGGTAAAGCCCTGGCGCAGAAAGTCCTGGCCGAGAACGCCATGATAGGACGGGTGCTGGTCTTCGTGAACGTCAGCGCCCGTAAGCGCCAGGCTCGCACCGCCGATATCCAGTCGAAGCGGCCCGAGCCGTCTTGCCGAACGCGACAAGGATGCATCGCCGATCACGGCGCTTCTGGCGGACACCGTCGAGGCTGTCGCAACCAGATCGGGAAAGGACACGGCAAACCGGGCGAAGAACTCAGTCAGGCTCGCGCCTGTGTCGAGCAGCATGTTGATCATGGCGGGCTTCCGTCTTCCGATGGTTCCACTCAGGACCGGGATCAGCTTGTGTAGCCGCCGGTTCGAAGCCTTGCCGGGCTGTTCGCTGGACGGTCCGAATGCGAAGTCAAAGCCGTCGCTTTTGGGCCGCATTGCGATGCGCCCCATCTTCAGGAAGATCGGCAAGCCGATGATGGCGCCCACCTTGGCTTCGCCGAAGATGTCCATGTCGGCGTCCGGCAGGATGAGGACGACGACGTTCCGGAATGTCGCGTCTGCGATGACAAGCTCGTTCGCCACGCCGAGGCCAGCGCGCGCCACGACCCCTCCCGCGGGCATGATGCGCATGACCACGTTGAGTAGGCGCACGCCAGCCCTGTTTGCGACAGACTGGCTGACAACCGAAAAAGCAGAACCGGTGTCGAGCGCCGCCTCCTGCTCCAGACCGTTGATCGCGACCTTGGCCCGCGGAATGCCGTCCTTTTCCAGTGTCATCGGCAGCTCGCCCTGCGCTTTGCCGGACAGCGTCATGGGCGGCGTTCCCTTCACCGCCTCGGCTGCGGTCAGCAGGTCGGATTGCTGAGGATTTGGCGGCGCCAGCGCCTGCGATTCACGCCCCACCGTCGCGGCGAGTGAATAATTGCCGGCGCGCAGATCGACCGCCATGAGCATGTTGAGCGCTTCGAGCCGCAGGGCCCGCGAGTGCAGCGTGTCGGCGGACGCCCGCAGCGCGGCGGCGGCGTCAGCTTCGCGTCGCAGCCAAGCCAGTTCAATCGCAGCGACAAGCTTCTGCTGCTCCTCGCTGTTCGGATCGGCCGCCTTGCGCAGGGCCGTGACGTCGACCCCCTCGACCGCCATCGCGATTTCGAGCCACGGAATGCCCGGTTCGGGATCGTTTCGGATCGCGGGGGTTTGGGCGGTTGAGGTTGAGGCTCCGGCGAAGTTGGCCAGCATCAACAGGATCAGCGCAGCTCCGAAACCAGCGCGCATGTCCCCCTCGCGGCTGCGTCGCCGTCTGCTTTTAAGCCCGCTCGACAAAACTCTCCACCACCTTCTTCACGCCGG
>JANMWT010000170.1:0-4515 GCA_031394145.1 Alphaproteobacteria bacterium | reverse complement strand
GTTTCCGAACCAGGCGTCGTTAGAGATGTTGACCAGCCAGCGAGGCCGGTCGGCGCCTTCGGGGGTGAAGCCGGGGAAGATTGCCTCGTAGCAGATCAGCGGCGCGAAGGGCGGGATATCGAGCGTCCTGATCGTTGTCGGCGCTGGGCCTGACGCGAAGCCGCCGGGGGCCATGTCCTGCAGCGTCTTCAGCCCGATGGAGGTGAGGAGATCGCCGCCGGGGAAGAACTCGCCGAACGGCACGAGCATGTGCTTGTCGTAGATTGCCAGCGGGCCGGTGACCGCACTGTTGGCGGACAGCACGGCGAGGCTGTTATAGGACTTCTCGTTCTTAATGTCGGCATGCTCGCGCCTTGCCACGCCAAAGATCATTTTCCGCGTGCCCAGCTTCGCGGTGATGTTGTCGAGCACTTCGGGTGTCTCGAAGACGAGATAGGGCAACGCGCCTTCCGGCCAGATGACGATTTTGGGAGCGTTCGGCCCGTCCGGCCCAGTGAGGCCGCGGTAGCGCTGGACGATCAGCGGCCCCATATTCGCCTGATGCTTTTCATGCTCGGAGACGCCGGCCTCGACGAGGCGGACCATTTCTCCGGGCGGCTCCGGTTTGATGTCGGCGAGGCGCTTGGCGCCCCAGCCCCAGAGCATGCCGAACACGACGGCCGCCACGATGATCGGCGCGGCGCGCGACCCGGTCGTTCCTCGCGCACGGCTATCGGCAAGGGTCGCCGGCGAGGCCAACGCCACGATGGTCAGCAGCGACAGCCCGTAGATGCCCCAGATTGACGCCGATTGCGAGATTGCAGCGCCCGGCGCCCATACCATGCCGGGAACATTCCAAGGCAACCCGCCGACCCCGAACAGCGACGAGCGGAACCACTCGCTCGCCATAAAGAAGACGGAGAACAGGATCAACCGCGCCGGGCCGGCGCACCACAGCCGGAAGCATACCGACATGAAGCCGGCCAGCAGCAGCGCCAGCCCTGCCGGCAGTGCAACCAGCGGCATCCAGATGAAGATCAGGTTGGAGGCGTCGACCATGAAGGCGCCGGCGATCCAGTGCAGGCCGACGAGAAAGTACGCGTAACCGAAAGCAAAGAAGCGCCAGAACACCGACGTCTTTGGCTTGGCGGCGAGCTTGGCCGCATCCATCGACCAGATCATGCCAGTGAGAGAGACCATCATCGCCGGCCAGAACCAGATCGGCGGAAAGGCCAAGTTCGCAAAGACGCCCAGCGCGGCGGCCAGCACAAGGGCGCGCCACCCTTTCTGTCCCGCGACAAGCAGGTAGACCGGGGTCAGGAAATTGCCGGGCTGCGGATGCGAGCCGTCAGGTGCATGTCTGGGCTGCCTCATCAGGTCTTCCCCAGAGGGGGCGCACCACGAATTGCCAGGCGGCAAATCAAGCGTCGCGCCGGTCTACCGCGTTGGCCTTGCCACTCGCAAGCATGGCCGCCGCCGAACGCGTAGCGGCAGGTCGACATCGGCGGCGGCACCCGCCCGGAAGGTCAGCCCCGAGGCGCGCTCGACTGGAAAGGGCCATCTTCGACCGGCTCGGCACGATGTTGCCAGCGGCCCGGTTGCCCAACAGCTGCCGTTGCGCGGGACTGCAGCGAACCGGCTGGTCCTCGCCGAGACGTCGCTTGACACAGATGTCGCTGGGTCCAAATTCCAGCTTGTGCGGTTCGGGGAAAGCGATGTTGCGAGCAGTGGTGCTATGCGAATTGCTTGTGTGCACATGCGCCTGTGCGACGTCGCCGCCAGCGATCCCGCCTCTGGCCGACCCCGCGCGCTACGCCAGCACGGCGTTTTCCCGAGAATTCGAATTCTCCAGCCTGGGCAGCTCTGATCCTTCGAAGACCCGCGGCGGAGCAAATACGCAAGCTGCCGCCATGGTCGGGCGCGACGACCTGACCGTCGCCGAAAATGGCGAAACTCTTGGCAGGCGCGACTGTCCGGCATTACCGGGCGATCCGGTCGCCGAGATCGTACGACGCGCCCGGATTACGAATATCGTCATAATCAATGAAACCCACGACAGGCCGCACGAACGTTATTTCATCGGCGAGGTCCTCAAGGCGCTGAAGCCGCTCGGTTACACAACCTACGCGGCCGAAACGTTTCACAACGGCCCGGACCTCAACCATCCGCTGGTTTTGACCGACGACGGTTTCTATTCGCAGGAGCCCATCTTCGGTCGCATAGTCGCGGAGGCGAAGGCGCTCGGATACCGGTTTGTCGGGTACGAGGTGATCGACGCGCAAGAAAATATGGACGACCTCAACAGACTGCCGCTGGTTGAGCGGATCAACCGGCGGGACGCCCTGCAAACCGAAAACCTGATGGCGGCCATTTTCCGCAATCACCCCGACGAGAAAGTCATCATTCATGTCGGCGAAGGGCACGCGACGGAGCGCGCGAGGCCCGGCCAGCCGAAATGGATGGCCCAGCGTCTGGCGGAGGCGACCGGTCGCGATCCGTTGACGATCGGCCAGACGGTCTGTCTGTCGCCGTCGGGCAAGCCGGCGCTGGTGCAAGGCCCGGACGATGGGGAAGACCTCTATATCGGCCATCCGCTGCTTGACTTGAAGAACGGGCGTCCTGCCTGGCGACAGCAATCAGGCGACGTCGTTACGCCCCTTCCCGCCGCCTTGTTGCCGAAAGGGGAGCCGCTGCTCATCGAAGCGCGGCTGGTGGATGCGCCAATGGATACGGTGGCGATCGACCGGCTGCTCTTGAGACCGGGAGAGGCGCTACCACTGCTTCTGCCTCCCGGCCGCTATCGGCTCGATGTGTCGAACGCCAAGGGCGAACTCACCATGCCGTCCGTGATTGTGAACGCGCACAAATAGCGCGTGCCGTCCAGATGTCTCAGATGGGCCACATCCTGCCTGAGTGCCTGCCCCGCCCATCAGGCTGCATCTCTCGCCGATGACGGACATTCGCAATATTCGCCGAGGCGGATTCTTGTCCACGGCATTGTCTCCAAACGGTCCTGGCGCGGCGTCACGTCCTGATTGGTGCAAAGCTTCGAAAGCCGAAAGTGAAGTGTCATGGGCTCCGTCGAAGATCCTCCACGCCGGGAGCCGGACTTACCTATTCTGCGATCAGCTTGAAGGAATGGAGGAAGTGCTCCGCGTCGCTGGAATCACTGTCGTTGGGAATCAGATACATGACCTGATAGAATCGTCTACCGGCCAAAAAGAAAGCCACGCCTGCACGGACGCCCTGGTTACATTTGGAACCGTGAATTTCGCGGTTGCGGTCGGCGGAACTCGACGGCGATACTTCGCTGTCGATCGACGAACAGTTCAACACGCTCATTGCCCGTTTCACGTTCTCATCAAAGTCGATTGAGACCCCAACCTCGTACACGGTGGCGGCGACGATATAGGCGTAGGATCCTCCGTCCTGGACATATTGCGTCGCCCGATAGTTGCTCCCGGTTGTCGGCGTCCCGGAAACATTGTCTGAGAACTCGACCACAAAACCATCGTCCGCATGGCGAACGGTGTGCCACGGTGCGGCCTGAGCATCGCTCGCCCACGCAACGGGCATTATTAGGGACGCGATCAAAGCGAGGGTGTGATGCATGCGCATTTTTCTACCGTTCCGCCCGTTGTACGAAGGAGCACCGTATTGTCGCCCGCGACCTTCAGCAACCGATGTAATTTTCTGCAATACGCGCCTGTACTTGGCATTTAGCGGGGGCGATTGGGCAGGAGTATTGACGTGCGAGTCGACGCGGCAACACCGTGGAAGGCTGCTCCGTTGGCCAACCCGGCTCCAAAGGCCACATTTTTACGATAGGCGGGCTCGCTCAAGACCTGCCGGTCGCCAAGCTGAACCCGCGAAGGCTGAAGATCGCCGAAGGCTGCCGTTGGCCGCTTCTCCGAGATGAACTACCAATTGAGGAAATAGGACGAGCCCAATGCGCAACCGTATGTAACCGCCCGATTGACCCGGCCTTCTGGAGTGCGGTTGGTTTCGCTAAGCTGAGTGGATAGAGGTCAGCTGGCGGAGGCGGGTTTGCGGGCGGAACTGCTGGGTGTTGAACGCCGTCGTCGCTGGACACGCGAACAAAAGCTAGCGGTCTTGAACGAGATCGGCGTTGACGGCGCCAGTGTGAGCGAGATTGCCCGCCGGCACGATGTTCCCCGTCAGAATCTCTACCAGTGGCGTCGTGATGTGCAGCGGAAGGCTCTGAGCGAGAGCCTTGGCGTCACGTTCATCCCGGTTGCTCTGCCGTCTGCGCGGCGACGATTGGGACGCGAAGCGCGATCGCGGTAGGGACGGCTGTTTCCAGCCGCCCCCCGCACAGATCCGAGCGGGCCCGATTCGGGCACTCGGCTCCTACCTTGAGTGTCTGACGGAGGGGCTGTAGTTGCAGGCCAGCCCCGAGATCTCCCGGTTCCCGTTCGAAAAGCTTCTGCACATGCCAGGGTCTTCGACCACGCCGGGCCGGGTGGAGGACTCGCGGTATCGTCCTCGTCCGTGTTGCCTTCCGCGTTGACGAAC
>JANMWT010000127.1:0-5632 GCA_031394145.1 Alphaproteobacteria bacterium | reverse complement strand
TGGATGGGGGGTCTGGACGCGGGTCTGGATGGGGGCGGGTCAGTGGTTCGGTCAGCGGTGATGCGGGTTAGGAAATTGCGGAGATCGCCTTCGATCGGGTCTTCGTGGAAGTTCGAAGAAATCACTCCCCCATCAGGAGAGTTTGCCGCCGTCGAGCGAGCAGTGAAGCGCTGTTTTCTTGCTGATTTAGCAGCGTAAACGTCTCGTTTCCAGTTTTGCTTCATCGAAAGTTGCAACGCCGTGGAGGCCGTGGGAGAGGCTAGGGAATGGGAAATCCGGGCGTGCCAGCAAAGTCCCCCCGCAAGCGTCGGGCGCAGCCTGCATGGGCGTCGCACGAGGACACCGATCTTCTGAAATTGCGCCTCAAGGATCTCGACGTTTCGATTGAGGGAACGTGGCTCGCCACCTGCCTGCGCGATCTCAACAAGGAGCTGAAAGCGCGCGGCATCGTGGCGCGCGCTCACGGATGGATTTCGGACGAATGGTTCAGTCCGGACACCACGCCGGGCATCGCCTTTCCGTTCTATCTTGCGCATCCGCGCCTGGTGCGCCTTGAGCGCAAGATGTCGATCGACGTCGAAGGTGGCACGCAGCGCGAGGCGATGCGCATCCTGCGCCATGAAGCCGGGCATGTGATGCAGCACGCTTACAATCTTCATCGCCGGCGTCGCTGGCAGCAATTGTTCGGCCGCTCTTCGACGCGCTATCCCGATTATTATCGCCCCGATCCAGCCAGCAAGGATTACGTCCAGCATCTCGGCCGCTGGTATGCGCAATGCCACCCTGACGAAGACTTCGCCGAAACATTTGCGGTGTGGCTGACGCCGCGCTCGGCGTGGCGCAAGCGCTATGCCGACTGGCCTGCGCTCGAAAAGTTGCTGTACGTCGATGAGTTGATGGCGGAGATTGCCGGCGAGAAACCGATTCTCACGAATCAGGTCGAGGTCGATCCGATCAGCAAGCTGACGACGACGCTCGGGGACCACTACAGAAACAAGCTCGAGCATTATTCCGTGACGACGCCTGCAACCTTCGATCGCGAACTGCAACGTATCTTCTCCAGCGAGCCGCGCCATCGCGGCGCGCCGTCGGCGTCGGCGTTCATCCGCCGAAATCGGGCGGAGATCCGCCGGTCGGTGTCGAAATGGAGTGGTGAATACCAACTTTCCCTCGATGCCGTGCTGGACGATATGATCGATCGCTGCCGGGCGCTGAAGCTGCGCATGCGGGGATCGGAGACGCGCCTGCGCCAGAACCTGACGTCGCTTCTGACCAATAGGGCCGTGCGCTCGCTTTACAGCCCGTCGCGCCATCGCTGGTTTGCTGTATGAAGCCGCTTCGCGTTCTCGCGCTTGCGCATCCCGATCTCTTACCCCCTGACTCGATGGAAGGCGTCACCGAGAAGGAAAGCTATGTCTGGAAGACGGAATACGACGTCATTTCCACCCTGCGCGGCAGTGGCCATGAGGTGAAGGCGATCGGCGTCCAGCAGGAGCTGACGCCGATCCGTGACGAGATCGAGAACTGGAAGCCCGATATCGTCTTCAACCTGCTCGAGGAATTCCACGGCGAGACGCTCTATGCGCAGAACGTGGTGAGCCTGCTCGAGCTCCTGAAAGTTCCCTATACCGGCTGCAGCCCGCGCGGCATCATGCTTTGCCGCGGCAAGGACTTGTCGAAGAAGCTGTTGAAATATCACCGCATCCCGGTGCCGGCCTTCGCCGTGTTCCCTTTGGGGCGCAAGGTAAAACGTCCCAAGGGCCTGGCTTTCCCGTTGATTGTGAAAAGCCTGAGCGAGGATGCTTCACTCGGCATCTCGCAGGCCTCCGTGGTCGAGACCGACGAGAAGCTGGTCGAACGCGTCGCCTTCATCCATGAGCGGGTGCGCACGCCGGCGATTGCCGAGCAATTCATACCCGGCCGCGAGATCTATGTTGGCGTGCTGGGCAATGAACGCCGCCAGGTCCTGCCGATCTGGGAGCTGGAATTCTCCAACCCGGCTTCGCGCGCGCATTTCATCGCCACCGAACAGGCCAAGCACAATCCCGATTTTCAGGATCGTCGCGGCGTGATCCACGGGCCCGCCAAAGACCTGCCGGCTGCGATGGTGACGCGCATCCGGAGGATGGTCTCGACCATCGCCGAGACGCTCGAACTTGATGGCTATGCCCGGGTCGACTTCCGCCTCTCCGAAGAGGGCACCGCCTATTTCATCGAGGCTAACCCTAACCCCGAGATCGCCGCCAGCCAGGAATTCGCGCACGCCGCCAATCACGACGGGCTCGACTACCCAGCACTGCTCAACCGCATCCTCGCGCTCGGCTTGCGCCGCGCGGGGGTCGAGGTCGACGAGACATAGCGCGGCGAAAAGCCGGGCCTCAGCCCTTCTGGTTCTTGTTCAACGCGGCGTTGGTCGGCGAGTGCTTGATGCTCGCCGGCGCCTTCAGCTTTTCCTTCTTGGGCTTGCGGGTTTCCTTGCCGCTGCGCACCTGACCTTTTGCCATCGGACGATCCTTTCGGGTTGGGAGCGGCGACGAACGCCGACTCGGAAAACGTCTGCATCATACCGGACTAGAGCTTCACGCCCAGCACCTTGTAGAGAATGATGAAGCCCCAGGTTGCCAGGCCGGTCGCGAGCATGGCGAACGCGAAGGCGGCCCAGAACGGCGCTCCCAGTTTCTGCGCCAGCGGCAGCACGATGAAGAAGGCGATGCCCGGCCAGATCATCAAGAAGGTGGAGTTGGCAAACTGGTTGGATTTGGCGATGGCGTCTGGGTCCTTGGAATAGGCGGTAAAGCCGACCGTCAGCATGGTCGCCAATGGCAGCGCGACCAGAATCGCAGCGAGCCAGGTCCAGCGCTTGGCGATCTCCGACAGCGCAGCGATGAACGCGGCCGTGGCAAGCGCCTTAAGGAGTGTGGCCAGCATCCAAGGTCCTCCGCGATCTTCGGAGAGTGGCGGGGATGCCTGCCGAGAGCAAGAGCAAGGGAAACAGCACGCGCAGGCGCAACCGCGAGCTTAGTCCGCCGAACGGGAGGGCGCGAGCGTCGCCTCGTCCGTGTGTCGCCTCGTCCGTGGTGAAATCAGCGCGATCACGACGCCGACCGCTGTGGCGCTGGCGTGCGTAAGCTGGGTCAGAACGATCCAGTCCTGCGCGGTGCGCTGCATCCAGGCGCCGACGTTGGAGACGATGGCGCCGCCCGCCCACAGTCGGTAGTTGAAGATCTTCAGCGAGCGGAACGTGCCAGCCAAGACCCGCTCAATTTTTGTCTGGAGAATTGCCGCCGTTGAAGCGCCCGAAGCGGCTGGCCAGAGTGAGGCCGATCAAGAGCCCGCCGAGGCTGAAGGCGCCGATATTGTCCCAGGCGCGGAGGTCAAACGCGCCGATCCACACCAGCAGTCCGTAGGCGATAGCGAAATTGAGCGCGCCCCAGACGACGTTGATGGTCGAGGAGGACAGGCCCTGTCCCGGTGGTTTGGCGAAGGGACTCTGGAAGGCGCGTCCCATTGTACCGGAGATGAAGTGCGGCAGGGCGTTGGTGAGAAAAGCGCCGCCGAAGAAATAGGCGATGTCGTCAATCCAATTCATCTCAGGCTCCTGGTTTGTCGAAAAGCGCGATGATGTCTGTCGTCATCGCGGTTTCACCGAGCCGCGGGAAGATATGCGTGACGCTGTTGGCGTGGGCGTCTTTGTTGACGTCCGTCATGGCGTCGAGGGCAAGGGTGATGTTGAAGCCGAGCTCGTAGGCGTGGCGCGCCGTCGATTCGACGCCGATGCTGGTGGCGACCCCGCAGAGCACGATTTGCGTTGCGCTTCTGGAGCCAAGAAAAGCCTCGAGCCCGGTGCCGGTGCCCCAGGTGCGCTTGGTTTCGACATGATCGGCTGGCTGTTGGTCCAGTTCAGGCACAAACGCGGCGAAGTCTGCCGAGACAGGTCCGCCCGGCCGCTGCTGCTCGGTCCGTCCGGGCGAGCCGCCGGTCACGTTGACCAGCACCACCGGCAGGCCGCGGCGACGAAAGGCTTGGGCAAGTGCGCTTGCCTGCACCAGAACGCCCTGTATCGGGTGGATCGTGGGGTAGCCGAGCAGGCCCTTTTGCAGGTCGATGACGACGAGGGCCGTGACCGGGTCGAGCCGGGATGCGGGCATGGTGCAGATCTCCGAAGCATTTAATCGACGAGACGATTGAGAAGGCCGAGGCTGGCCGCGAGTTTCACCTGTTCGTTCGCCGACAGCCGCGTTTCGATGGCGCGCGATAACCAGTCCTCGCGCGCCGCGCGGCCGGCTTTGACCCATTTCCGGCACGCCGGCGTCAGCGACAGCATGGTCTGGCGTCCATCGGTAGGGTGGGGCTGGCTGTCGACCAGCCCGGCCGCCTGCAATCTTGCAACCGTGGCCCCCATGGATTGCGACCGGACGCCTTCAGCCCGCGCCAGCATGGTGACGCTCATCGGGCCATTGCCTTCGAGACGCTTGAGGGCGGCGATTTGCGACCAGCTGAGATCCTGCTGCGGTCCCTGGTCGCGCAGCTTGCGGATCAGCTTGCCAAGGGCGAAGCGCAACTCGCTAGCGAGGGTGAGCGCTTGCTCCGTCTGCGCTTCGGCTTCTCGCATGTTCGGTCCTTTGGGCATCGGTCGTTGAACGGGAGACAGGGAACTGGAGATAGGGAGCGGGCGACAGGGAACGGGAGATAGAAAGTCAAACTACCAAGTTGACCTTCATAGTGGCGATCGCCACGCCTGGCAAGCCGCGGCGTGACGCGTGTGCGACTGGGTCAGGGGAAGCGGGCGGCGCCTATTCGTCCCACTGGAAGACGTCTTCGAGCCGGACGCCGAAGGCATGGGCGATGCGGAAGGCGGCTTCCAGCGAGGGCGAGTATTTTCCAGCCTCGATTGCGGCGATGGTCTGACGGGTCATGCCGATGGTTTCGGCGAGTTCGCCCTGGGTCATCTCGCCATGCTCAAAACGCAGCCGACGCATCTGGTTGGCGATGGGCAGGCCCTTGTTTTTTCCCGCAGGTTTGTTCGCCATGGTTCAGGCGCCGCGCCGGAACTGGACGATCTGGGCCAGCGCCACGACCACGACGGACATCACGATGGCGAGCAGGACGAAATTCATCAACTCGACGGCCGACATGTTGGAGAGGTGCAGAAGCAAGCCGCAGGCGAAGGCGCTGACCCCGAGGAAATAATAGCCGATGCGCATGGCTCGCAGCTCGATCAGCTGCTCGCGTTCGTCCTTGGGCGAGCGGGCATCCCCCGGCGCCAAGCGCGCTGCGATGATCCGGAGGGCGATCTGCAGGAGGACCAGCGAGATCAGGCAGACCAACAGCAAGTGAACCGTCATGAAGCCATGGGTTGGGATCAGTCCCAGCGCCATGGCGCCGAAATAGACGCCAAAGCAGAGCAACACCGTCACCAGCGTGAGCCAGGCGGATTTTTCACGGAATGACATGACACGGGGCCCCGACACGCTGAAAAAGGCGCTGGACATGATGTTAAAGATATTCAACACCATGTTGAACTTGCTTTCCATCACGTATCAGCCGCGCCGCAGCTTCGCAACCCGATCAACAATAGGAAACTTCGCCATGCAGCCTTTCAGACCGAGCCTCCTTGGCGCGCTGCTCGTCG
>JANMWT010000114.1:0-7393 GCA_031394145.1 Alphaproteobacteria bacterium | reverse complement strand
AGGCCTTTTTCGACGCCGGGAATGAACTCCTTCGGCACCGAACCGCCGACGATGGCGCTTTCGAAGACAAAGCCTGAGCCGGGCGGCAAAGGTTCGAAGGTCAGCTTGATGCGGGCGTACTGGCCCGTGCCGCCGGACTGCTTCTTGTGGGTGTAGTCGATGTCGGCGGCGCGGCCGAGGGTTTCGCGATAGGCCACCTGCGGTGCGCCGACATTTGCGTCGACCTTGTAGGTGCGGCGCAGGATGTCGACCTTGATGTCGAGGTGGAGCTCGCCCATGCCCTTAAGACGGGTCTGGCCGGATTCAAAATCAGTCGAGACGCGGAAGGAGGGGTCCTCGGCGGCCAGACGCTGCAGCGCCAGCGCCAGTTTCTCCTGGTCAGCCTTGGTCTTGGGCTCGATCGCGATCTCGATGACCGGCTCAGGGAACTCCATCTTTTCGAGAATGACCGGTTTCAGCGGATCGCACAGCGTATCGCCGGTGGTCGATTCCTTGAGCGAAGCCACCGCAACGATGTCGCCTGCGAAAGCTTCCTTGATGTCTTTCCGATCGTTGGCGTGCATCTCAAGCATGCGGCCAATGCGCTCTTTCTTCTCCTTGGTGGAGTTGAGAAGCGTGGTGCCGGAATTGAGCGTACCCGAGTAGATGCGGCAAAAAGTAATCGAACCGACGAACGGGTCGTCCATGATCTTGAACGCCAGCATCGACAGCGGCGCTTCGTCGGTCGGCTGGCGATCGACTTCCAGGTCGGTCTTCGGATCGATGCCCTTGATCGCCGGCACGTCGAGCGGCGAAGGGAGGTAATCCACGACCGCGTCGAGCAGCGGCTGCACGCCCTTGTTCTTGAAGGCCGAGCCGCACAACACCGGATAGAAGGCGCCAGTCAACACCGCCTTGCGGATGAGCTTCTTGATCGTCGCGGTGTCCGGCTCCTTGCCTTCAAAGAAGGCGGCCATGACGTCGTCATCGAGTTCGGCGACCGCCTCGACAAGTTTGGCACGGTATTCGGCGGCCAGGTCCACCAGGTCTGCCGGAATCTCGGCGTACTCGAATTTCGCACCGAGCTGCTCGTCATGCCAGACGATGGCGCGCATTTCGACGAGATCGACCACGCCCTTGAAAGTGTGCTCGATGCCGATCGGCAACTGCAACGGCACCGGCTTGACGCCGAGACGCTTCACCAGGTCGCTGACGCAGGCGAAGAAGTCTGCGCCGATCTTGTCCATCTTGTTGGCGAATACGATACGCGGAACCTTGTACTTATCAGCCTGACGCCAGACCGTTTCGGTCTGCGGTTCAACGCCCTGGTTGCCGTCAAGCACCGCCACGGCGCCGTCAAGCACGCGCAGGCTGCGCTCGACTTCGATGGTGAAGTCGACATGGCCCGGCGTATCGATGATGTTGAGACGCTTTTCCTGCCAGAAACAGGTCGTCGCCGCTGATGTGATGGTGATGCCGCGCTCTTGCTCTTGCTCCATGAAGTCCATGGTCGCAGCGCCGTCGTGCACTTCGCCGATCTTGTGCGATTTACCCGTGTAATACAGAATCCGCTCGGTCACCGTCGTCTTGCCGGCGTCGATGTGCGCCATGATCCCGAAATTTCGGTAGTCGGCAAGTTGGTGAGTGCGAGGCATGGGGAGCGCCCTGATTCGATCGGATGGCTTGGCGCCGGATTACCAGCGGTAGTGCGAGAAGGCGCGGTTGGCCTCGGCCATGCGGTGCGTGTCTTCACGCTTCTTCACCGCCGTGCCGCGACCGTTGGCTGCATCCAGCAGCTCCGCCGCCAGACGCTCTTCCATGGTATTTTCGGAGCGGGCGCGCGCTGCGATGATCAGCCAGCGGATCGCCAGCGCCTGACGACGCTCGGGACGAACCTCAACCGGAACCTGGTAGGTCGCCCCGCCAACCCGCCGCGAACGAACTTCGACCGAAGGCGCCACGTTGGTGAGCGCTTCGTGGAAAAGCTCGCCGGCGGGACGCTTGCCGCGTTGCGATATGCTTTCGAGCGCGCCGTAAACAATCTTCTCGGCTGCGGATTTCTTACCCTGATACATGACTTGGTTCATGAAGCGGGTGATCACCTGATCACCATAATGGGCGTCGGGGAGGACTTGGCGTTTTTCTGCGCGGTGGCGACGGGACATCTTCTACCTGCCTACTTCGGACGCTTCACGCCGTAATGCGAACGGCGCTTCTTACGATCTTTGACGCCCTGGGTGTCGAGGACGCCGCGGAGAATGTGATAGCGAACGCCTGGCAAATCCTTGACGCGACCGCCGCGGATCAGGACCACCGAGTGCTCCTGAAGGTTGTGGCCTTCGCCGGGGATGTAGCACACGGCTTCGTACTGGGTGGTCAGGCGAACCTTCGCCACTTTTCGAAGCGCCGAGTTCGGCTTCTTCGGCGTGGTGGTGTAGACGCGGGTGCAGACGCCGCGACGTTGCGGGCATGCCTTCAGAGCAGGAACCTTGTTCCGCTTCGGCTTGTCGGTCCGCGGCTTGCGGATCAGCTGTTGAATCGTCGGCATCAACCCTCGCTCAAAACCCGGGACGTCGGTGGCGAATAGCCCGATCGACGCGTTTGTCCAAAACCATGGGCCGGGACAGGCCAAAATGCCTTCCCGGCAGAACTCTTACGGAGGCTTTCGCTCTCTTTAGGACACCTCGCCTGGCGCAGCGTTTGGGAGCAGCTCCCACGGCCTGCCCGGCGATGTGAAGCGGGGTCATACTGGCGCGGCCGCGCGGGGTCAAGTGCGGTGGGGGCCGGAATCTGCCGCATCACAGGCCGGGTTCCACCGCCTCCCCTCGCGCCCCGTCAGAACGGCCTTATCGGGCCGCGATGAACCGGTCGACGACGTCGCAGAACCGGTTCGGTTCATCCGTCGCGATCAGATGGCTCGATCCCTCGAAAACGACAAGCTCGGCCTGTCCTGCGGGCAGGGCCTCGGCGACCTCCCTCCCCCACTCCGGCCGCGTGACCGGGTCATGCGCGCCGGTGAGGACCAGCACCGGGCATTCGACCCTCCCCAGGCTCGCCCGGTGATCATAGCGGAAGGCCTCGCCGTCCGGCCCAAAGAAGCAGCGGCTGACCTCGAAATTGAAGGTCTGCCGGTTGCTGGCCCGGTTTCCGCCCTCGTTTCCGCCCTCGTTTCCGCCTCGGTTTCCGCCTCGGTTTCCGCCCCGGTTACCGCCTCGGGTTCCGGCTGTCCTGGCGGCATCGAGAGAAGAGGTGCGCGAGTAGAAGGGCAGGCAGTGCCGGAAGAAGCCCGGAACATCTTCGGGCGCGCCGCGGGTATACATCGCCTCCGCCGCCTGCCCGGCCTGGGCACCGCCCAGGGCGTGGAAGCCGGCGATCAGAGCGCTTCGGTCGATGCGGGAACAGGCGTTGACCAAGACCGCCCCGCCTGCGTGCTTCGGATGCCGCGCAAGATAGGCCTGCGCCACGATCGCTCCACCCGAAACGCCAAGGACGATCGGCCGGTCGATCCCAAGTGCGTCGCAGAACGCTGCGACATCATCGCCCCATTGATCGAGCGTCCAGCCCGCCCGCTCGCCGAGCTCGCTGCGCCCACCGCCACGCTGGTCAAGATAGATAAGCTGAGCGCAACTGGCGAAACGGTCGAAAAACGGGCGCATCGATTGATGATCCCCGCCCGGCCCGCCATGCAGGCAGACCAGGACAGGTTTCTCGAAGAGCTCGCCGTCAACCAACTCCAGTTTCGGATTGAGCACATCGAAGAACAGACGCACGCCATTGACGGTGACGAACATGAACGCCTCCTGGTGATGCTGAAATCTGCCGCGTGAGGTCGCGTTACCGGCCGATGCGCGCGCGCCCACGTCCGCGACAAACAGAAACGGCGGGCCTTCGCCCGCCGTCCTGATTTTCGTTGGGTCAGCTGCCTTATTCGGCGACCGGGGCGGGGAGCGCCGGAACCGGAGCGTTGACCTTCCGCTGTTCCTTCAGGCGAACATCGCGATCGCCAGCGAGCTTGCGATATTTCCGCAGCGCGCCGCCGGTGCCAGCCGGAATGAGACGGCCGACGATGACGTTTTCCTTGAGGCCTTCCAGCGGATCGACTTTGCCCTGGATCGCCGCTTCGGTGAGGACGCGGGTGGTTTCCTGGAACGAGGCGGCCGAGAAGAACGACCGGGTCTGCAGCGAGGCTTTGGTGATGCCGAGCAGGACGCGGATGCCTTTGGCCTCTTCGCGGCCGGCCTTGCGGGCGACGTTGTTGGCCTCCTCGAAGTCGAGCGCGTCGATGTTTTCGCCGGCGAGCATGGTGGTCGAGCCTGAGTCCGTGACTTCGACCTTCTGCAGCATCTGGCGAACGATGACCTCGATGTGCTTGTCGTCGATCGGCACGCCTTGCAGGCGGTAGACCTTCTGGATCTCGTTGACGAGATAGTTGGCCAGCGCTTCGACGCCGAGGATGGTCAGGATGTCCTGAGGCGCAGGGTTGCCCTCAAGCAGATACTCACCCTGTTTCAGCAAGTCGCCTTCCTGGACCATCAGGTGTTTGGTTTTCGGCACCAGATATTCCATCGGCTCGATGCCTTCTTCTTCTGGCACCAGGCGGACGCGACGCTTGTTTTTGTAGTCGCGTCCGAATTCGACGCGGCCCGTGATCTCCGCAATGATCGCATGGTCCTTCGGCCTGCGGGCCTCGAACAGCTCGGCCACGCGCGGCAGACCGCCCGTGATGTCGCGGGTCGTCGCGCCGCCCGTCTGGACGCGCGCTAGCGTGTCGCCCGGCTTCACGTCATCGCCTTCGGCCACCGAAAGGATGGCGTCGAGCGGCAGGAAGTAGCGAGCTTCCACGCCGGTTGCGTGCTTGATCACTTCGCCTTTCTTGTCGAGCAGCAGGACGGCAGGCTTGAGTTCGGCCTGACGCGAGCTGGTGCGACCATCGACGATCACCTTGTTGGCGATGCCGGTGGCCTCATCGGTCTCATCGCGAGTCGAAAGGCCCTCGACGAGATCCTCGAACTTCACCGTGCCGGCAAGATCCGTGATGATCGGGGTCGCAAACGGATCCCAGTCAGCCACGCGCTCGCCACGTTTCACTTTCGAACCGTCATGGTAGCGCACGCGTGCGCCATAGACCGGCTTGAAGGTCTGGCGCAGGCGGCCTTCAGCGTCGAAGAGTTTGACCTCCATCGAGCGGCCGACCACCACCAGCGTACCATCGTCGCGTTCCACGACCGCGGCGTTCTCGAAACGAACCTCCGAGTCAAAGGCGGCGTCGATCGAGGAGTCGTTGGCCACCTGCGCGG
This sequence comes from Alphaproteobacteria bacterium, assembly GCA_031394145.1. Taxonomy (GTDB): domain Bacteria; phylum Pseudomonadota; class Alphaproteobacteria; order Caulobacterales; family Hyphomonadaceae; genus UBA7672. Next base: position 2,117 of record JANMWT010000114.1, on the reverse strand, counting down.
CGCCGCCGATGTGGAACGTCCGCATCGTGAGCTGAGTGCCCGGTTCGCCGATCGACTGCGCGGCAATGACGCCCACCGCCTCGCCGACGTTGACGCGCGAACCGCGCGCCAGGTCGCGGCCGTAGCACGCGCCGCAGCAGCCATTGCGGGTCTCGCAGGTAAGGACCGAGCGCACCAGCACGCGGTCGACGCCCGCAGCCTCGAACTGCGCCGAGACGTCTTCGTCGACATAGGTGTTGGCGGGCGCGATAATGTCGCCGTTCAGGGGGTGCTTCACGTCCTCGCCGGTGGTCCGGCCAAGAATGCGATCGCCCAGCGAGACAACGACGTCTGCGCCTTCCATCACCGCCGAAAGCGTAATGCCCTTGTCGGTGCCGCAGTCTTCCTCGGTGATGATGCAGTCCTGCGCCACGTCGACGAGGCGACGCGTCAGGTAGCCCGAGTTCGCCGTTTTCAGCGCGGTGTCCGCAAGACCTTTCCGGGCGCCGTGGGTCGAGTTGAAGTATTCAAGGACGGTCAGGCCTTCCTTGAAGTTCGACACGATCGGCGTCTCGATGATCTCGCCCGACGGCTTGGCCATCAGGCCGCGCATGCCGGCGAGCTGCTTCATCTGGTTCTTCGAACCGCGAGCGCCCGAGTGGGCCATCATGAACACCGAGTTCAGTTCGCCAACCCGACCTGTTTCCTTGTCGATGGTGGGCGTGCCAGCGGCTTCCATCATGGCGTCAGCCACCTTGTCCGTGCAGGCGGACCAGGCATCGACAACCTTGTTGAACTTCTCGCCGCGGGTGATCAGGCCGTCCGCGTATTGCTTTTCGTATTCGTTGACCAGCTTGCGCGTGTCGGCGACCAACTTGTCTTTCGACTTGGGCACCAGCATGTCGTCCTTGCCGAACGAGATGCCGGCTTTCGCCGCTTCCTTGAAACCGAGCGCCATGACACGGTCGCAGAAGATCACCGTCGCCTTCTGGCCGCAGTTCCGGTAGACGATGTCGATCAGTTTCCCGACGGCCTTTTTGGTCATCAGCTCGTTGGCGAGCTTGGGATCCATGCCGTGTTCGCGCGGCAGACAATCGGCGATCATCATGCGGCCCGGTGTCGTGTCGTAGATCTTCGAGACGTCCTTGCCCTTCTCGTCCTTGGTCCAGAACCGCGCCTTGATGCGCGTGTGCAGGCTGACGGCGTGGGCCGACAGCGCGTGCTCGATCTCAGCAAGGTCGGCGAAGATCATGCCTTCGCCCGGTTCGTTTTCGCGCTCGATCGAGAGAGAGTAGAGGCCAAGCACGATGTCCTGCGACGGCACGATGATTGGACGACCGTTGGCGGGCTAGAGGATGTTGTTGGTCGACATCATCAGCACGCGCGCTTCCAGCTGCGCTTCGAGCGACAGGGGGACGTGCACCGCCATTTGGTCGCCGTCAAAGTCGGCGTTGAACGCGGCGCAGACCAGCGGGTGAAGCTGGATCGCCTTGCCTTCGATCAGTTTCGGTTCGAACGCCTGGATGCCGAGACGGTGCAGCGTCGGGGCGCGGTTGAGCATCACCGGGTGCTCGCGGATCACCTCTTCGAGAATGTCCCAGACTTCCGGTTTCTCTTTCTCGACCAGCTTCTTCGCCGCTTTCACGGTGCCAGCGAGACCCTTCGCGTCAAGTCGGGCGTAGATGAACGGCTTGAACAGCTCGAGGGCCATCTTCTTCGGCAGGCCGCACTGGTGCAGCTTGAGTTCGGGACCGACGACGATGACCGAACGTCCGGAGTAGTCGACGCGCTTGCCGAGCAGGTTCTGACGGAACCGGCCCTGCTTGCCCTTCAACATGTCGGACAGAGACTTCAGCGGGCGTTTGTTGGTCCCGGTGATGACACGGCCGCGACGGCCATTGTCGAACAGCGCATCAACCGATTCCTGCAGCATCCGCTTCTCGTTGCGGATGATGATGTCCGGTGCGCGCAGCTCCATAAGCCGTTTGAGACGGTTATTCCGATTGATCACGCGGCGATAAAGATCGTTGAGATCCGACGTCGCGAAGCGGCCGCCATCCAGCGGCACCAGCGGACGCAGGTCGGGCGGGATGACCGGCACCATGGTGAGGATCATCCACTCCGGGCGGCAGCCCGAA
>JANMWT010000280.1:0-16176 GCA_031394145.1 Alphaproteobacteria bacterium | reverse complement strand
CGGAACGTGATGGCGATGTCCGCCGCCGAGCTTTCGACCTATCGCGGCGGCGGCGTCGCCATGATCCCCCAGGATCCGATGACATCGCTCAACCCGACACTGACCATCCGTCGCCAGATCGGCGAAGCGATTGCCCTCGATCGACCGGCCGGCGAGGTTCGCGCCCGCAGCATCGAGGCGCTGCGCGCTGTTCAGCTACCTGATCCTGAGGCGCGCCTCACTGCTTATGCTCACCACCTCAGCGGCGGCATGCGCCAGCGCGTGGTCGGCGCGATCGGCGTGTCTCGTTCCCCGAGATTGCTGATCGCCGACGAGCCGACGACGTCGCTCGACGTCTCCGTGCAGCGCCAGTTTCTCGACATGCTGGCCGAGCTCAGAGACGAGCGCGGCATGGCTCTGTTGCTGATCAGCCACGATCTTGGCGTCGTTGCTCGTCTCGCGTCACGGATCATCGCCATGTATGCAGGTGAAATCGTCGAGGACGGCCCGACCCGCGAAATTCTCGACCGGCCGCGTCACTAGTACACCGCCGCTCTGGTCGCCAGCGCACGCGGCGTCGCCGGCGTCGGCAAACGCCTGCCGACCATTCCCGGCCAACCGCCGAACCTACTCGAACGTCCCGCCGGCTGTCGCTTCGCGCCGCGTTGCGCCAACACAAAGGCGCGCTGCGCCGTGGCGCCGCCGCTTGAATCGAGTGGCGGGCGTCGCCTCCGCTGCTGGTTTCCCCACACCGGATCACAAAGCGGGAAGACGCCGGTATGAGTGCGCTTCTTTCCGCCCGAAACCTGTCCAAGACATTTGGCGGGGCGAGCCCCTCGATGCTGGGTCCCGCAGCGCCCGTGGTTCAAGCGCTGAGCCAGGTCGATCTCGATGTCGAAAGAGGGCGCACGCGCGGCGTCATTGGTCCATCCGGATGCGGCAAGACAACGCTGGCGCGCCTGCTCCTCCGCCTGGATCAAGCGACAGAAGGCGAGATTCTTTTCGAGGGCGAGAATGTCGCCGGACTGGGCGCCAGCCAGCGCAAGGACTTCCGTCGCCGAATCCAGCCGGTCTTCCAGAACCCCTACGCTTCGCTGGATCCGAGGATGAGCATCGGCCCCATCATTGCCGAGCCCCTCCTCTCGACAGGCGCGGCGACCGCCAGCGAACGCCGCGAGCGTGCGCGCGCCGCGCTGGGCCGCGTCGGCCTGTCGCCCGACGATGCGAAACGCTTCCCGGCCGAGTTCAGCGGCGGCCAGCGCCAGCGCATCGCCATCGCTCGGGCGATCACCTCGCGCCCGGACATCATCATCCTCGATGAACCCGTCTCTTCTCAGGATATTTCGGTGCGCGCCGCAATCCTCAATCTACTGAAGGACCTGCAGGAGGAAACCGGCATGGGTTTCCTCCTGATCACCCACGACCTCTCGACCCTGCGCTTCATGTGCGACGACGTGGCGGTGATGGCTGAGGGCCGGATCGTCGAACGCGGTCGCGCTGCGGAGGTCTGCGGCGCGCCGCAACATGCGGCGACACAGGCGCTTTTCGCATCCGCTCTGGTGCTGGAATAGACTAGACACATATGTTCTATAATGATTGAACTTGCCAGTGGTGGCGACCAGACAAACCGCCATCTGCGGAGCCGTGAGCCATGAAGACGCAAGTCGGGATCATCGGCGCCGGGCCGGCGGGGATGTTCCTCGCCCACCTGCTGCATCGAGCCGGCGTCGACAGCGTCGTGCTGGAGCGGCGCGATCGCACCTATGTCGAGGGTCGGGTCCGCGCCGGCGTTCTCGAGCAGACCACCGTCGATATCATGCATGAGATCGGCCTCGACCAGCGACTGGCGCAAGAAGGGCTGACGCATGACGGCTTCTCTATCTCGTTCGACGATGAGCTGTTCCGCATCGATCTGGCCGGGCTGACCGAGGGCAAACGCGTCACTGTCTATGGTCAACAGGAGGTGATGAAGGACCTCTATGATGCAGCGGAGGAGCGCGGGCTGGCGGTGGTGTTCGACGCCGAGGATGTCCTGCCACACGATATTGCGGGCGATCGACCCTTCCTGACCTGGATGGCGAAGGGCGCAACCCACCGACTGGACTGCGACTTCATCATCGGTTGCGATGGCTATCATGGCGTCAGCCGGGCAGCGATGCCGGCGGACGTGCTCAAGCAGTACGAGAAAGTCTATCCGTTCGGCTGGCTCGGCATCCTTGCCGATGTCCCGCCGGCCGACCACGAGCTGATCTACGCGAGCCACGCGCGCGGCTTCGCGCTCGCCAGCATGCGGTCGAAGACGCGCAGCCGATACTACATTCAGTGTGGCGCGGACGAGAAAATCGAAGACTGGCCCGACGACCGGATCTGGGATGAGCTGTCGCTGCGGCTCGGCGCGAAGGCCGCCGGGGGGATCACGCGCGGGGCGTCCTTCGAGAAGACGATCGCTCCTTTACGCAGCTATGTTGCCGAACCGATGCGGCATGGCCGGTTGTTTCTCGCCGGCGACGCCGCCCACATCGTGCCTCCCACCGGGGCCAAGGGCCTGAACCTCGCCACCTCCGACGTCCTGTTCCTCTCCGAGGCGCTGCTCGACTTCTACCGGTCGCGCTCGTCCGCCGGCATCGAGGATTATTCGCGCCGCGCGCTGGCGCGGGTCTGGAAGGCCGAGCGGTTCTCCTGGTGGTTCACTGGCGTGACGCACCGTTTCCCCACGACCACGCCTCTGGAGCGCCGGCTGCAAGTCGCCGAGATCGACTACATCAGGACTTCACGGGCGGCCCAGATCACGCTGGCGGAAAACTATGTGGGGCTGCCGGTGCGATGAGGCTATACTTGAGGCGAGCCAATCAGGGAGGCCGTCGATGGGCATCGTGATCACCGGCATCAAGCGCGCCGACGCGGCGCTGATTGCAGGCTTTGCCAAGATCGGCGTCGCCACGGCGCATGAGGCCCAGGGCCGCAAGGGGCTGCTCGCTGCGCACCTGCGGCCAGTCTATCGGCCCGCGCACATTGCCGGCCCGGCAGTGACCGTGGAAGTGGCGCCGGGCGACAACTGGATGATCCATGTCGCGATTGAGCAATGCCAACCAGGCGACGTGCTGGTGGTGGCGCCGACCTCGCCTTGCGAAGACGGTTATTTTGGCGACCTGCTGGCGACCTCGCTACGGGCGCGGGGGGTGGTTGGGCTGATCATCGACGCCGGTATCCGCGATGCGGCAGATATCACGACCATGAAGTTTCCGGTTTGGTCGAAGGTGATCTTTGCACAAGGCACGGTCAAGGAGACGCTTGGCAATGTGAACATGCCGATCGTCTGCGCCGGGCAGCTGGTGAACCCAGGTGATGTGGTGATCGCCGACGATGACGGCGTCGTCGTGGTGCGCAAGGATGAAGCCAAGAGTGTTCTCACCCGGGCTCAAAAGCGCGAAGCCGATGAGACGGACAAGCGCGCCAAGCTGGCCTCCGGCGTGCTCGGCCTCGATCTCTACAAGATGCGCGAACGGCTGGCCGAAAATGGGCTGACATACGTGAAGAGCGACGACTAGCGCATGCAGACGGCGATCCCTTGCACGGTGATGCGCGGCGGCACGTCGAAAGGCCTCTATTTTCTGGCCTCCGATCTGCCAGCCGACCGGGAAACGCTGACCCGCGTGCTGCTTGCCGCCATGGGTTCGCCCGACGAACGCCAGATCGACGGCATGGGCGGCGCCCATCCACTGACCTCGAAGGTGGCGATCGTCTCGCCTTCGAAGCGCGACGGGATAGATGTCGACTATCTCTTCTTGCAGGTCGTCGTCGACACGGCGGAGGTCTCCGATAGCCAGACCTGCGGCAATCTGCTGGCGGGCGTCGGCCAGTTTGCGATCGAGGGGGGCCTCGTGAAGGCGGGCTCGCCGACCACCGACGTGCGCATCTTCATGGCGAACACCAGCGCGCTCGCCTCGGTGCGGATCGAAACCCCAGGGGGCGAGGTGACCTATCAGGGCGAGGCGCACATCGACGGGGCGCCAGGAACCGCAGCGCCAGTGATGACCGACTTTCTCGATGTCGCCGGATCAAGCTGCGGCGCCCTCTTGCCGACCGGCCATGCCCGCGACGTGTTTGAGGGCATCGAGGTTACCTGCATCGACAATGGCATGCCGGTCGTGGTGCTGCGCGCATCGGATCTGGGCAAGACGGGATACGAGACGCCGGCGGAGCTGGAGGCCGATGCGGCGCTGAAAGCGCGGGTTGAAGCCGTCCGTCTTGCTGCCGGGCGGGCAATGAATCTCGGCGATGTCGCGAAGAAAACGGTTCCCAAGATGAGCCTGATCGCAGCGCCTCGGGATGGCGGCGGCGTCTGTACCCGAACCTTCATTCCGCATCGGGTTCACGAGGCTATCGGCGTCCTCGGCGCCGTCAGCGTGGCGACCGCCTGCGTGATCGAAGGGTCGGTAGCGGCGGGGATCGCGAAGATCGACGGCTTTTCCGGCACGGGCGCCATCCAGGTCGAGGTCGAACATCCAACCGGGTGCTTCACCGTCGACATGGAGGTCGAGACCGGGCGCGACGGATTGCGCGTCAAGCGCTCCGCCCTGCTGCGCACCGCGCGAAAGCTGATGGACGGCAAGGTCTACATCCCCGCCAGCATCTGGAGCGGGCCGTGACCGGACCGCGACCGATCAAGCGCATCGCCCTTATCGGATTTGGCGAGGTCGGCCAAATTCTCGGCCAGGACCTGTTGATCGACGGCGTCGTGATTTCGACCTTCGACCTGGCCTTCGCGGTCGCTGCTTCGGGGCAGTCCAACGCCGCCGCGCGGATCGGCGCCAGGCAGGCGCGGTCGGCGCGCGAGGCAGTCGAGGGGTGCGACCTGGTCATTTCGGCCGTGACCGCGGCGCAGACGCTGCCAGCAGCGCAATCGGTAACTGGCGGCCTGCTCAAGAGTGCACTCTTTCTCGATCTCAACTCGGCCTCGCCAGGCATAAAGCGTCAGGCAGCCGATGCGATCCAGGACGCCGGCGGTCGCTATGTCGAGGCGGCGGTGATGAGCCCCTTCCCGCCGAAGCGCGTCGCGACGTCAATCCTGCTCGGCGGTCCGCATGCCGAAGCCTTTCTGCAGGAGGCGCGCGACCTCGGCTTTGCCGGAGCGCGTCTGTTCTCGACCGACATCGGCAAGGCGTCGGCGGCCAAGATGTGCCGGTCGGTGATGGTCAAGGGCATCGAGGCGTTGTTGTCGGAATCGCTGCTGACCGCGCGGGGCTATGGCGTCGAAGCGACGGTGCTGGCGTCACTCGACGATCTATTCCCCGGCCCTGACTGGCCGAAGCTGGCGCACTACATGATCGGGCGCACACTGGAGCATGGCGCGCGCCGCGCCGAGGAAATGCGCGAAGCCGCCCGCACCATTTCGGAAGCCGGGCTCGCGCCCCACATGAGCGCCGCGACAGCGGAGCGCCAGGCATGGGCGCCGCAATTCGCCGCCGCGCTGTCGCAGGCAGACCTCACTGACATGCTTGATGCGATGCGAACGATGATGAAGGAGCAAGCCCGATGATCATCGATTGCCACGGTCACTATACGACGGCGCCCGGGCCGCACCAGAAATTCCGGGACGCACAATTGAAGCACTTTGCCGATCCGTCCTCGCCGCCGCCGAAGGCGCCGCAGATTTCAGACGACGAGATCCGCGAAAGCGTCGAGGAAAACCAGATCAAGCTGATCAAACTGCGCGGCGCGGACATGACGATCTTCTCGCCTCGCGCCTCGGCGATGGGCCATCACGAGGGCAACGAAGCGATTAGCCAGGCCTGGACGCGCGCCTGCAATGACCTGATCCAGCGCGTGACGACGCTTTACCCGGAGACCTTCATCGGCGTCTGCCAGCTGCCGCAATCGCCGGGAGTTCCGATTTCGCATTCGGTCGCAGAGCTGAAGCGCTGCGTCACCCAGCTTGGCATGGTGGGCTGCAATCTCAATCCCGATCCGTCTGGCGGCCACTGGACGTCGAAACCGCTGACCGACAAATCCTGGTATCCGTTCTACGAGGCCATGGTGGAGCTGGACGTGCCGGCCATGGTTCACGTCTCGGCCTCGTGCAACGAGAATTTCCACGCCACCGGCGCCCACTACATCAACGCCGACACCACCGCTTTCATGCAATTCATTCAGGGCGACCTGTTCAAGGACTTCCCGACGCTGCGTTTCATCATTCCGCACGGCGGCGGCGCCGTCCCCTACCATTGGGGTCGCTATCGCGGTCTCGCGGACATGCTGAAAAAGCCGCTTCTGTCCGGCCATGTGATGAAGAACGTCTTCTTCGATACCTGCGTCTATCACCAGCCGGGCATCGATCTCCTGTTTGAGGTCATCGAGATCGACAACATCCTGTTCGGATCTGAAATGGTCGGGGCCGTGCGCGGCATCGATCCGCAAACCGGTCAGTACTTCGATGATACCAAACGCTACATCGACGCGCTCAAGATATCCGCCAACGACAAGGCCAAGGTGTTCGAAGGCAATGCGCGGCGCGTCTATCCGCGGCTCGACGCCATGCTCAAGGCGCGGGGTTGCTGATGCCGGTTTTCGAAAAGACCAAGGGCTGGATCGACTGGCGTCCGAACCCGTCGAAACCGCGTTTCAAGGCGCCGTCGGGCGCTGTCGATGCGCACTGTCATGTGTTCGGTCCGGGCGAGACATTTCCTTACGCGCCTGAGCGAAAATATACGCCATGCGACGCCTCGAAGGATCAGCTCTTCGCATTGCGTGACCATCTTGGCTTCTCGCGGAATGTGATCATACAGGCAACCTGCCATGGCGCCGACAATCGCGCGCTGGTCGATGCGCTGAAAGCCTCGAAGGGCAAGGCAAGAGGCGTCGCCACGGTCCATCGCTCGGTAAGCGATGACGATCTTGGAGCGCTCGATGCTGCCGGGGTGCGCGGCGTGCGCTTCAATTTCGTCAAGCGGCTGGTGGACCGGCTCGACAAGGGCGAGCTCACCGAAATCGCCCGGCGGATCGCGCCGATGGGTTGGCATGTGGTGATCTATTTCGAGGCGGAAGAACTTCCCGAGCACTACGACTTCTTTGCTTCCCTGCCGACCGACGTGGTGATCGATCATATGGGCCGACCGAATGTGACCAAGCGCGTCGATGGTCCGGAGTTCGGTCTTTTCCTTCAATTGATGGAGCAGCACCCGAACTTCTGGTCGAAGGTGTCATGCCCGGAACGCCTCTCGAAGATCGGGCCGCCGGGTTATGAGGATGTCATCCCGTTCGCCAACCGGGTTGTCGAGATGTTTCCTGACCGCGTGCTTTGGGGAACCGACTGGCCTCATCCCAACATGACAAGCCATGCTCCGGATGATGGCGCCCTGGTTGATTTTATCTCGAAGATCGCGCCAACCGCCGAGCTGCAGCGCAAGCTCCTGGTCGACAATCCGATGCGCCTCTACTGGCCAGAGGAAACCGGCCGATGAGCCAGCCTTATGACGACATTCCGGGCACCACGATCTTCGACGCGGCGATGTCGCGGAAGGGCTATCACCTCAATCAGTTCTGCATGTCGCTGATGCAGGCGAACAACCGAACAGCATTCAAGGCGGCCGAAGCCGCCTATCTCGATCGCTGGCCGATGACGCCGGAACAGAAGGCCGGCGTGCTCGCGCGTGACTATAATGGCCTCATCGCCCTCGGCGGAAACATCTATTTTCTCGCCAAGATTTTTGCGACCGACGGCAAGTCCTTCCAGTGGGCCGCCGCTCGCATGACGGGCATGAGTGAACCCGACTATCTTGCGATGATGGTGGCGGGCGGGCGCAACCCGAAAGGCAACCGCTACAAGGGACGACCCGACTGATGGCGCACATCACCGCAGGAATAGGTTCTTCCCACGTGCCGGCGATCGGCCGCGCCATCGATACCGGGATCACGCAAGATGCCTATTGGTCGCCTTTGTTCAAGGGCTTCGAGTTCACCAAGCGCTGGGAAGCCGAGCACAAGCCCGATGTGGTGTTCCTCGTCTACAACGACCACGCAACCGCCTTCTCGCTCGACTTGATCCCGACTTTCGCGATTGGCTGCGCCGACGAATTTCAGCCCGCCGATGAAGGTTTCGGCGCGCGGCCGGTGCCGGTCGTCAAGGGCGCGCCCGACCTTGCCTGGCACGTCGCCCAGTCCGTGATCGAGCAGGACTTCGATCTCACGATCATCAACAAGATGGATGTCGATCACGGCCTCACCGTGCCGCTGTCGCTGATGTTCGGGCAGCCGAAGCGCTGGCCGTGCCGCGTGATCCCGTTTGCGGTGAACGTCGTGCAATATCCCCCGCCCTCGGGCCGACGCTGCTACAATCTTGGCAAGGCGCTGCGCAAGGCGATCGAGAGCTTTCCCGAAGATCTCAACGTCCAGATTTGGGGCACGGGCGGCATGAGCCACCAGCTGCAGGGACCGCGCGCCGGCCTGATCAATCAGGAATGGGACAAGCGCTTCCTCGATTCCATTGGGCCGGACCCGGAGGCGCTCGCCGCGATCACGCACCTCGAATATGTCCGCGAAACCGGGTCGGAGGGGATCGAAATGGTGATGTGGTTGATCATGCGCGGCGCGCTCAACCCCGAGGTGCGCGAAATCCACCGCCACTACCATGTGCCGGCGTCGAACACCGCGGTCGGCCATATCATTCTGGAGAATGCGTGATGAAGGTTGTTCTTGCCGGCGCCGGCGCTTTCGGCCTCAAGCATCTCGATGCGATGCAGGCAATCGGCGGGATCGAGGTCGTGGCTCTGGTTGGACGCGATATCGGCAAGACGAAGGAGACTGCCGACAAGTATAGCGTGCCGCATGTCTTCGACCAACTCGATCTCGCGCTGGCCATACCCGGCGTCGATGCGGTGATCCTCGCGACGCCAACCCAGATGCACGCGGCTCAGGCCATCGCTTGCATGAAGGCGGGCAAGCACGTGCAGGTGGAAATCCCGCTGGCCGACAGCTGGGCGGACGCCGAAACGGTCATGGCGACGCAGAAGAAGACCGGCCTGATCTGCATGGTTGGCCACACCAGGCGGTTCAACCCGTCGCACCAGTACATTCACAAGAAGATCGCAGCGGGCGAAGCGACGGTTCAGCAGATGGACGTGCAGACGTATTTCTTCCGGCGAAAGAACATCAACGCAGCTGGCCAGCCACGCTCATGGACCGATCATTTGCTCTGGCATCATGCGGCGCACACGGTGGACCTGTTCGCCTGGCAGGCCGGAGACGAGATTGTCGCGGCAAATGTCCTTGAAGGACCGCACCATCCTGAACTTGGCATCGCCATGGATATGTCGATCCAGTTGAAGACGAAGCGCGGGGCGATCTGCACCCTGTCGCTGTCTTTCAACAATGACGGACCGCTGGGCGCCTTCTTTCGCTACATCTGCGACACCGGCACCTGGATCGCGCGCTATGACGACCTCTTCACCGGCAAGGAAGAGAAGGTCGACGTCTCGAAGGTGGATGTCTCGACCAACGGCATCGAGCTGCAGGATCGGGAGTTCTTCGCCGCCATCACCGAAGGACGTGAGCCGAACGCATCCGTGGCGCAGGTGCTGCCGTGCTATAAGATCCTGCACCAACTCGACCGGCAGCTAAGTCAGGCCCGCTAAAGCAGCCCCGGTTCAGGCTGCCCCGGTTCAGGCAGCCCCGGTTCAGGCAGCGTTGCGATCCTTGCCGCCTTCAACCATGAGTCGCCCGCCAAGCAGCCTGATCACCTTCTGGGCCAACTCACGCGAATCAATCGGCTTCGAGACATAGTCGTCCATGCCCATGCCGATATAGCGCTCGCGATCGCCGCTCATCGCGTCCGCCGTCAGGGCGATCACCGGCACGTTGCGCCAGGGTTCGACCGAGGCGCGGATGCGCTTGATCGCTTCCTTGCCGTCCATCACCGGCATGCGGACGTCGAGCAGCACGATATCGAACGATTCCATCGCAAGCTTGTCCAGAGCATCCTGCCCGTTGACCGCCTCAACAAACGTGGCCCGGAAACTGGCCATGAACAGCTTGACGACCTGGCGATTGACCGGGTTGTCGTCGACCAGCAGGATCTTGGCGCCCATCGCCCGGTCAATCGCGGATTCGTCTGCAACCGCGGCCGGCGCAGCAGAGCTGGTTTCGGCTTCGATGCAGGGCATATCAACGCATGAATCCGCGACAAAGGTGAAGTGGAACGTCGAGCCCTCGCCCGGCCGGCTTTCGACCGAGACATCGCCGCCCATCAACCGGGCCAGCTGGCGCGTGATCGCCAAGCCCAGCCCGGTCCCGCCAAACCGGCGCGAGATCGAGGCGTCAGCCTGGGTGAAGGTGGTAAATAGCCGCGACACGGTTTCTGGATCCATGCCGATGCCGGTGTCGGAGACCGAGATCTTCACCATCCAATCGCCGCTGACCTGCTCTGCCGCGCCGATGCGGATGGCGACGCGGCCGCGTTCGGTGAACTTGATCGCATTGGACAGGAGATTGCTGACGCATTGGCGCAGGCGCACCGGATCATAGAACAGGCGCGCCGGAAGATTATCGGCGATTTCCAGGCTCACCGCCAGGCCGCGTTCCGCTGCTCGCGCCTCGAACAGTTGACGCGTGCGCTCGACCGTCTCGTCGAGTTGGCCGTCGACGCGAGAAATCTCCATCTTGCCGGCCTCGATCTTGGAGATGTCGAGCACATCATTGAGCAGCGCCATCAACGTGTGACCAGAATCGAAGACGACATTGACCTTGTGGCGCTGATCGTCGGTAAGCGCTTCGGTTCGCAGAACCTGCGCCATGCCAAGAATGCCGTTGAGCGGGGTGCGGATCTCGTGGCTCATCGCCGCCAGGAACGCCGACTTGGCGACGGTCGCCGCCTCGGCCTGGCGTTTCGCCTCGATCAGCGCCAGCTCCTGGCGCTTCTGCTGGTCGATGTCGATCATCAGGCCGATGGCGCGCAGCGGTCGACCACCGGTGTCGCGCTGCACCCGGATGAAGACGCGGACCCAATGCTCCTCGCCATCCGGGCGATAGAGGCGCGTGTCCATCGTCTCGACATGGCCGGTCTTAAGACAGCGCTCCCAGCTTTCGCGAACGCGTTCCTGCTCGTCATCCGCGTAAAGGCCAAAGGGACTGACGTCCTGACGAGCCATCGCAGCTTCGCCAGCCATCTCGCAGAACTGTTCGGATGACCAGCGCTGGCCCGAGCGCATGTCGATCTCGTAGACGCCGGCCTTGGCCGAGCTCATCGCCAGTTCAAGCCGTTCGGAAGCGATCGCGGCGTTGTCGCGCGCCAGAGCGAGTGCGGTGACATTCTGGCTGACGCCGTACATCTCGTACTTTCCGGAGGTCAGGCGTCGACTGGCGCGATAGTGGACGCGCAGGGTTTTCCAGCCGCCGTCGGCGTCGCGATAGCGCATCTCGCCTTCAACCGAACCGCCCTGCGTGGTCAAACGCTCGCGGATCTCGTCGTCCTTGGCGATATCTTCGGGATGCTGGAGCTTTCGCAGGTTATCGAGCGCCACGCCCTGCAGCCCGCCTGGATGGCCGAGCAGGATCGCTTCGGAGAAGAAATATGTCTCGGCGTCCGGTTGGTAGCGCCAGGCGCCGACCTCGGCGTCCTTCAGGAGATTGTCGCGCACCGTGGACGCGATAGCGAACGCGCTGAGCGCGCGCCATTCGGCGGCGACATCGATCAGCTGGACGACGGTGCGGACGCCGATCGGCGTGCGATGCATCCTGAGCCAGAGATCGCCGCTTGCGCCGTGGATCCGGAAGGTAGATTCGCCGGTCGAAGCGCTTTCATCGCTTGCGGCGGCGCGCAGCACCTTGCGGATCGGCAGCCCGATCAGCTGGGAAGCGGGTTTGCCCAACAGGTCGGCAAGCGCTCCATTGACTTCGCAGAGCCGCTCGTGAGCGTCGATCACCGCAGCCGGCGCGGCGGCGAGAACCGCGATCGCCACATCGGGGGATTCGAGAAGATTCGTCGGGGCCGTCATTCCGCGCGCGCCTGCGATTAACAATATCAGTCCTGCAGTTTACGCATGATAGGTTTAATGACCGTTCCAATTCCGGTCCTTTCGCAGGGCAGACCCCGAGGTCGCATTGCCGCAGGACGCTGCGGCAGTCCACCTCACCTGGGGGGCAAATTCCTAGCTATTGGCGCACTTTTCGACGCCGCCGGGAGGGCGCCCTCGAGCGCCCGAAGCCACCCCCCCGCATCCGCGTTTGGAAGCCCGCAGCAACCAAGCTTCTCAGGTGACCGCCGCGCGGCGCAAGAAGGCGGGGTTATCCCAGGCACGCGTTTTCAGGACCTCGCCGAGCGCCGTCATCGCATCCCAGACATCGACATGGCGAACATAAAGCGGCGAGAAGCCAAACCGCATCGCATCCGGCGCGCGGAAGTCAGCGATGACGCCGCGAGCGTTCAGCGCCTGGACCACGGCATAGCCATCCGGGTGAAGCAGGCTGACATGGCCGCCGCGCTCGCTGCCCCTCTCCGGCGAGATCGAGTGCAGGCCAAGTTGCGCGCCAAGCGCCAGGCAGAGATCGCCCAGCGCCCGCGCCTTGGCCGCCAGCGCCGTCAGATCGACGCCCTCGAAGGCGTCGAGCGCCCCGGCGAGCGCCGCCAGCGAGAGGATGGCCGGGGTTCCCGCCGCAAAGCGCGCAGCCCCCGGCTTTGGCGCATAATCGACATCGAAGGCGAACGGCGCCGCATGACCCATCCAGCCGGAAAGCGGCGAGCGCATCTTCTCTGCGATGTCGCGCCGGGCATGGATGAAGGCCGGCGCGCCCGGTCCGCCGTTGAGAAACTTGTAGGTGCAACCCGCGGCGAGCCGGGCGCCGGAGGCGCCAAGAGCGAGGTCGAGCACGCCGGTGGCGTGGCTGAGGTCCCAGACGATGACGCCGCCGCCCGTCCGCGCCGCCTGCTCGTAAGCGGCAATGTCGACACAGCGCGCGGTGCGATAGTTGACGACACTGCGGATCAGCACGCCGCCTTGCTCAACCAGCGCTTCGCGACCGCGCCCGCTCGCGATCCGCTCGCAGCGCACGCCGACAAGATCGCCCAAACCCTGCATCACATAACTGTCGGTCGGGAATTCATCTTCCTCCACCAGGAGGATGCGACGCCGCGCCAGCGGCAGCGCCGCAGCGGCGAGCTTGAACAGGTTCACCGACACGCTGTCGCAGACGATCACCTCGTCTGGCTCTGCGCCAATCAACTTCGCCAGCCGGGCGCCGACCCTGAGCGGCAAGTCGATCCAGCCCGCATCATTCCATGACCGGATGAGGCCCTCAGCCCAATCGCGCTGCGCAGCTTCCCCGACCCGGGCCAGGGCTGCGCGGGTTGCCGGGCCCAGCGAGTGGCCATCGAGATAGATCAGGCCATCGGCAAGGACGAAGGCGTTGCGCGCGCCGACCAGCGGATCCGCACGGTCGAGCGCTTCGGCTTCGGCGCGAGAGGTCGCGATCAAGCCGCCCGCTCGAACACCGCCGCGATGCCCTGGCCGCCGCCAATGCACATCGTCTCGAGGCCGTATTTCACCTCGCGGCGGGCCATCTCGTTCATCAGGTTGGCGAGAATGCGGCCGCCGGTGGCGCCGATCGGGTGGCCCAGCGAAATCCCCGAGCCGTTGACGTTGAGCTTGTCGGCGTCATTCCAGTTCCAGCCCTTGAGCACGGCAAGCACCTGTGGCGCGAACGCCTCGTTGAGCTCGACCAGATCGATGTCCTTCCATTTCAGTCCCGTGCGCTGAAACAGACGCTCCACCGCCGGCACCGGACCGATACCCATGCGCGAGGGTTCAACGCCCGCGGCGGCCCAGCCCACAAACCAGCCCATCGGTTCAAGCCCCAGCTTTTCCAGCTGGTCCTCGGCAACCACGAGGCAGGCGGCGGCCGCGTCATTCTGTTGGCTGGCATTGCCGGCAGTGACGACGCCGCCCTTCTCGATCGGCTTCAACTGGGCGAGCGATTGGGGCGTCGCATCGGCGCGAACGCCTTCATCCTGCTTGAAGACGACCGGATCGCCCTTTTTCTGCGGCACACTCACCTGGACCAGCTCGTTGTCGAACTTGCCGGCTTTCCACGCGGCGGCGGCGCGCTGGTGGCTGCGCGCAGCGTATTCATCGCAAGCCTCGCGCGGGATCTGATAATCCTTCGCGAGGTTCTCCGCCGTCTCGATCATGCCGGAGATGACGCCGAAGCGAGATATCGGCTGGCTCATCACCCGCCCGCGCACGAGACGGTCGTGCATGGTCACCGATCCCATACGCGCGCCATTGCGCATGTCGTTGGTGTAGTACTCGACATTGCTCATGCTCTCGACGCCGCCAGCGACGACGACATCGGCCGCCCCGGTCTGCACGAACATGGCGGCGTCGATGATCGCCTGCAGGCCCGAACCACAACGACGGTCGAGCTGGTAGCCCGGCACCGAAATCGGAAGGTCCGCCGCCAGCGCCGACCAGCGCGCGACGCACGGCGCCTCGCCCGAGGCATAACCCTGGGCGAAGATGACATCGTCGATCAGCCCCGGGTCGATCTTTGTGCGCTTGACCAGCTCTTTCAGCACGACGGCCCCGATGTCGCCGGCCGCCATGGACGCGAGCCCGCCCTGGAACTTGCCCACCGCGGTACGAAGCGGGCTGACAATGGCGGCGCGGCGAAGGGTCTTGCTCATGGCACACTCGGCGGTTGAGGCGCCGCAGGCCGCGACGCAGGGAAAGCGTGGCGGCACAATATCCGCCCCCACCCGAGACACAACGCCTTGTGGCCCGCAGCGGAAAAGTTTCCCGACCGCGTGACGCCAGCCTCGCGCCGTTGCAGAGTAGCCCGATGACGGATATCGACCTGAAACACTGGATCGGGCGGCAGGATACGCGCATGGAGCGCACCGCCCGCGAACCCTTTCACCGGCTGAACGCCCTGCTCGACCGCACCGAGGGGCCAGGCGATCACCTGCCGCCATTAGGCCATTGGCTGTGTTTCCTGCCGGATGCGCCGCAGGCTGAGCTGGGGGCCGATGGACATCCTGATCGCACCGGTTTCATGCCGCCCATCCCGCTGCCGATGCGAATGTGGGCGGGGAGCCGTCTCGAATTTGCCTCGCCGATCCCGTTCGAGGCCGAAATCACCCGGCGTTCGACGATTGTCGACATCAAGGAGAAGGCGGGGCGCACCGGGCCGCTCGCCTTCCTCACGGTCCGCCACGAAATCTTCGCCGGCTCGAGACTGTGCGTGACCGAGGATCTCGACGTCGTATTCCGCGATCGCAGTGGGTCGGGCGGCGCCGCGGCGGGCGAGCGTCGCGAGGCGCAGGTCGCGCGCGCCATCGCGCCAACCGCGGTGTTGTTGTTCCGCTATTCCGCTCTCACCTTCAACGCACATCGTATCCACTATGACCGCGACTACGCCACAAGCCAGGAGGGCTATCCTGGACTGGTCGTCCATGGCCCGTTACTGGCGACCTTTCTGGTCGATCATTTCCGACGCCACCGGCCGACCGCCGAGATCCGCAGCTTTGCATTCCGAGCGCAACGACCGGTCTATGATCTTGCGCCCTTCTCCGTGAACCTGACCGACACGGCAGACGGCGCCGACCTCTGGGCCAATGATGGCGAAGGGTTCGTCGCGATGGCGGCCCATATCGGAGTTGTCGCGTGAGGCCGGGCTGGCGCTCGCTGCTCTTTGTTCCCGCCAACGCGCCGCAGCGCTGGGCGAAGGCGCACACCCGCGGCGCCGACTGCGTCATCGTCGACCTCGAGGATTCGACCCAGCCAGAAGCCAAGGCCGCCGCCCGCCCGCTGGCGACCGAAGCCGTGCGCACGCTCGCCGCCAATGGCGCGACGGTGGCCGTGCGCGTAAACAACGATCCGGCGCATCTTGCCGAGGATCTCAATGCGGCTGTGGCGCGCGAGCTTGCCGCCATACTGCTGCCCAAGGTGGAACAGGCGAGCGAGCTTGCGGCTCTGGATACGCAGCTTGCCGCGGTCGAGGCTTCGCGCGGCCTTACGCGCGGCGCGACGCGGGTGATCGCCGTGATCGAGTCGCCCGCGGCGCTGGAGCGGCTCGTCGCTATCGCCGATGGACCACGCCTGATCGGCCTCTGCGTCGGCAGCGAGGATTTCGCGCTGGCGCTCGGCCGACCGCCGGCGCCGCCGGCGCTCGACCTTGTCTGCCAGCATGTCGCCTACGCCGCCGCCGCGC
>JANMWT010000091.1:0-1942 GCA_031394145.1 Alphaproteobacteria bacterium | reverse complement strand
CGAGGCGCGGGCATAGCCGTTGATCTGGAGGTAGGCGTTGATCCGCTCGAGCGGCGTCTCGTCGCCGACACGCGCCACGAACGAGGCCTGCGCCATGTGGCTGCGCGGCGGCACGCGCTGGATGGCGGCAGAGGCAGTGGTGACCACCAGAAGCGGCGCCTTGCCGGCGCCTGCCATCCGCGCAAGGGCGGCGCAGCGTTGGGCCGCCACGCCGGGCGATGGGCTGACCCGGTCATAGGGGAGGCAATCCCAAGCCGGCAGGCTGACGACCTCGAGGTCGGGCCGGAAGAACCGGGCGGTGGAGGCCGCCATCAGGGCGTAACGATCGTCGCGGGCGACGTAGACCGACGCGCCGACGCGCTTGACCGCAGCTTCGGCGAGCAGGCGCACGTCCGCGATGAATGGCGTCTCCCAGGCCCTGACCGGGTGGGTCAGGCTCGCAATGTGGTCCCAAACGCGCATGTCTTAGGGTTGGTCCTGTCGCCGGTCCCGGTCTCGTTGAAGTCAGCCCGCCGGATCGACGCTGTGTTTGCTGCGGGCGGCATAGCCAAAGGAAAGCAGGAGGTCGAGCACCCCGGCGCGCATTTCGGCCGGCGGACCCGCCTGTCCGAGGATCCAAGTGTAGAGCTGCTGGTCCGGTATATCGAGAATGGCTTCGAGCTGATTAAGGCCTTTCTCGTCCAGGCCATCGAGATGCGCCGCCAGGAAGGCCTCGAAGAGCAGGTCGAGCTCGCGCAGACCGCGATGGCTCGCCCTGAATTTCAGCTTACGGCGGCGGGCTGCGATATCCCTCATGGGCGGGTTCTAGCCTCGCCGGGACGCGAATACTATGATTTGCCGCCGGGGGTGCGACATGCTGGACGACCTTTCCTGCGCCGAGCTCAACGAGCGCGCGATGAACCAGCTTAGCCTCAAGACCGAGGCCGGGATCGGGCTGTTTGATCTGGACGCGTGTCGGCGGGATGTCGACCAGTCGACGGCTAGAATTTGCTTCACGCGAGAGAGCAAGCGGCCCGATCGAAGCGCGGGCGCCGGTCCAGATCCTCGGAAGCTTCAACCCCGGGGACAAGACCTGGCTCTGGTCGTGGGCCAATCCCTCCATCCTCCCACCCCTCACGGCTCATGCAACCACCGCTTGCGACGTGGGCGCGCGCCGCAACATCATCGAGCTGACGGAGCGCAAGTTCGCGTGCACCGAGGCCGATTGCTGGCAGATCACGGCGCTGGCCTGCATGATCAACGGCGCGCAAGGCGCTTATCGCGGTCCCGCCGGCCCCACCCTGATATTCATGACCTATGAGTGCATAACCCTGACCAGCCCGCGGAGCTGATCCACGCGCCATGCACCTCCACGCGCCATGCGCCGGGGGGTCTGCCCGGAGCGGACGGTTTCGGATAAGCTGACGGCGCACATGCGCGACCCGCTGCTTTATCCGCTTTATGCCGACATCTCGACCCTGCCAGGCGTGGGGCCGAAGGTAAAACCCGTTCTGGCGCGCCTGATCGGCGGCGAGACGCTCCTCGACCTCGTCTACCACCTGCCGACGAGTTGGATTGATCGTCGCAATCGGGCGTCCTTCGCTGAGGCGAAGATCGGCGAGATCGCGACCGTGACCGGCTTCGTCGAACAGCTCCAGCCGGCCTATGGCAAGGGTCCGGCGCGCGTGCGGCTGCGCGATGATACGGGCGATCTGACGCTGATCTACTTCCACGCCAACAAAGTGTGGCTGGAGCGTACCTTCAAGCCAGGCGAAGCGGTGATCGTCTCGGGCCTCGTCGATGATTACAAAGGCGCGCGGCAGATGACGCACCCCGACCATGTCCTCGCCGCCGACAAGGACGAAGGCCTGCCCGAGGTCGAGCCGGTTTACCCGATGACGGCCGCTCTCACCGCCCGAGCGGTTCGCAAATTCATCGCGGCGGCGCTGGAAAAGCTGCCGGC
>JANMWT010000025.1:0-5130 GCA_031394145.1 Alphaproteobacteria bacterium | reverse complement strand
CCTGCGCTGAGATAGTGCACCATCCAGTGTTCCGAGACGGCCATATGACTGGCGAACGGCACTCCATCGATCACCGCGACCCGCTGTTTACGGAAGAGTCCGTCTGCGGCGCTGTAGTCGACGAACTGGGAGATGTAGAATTCGCGGGCCTGGCAACCTTCGAGATATGCCGACAGTTCGTCTGCATCGACGATTTTGGACAGGTCCTGTCCAGCGTGAGAGGCCACGGGCCGGATGATAATCGGCATGCTCGCGCCGATTAGCAAATCGCCCACGACTGCCTCTCCAGCTGCCAGTTCCGCAACGGTCACGCGAGCCACGCGCCGAGTTGCTGGAGCCAACACATTACCGCTGTGAGCAAGAAGAGCGCTTACTCCGTTGCGTGTAAGAATTGCGACACGGTGAGCTTCGCGATTTATACAGGGACGAGACAACGAAGCCAGTTGTTCGTGGAGCCCCTCAAGCGCCGCTCGATTGGAGTCCGATTCCCCAATCGCGAGGAATGCCAGATCATGCTCGGGCAGATCGTGAGGCAGTCGTTCGCCAGCTTGGACATAGAACAAATGGAGGTCTATTCCTGAACCGTCGAGGAGGAAGTCGATCGGAAAATTCGCCATCAGGTCACCGGCCGCGACGAACGCCAGCACGCGTAGTCCATCGCCATGACCATGCCGCCGACGATATAGTCTATTTTGAGCAAGGGCCTGCGCTTGGACTTCAAGCCCGGCCGCCCGTTGGCCCGTCAGTTGTAGAATCGTCGATAGATCGAGGAGTGCTCCGGCGTCGGGTTCGTCCGCGGACACACGGGCGACGAGGCCCGCCCACACGGGCTCAAGGTCAGCCTGATCGAACACAAGTTGAGCTAGGTCCGACAAACCCCGCGTCTCGGCTGCGCTCAACATCCAACAATAGAGCCGCTCGACTGCGGTCGCCTAGCGGCCGCCGCCGCTCGCGGCTCCGGATCGGGGCGTCTCCTTATAATGCTGTTAACCTTTCTGGCCGGAAGCTCACCGCTGGCCCGGCGCTCGAATTTGCCGCTTTTGAGGGGCGCCTCGTTGTCATATCTCGCGATGGCCGACGACCTCTGCGCACACTCGGGGCGGTCCATCGTGCGGCAACGTTCGACGTATGATTGCCTGTTGTGTGCGCTCGCCATGCTGATGGGAAGGTCCTACGCAGAGGTCCATGAGGCAGCGGTCGGGCTTCAGCCAGCCTACACGAACATGACGGCGCCGATGACACACTCCCTCATGCGGCGAATTGCCCATGACAAAGGGTACGTTCTGTTGTCCGGCATCTACATGGACTGGTCGGCGCCAGGCATCGTCGGCGTGCTTTCACAGACAATCGAGAATTGCGGTCACGCTGTTTTCTGGGACGGCCGACGGTTGATCGATCCAGGCGGGACGGACCTCTACGACCGCCATTACATTGATGCGCACGCTTTGGAGTTCACACAGCGCGCCTGCGATCTTGTTAGTCTCATCAGTCTGGAGCTTGAGCTTGCTCCGACCCGGGCAAAAATCTGCCTGACAGAGTATCACTAAGCTGCGGGCCGGACTTCGCAGACGAAACGTCCTGTACTTGTCGCAGCATGCGCAACTCGGCGGAAGAAGAGCATGGAATAGACGCCGCTACGCGTGTCGTCGTGAACGCCACCGGCGGCGCAGTCTCCTGGAGCGTCATCGCCGCAGTGAGTCATACAATCGCACTTGCCACACCAGCGCCAGTCCGACTGCCGCACCGCCTCAGGCGCCGCATTGAATGTGCGCAAACCCTCCGGCCGATACCCTTTGTCGCCAAGCGTGTGTGCCAGACCGGAGATACAACGACCGCCACTTCCCGACCCCGCAAAGACCAGCGCCCGGCAAGACTCGCAGTGCCGCCAGGTTGTCTGGCTGTTTGCCCTGTTCTCATAAGGGACGACGTAGTCGCCGCTATCGGTCGTTTCGTGAAGGCCACCACCCGGGCATCGCCCAACAGGATCAAGCACGAGCGAGCTACACTTCGTGCAGCTGGACCAGCCCATCTCGACGTTCATGAAGACACTCCACGGGTAATAATCCGATCGAAGCTGCTCGCTTATGGTTAACCGCGAATTGAAGTTCGCGGCTCAACGGGAGACCAGACAGCGCGGATGGAACCTCCGCGCGGACACTGACCAGCATCACCTGCCAACCGATCGGCTGGCGGTCGCGGCGGTTGCCCTAGGTACGCCGGGCTCTGGCATTGGCTAAATCCGTAGTGACGCCGGCGCCTGTCGCAAAGTCACCGGCGTTCCGGGCAGCCATTTGTCCGGTGAGGCGGTATTTGAGCCATGCTCCGCTGGCATTGTACCAGGCGACGCGCCAACCAGTCGCACCGTCGAGGCCCCCCCAGCGCAGGACGAGGCTCCGAATGAGGCTCCAGCCGCTGTGGCCGATTGCACTGGCCAGGCCGCCGCGCCGCTTTGCTGCAAGAGCCTCTGCGCCCAATAAGGCGTAGTGCAGGCGCTTGTGCCAGGCTTCGGCTTGACTGGCGATGGAGTCGTGAATCATCAGCCCCTTGAGTTCGCCGAGTTTAGGATCGCAGATCGCTCGTTCGTGCACGGTCGCTAGGGTGAAATGGGCTTTCTCCCTGCGAAACAGACGAATATGCCGCTTACTGCCCCAGTCGCCGAACCGAACCGGGTGACCGCACCACCTGTTCAGGTAGCGAAGATAATAGCCGTTGATGTCCGGCGGCCCCGACTGGATAGCGTTTCGGACCTCTTCTGCCAGCTGCGGCGTAAGGTGTTCGTCGGCGTCGATCGACAACACCCACTCGCCGCGAGCCATTCCCAAGGCTCGCGCCTTCTGGGCGCCAAAGCCTGGCCAGTCGGTCTTCTGAACCTGAGCTCCATAGCCCCGCGCTAGGGCCTGCGTTCCGTCGGAGCTGCCGGTATCGAGCACGATGATCTCATCGGCGATATCAGCCACCGAACGGAGGCAGTGGTCGAGGCAGTGGGCTTCGTTGCGCACTATCAAAATCACTGAGAGCCGCGGCTGTTGCGCGTCCATACGCTCTCTCCCCTGGTGGGTTGGCGGCCTCAGAACAGTCGTCCAGTAGACAGCTTCCGACCGAAGTCGCCCGCAGTGATGTTTGGGGTGATGACGAGCTGTTGGATCTCGTGCCGATGAGAGGTTGGCGTGCGCGTCAGGCGGTTGCCGAGCCTGAACGCGACCTCGATGCCGAGACTCGTCAGGACGCGGCTCACATCAAGCATCGCGTGCCGGGGGCGTGCACCGTAGGGGTAGGCCAGCGCTGGCGTGACCCGCAGGCCAAATTCATCGAATGCGGCAAGGCTCTGACGCAAATCCTCGGAGATCTCGTCGGTCGTCATCCCCGTGAATGAACGGTGGCGGTGCGAATGGAGGCACAGTTCGAAGCCGCCGGATTGCAGTTCGGCCAGCTCGTCGCGTCCCATCAAGTCGGCGCCGCCTTGATCCCAACGGGCGCGATCCCCAACATGAGCCGTTACAACAAACACGGCAGCGGACGCGCCGTAGCTCTTCAGGATCGGAGCCGCGTGCTCCAGCGTGTCAACGTACCCGTCGTCGAACGTGATCAGGACGGCGCGCGCGGGAAGCGTCGCTCCATCAATCACGTCCTGGACAGTGACGAAGCGGAAATCCGCCGCGATCAAATGGGCGATCTGCGTTTCGAACTGGTCGAGAGTGACGGTGAGTGCGTCTGCTGAGACTGGAGCGACACGGTGATAGCAAAGCGTGCGTAGCGCCGGCCGCCAGAAGGCCAAGTGCTCTAGTCGGCCGGGGAGCCGAGGCTTGCCGGTGACAGACGGCAGCCGCGTGGCGCTAAGCATCCAGATTGGCCCACACAACTAGTGTGGATCGCCACCAGGCCACGGCAGGCTCCAAGGGTTTTCCGCCCGACGGCACGTGGTCGGTCTCATGTTCAAAATGGCGCGGAGCCAAGCGCGGTACGGGTTTGGACACGGATCTTGGACGCCGCCGTCGGCGAAGTGTCTCAGCAGTCGGCCACGCCAGATTGCCGCACGTCGGCAAGGGATATGAAGGAGAGGTGACCCTAGTCGCGAGTTGCCCTAAGGCTGGCCAGCAGCGGCAGGATCACCAGCGGAGCCGTGGTGGCGCGAGACGAAGTCACGGTGCGGCAGGTTCGAGGTTCAGCCCTGCTCGACGCCTACCTAGAGCGCCGCGAGGCGCTGATCAGATACCTCACTGCGCGCAGCGGGTCGCGGGTCCAGGCCGAGGACCTCGTCCAGGATGTCTATCTCAAGATAGGCGCACTGTCGGATGCGGATGTCGCTCAAGTCTTGAACCCCAACGCCTTTCTGTATCGCCTTGCCACCAATATCTTTCTAGACCGCATCAAGCAGGAACACCGCGGTCAACGGCGTCAATCAGACTGGCGTGTGGCCCATGTTTCGGTGGTCGGGGCAGACGACATATCGCAGGACCCTCCCGCAGATGACGCCGCCTGGGCCCGCGAGAAGCTCGGACGGGTTCTCGCGGCTCTCGAGCTTCTCAGTCCCAGCTGTCGGCGAGCCTTTCGGTTGCACAAGCTTGAGGGCCTCAGCCATGCTGAAACCGCTCAGGCGATGGGCATTTCGAAGAGCGCGGTGGAGAAGCACATCAGCGCAGCCCTAAAACGCCTGCTGATAGAGGTCGGCTGGCCATGACTTCAGTTCCCTCACTCTCTTGCGGTTCGAGGCCGCCGGCGTCGTCGGATAGGCAGGGAACCTCTGACGTCCATGTCTAGCCAATTTGACATTTCAGATGATATCGCCGGACAGGCCGCTGAATGGGTCGTGCGCCAGGCCCAGGATGACGGCAAGCATTGGGAAGACCTGACTAATTGGCTTGAGGCAGAACAGGCCCATCGAGAGGCCTACAACCAGGCGGAGATGCTCTGGCGCGAGCTTGGAGAGCATCAGTTCGCCCTGCACAGTCGCATGATGGCAGCGGGCCGGCAGGAAGCGGCGGCCCGCGCTTCCGGCAAAAACCGTAGTAGGGCTCTGTGGCTGGCGGGCAGTGGCCTCGCCGCCGCGGCCGGTGTCATACTGGTGGTAGCCGTTACTTGGCCCCGAACATTGACCTATGAGACGAGACCCGGCGAGCAACGGCAGATAGG
>JANMWT010000614.1:0-8397 GCA_031394145.1 Alphaproteobacteria bacterium | reverse complement strand
GTACATCGCGATCAGGTCGGCCCGCCGACCCGGCACGCACCGCATCTTGCCGATTAGTCCGAACATGGGCTCACGCGCTCCTCTTGCGAGGCGCGATAGGAGACCAATGGCGGGTTGGGTTCAAGTCGCCTTCGAGCCGTCTCAGGCGACCTTCTCGGCCTTTTGCTTGATGCGGTAGAGCCCGCGGCGCTCGGGATTGGCCTCGAACGTCGTGGAGAGCCCGATCACGCTTTCACTCGCCCCCATCAGCAGGGCGCCGCCCGGATTGAGTTGCTCGGCAAGACGACCGAGCACCGCCGTCTTGGTCGGCGGATCAAAATAGACCAGCACGTTGCGGCAGAATACGATGTCAAACTTACCCAGCGCAGCAGACGGTTCGATGAGGTTGTGCTTGCGGAAGGTGACGTTGGCGCGCAGGCGTTCTGAGATGCGCCAGCTGTCGTCCTGCTGCGTGAAATAATTCATCAGCAGCTGGATCGGAAGGCCGCGCTGCACTTCGAATTGGGTATAGAGGCCCGAGCGCGCCTTTTCCAGAACGCGGTCAGAAATGTCAGTGGCGACGATCTCGACCGGCACCCCGCCTGTCAGTTTTGGCTGCTGGTCGAGCATCATCGTGATCGAGTAGGGCTCCTGCCCGGTCGAACACGCCGCGCACCATATCCGGATGCGGCCGCCGCTGCGCGCAGCCGCCAGACTCGGCAGGACGGCTTCCCTGAGATGATCGAATGGCGTCCTGTCGCGGAAGAAAAAGGTCTCATTGGTGGTCATCACATCGACGACCTGGCCGATCAGTCTTTCTTCACGCCGGTTGCGCACCACGGTGATGAGATCATCGATCGACGGCAGGCCTTCCTTGCGTGCCAGCGGCGCAAGGCGGCTTTCCAACAGATAGGTCTTGTCCGCCGTCAGGACGATACCGGCCCGCTTCTTGAGCAGATCTGCAACGAAATCGAAATCCGGACCGTTCACGCAGCGTCTCCGTTCATAAGGTTCAACGTCAGCGAGCTCAGTTCGGCGAGCGGCCTCACCGCTTCAGCATACCCGGCGAGCGCCACCGAGCCAGGCATCCCCCAGACCACACTTGAGGCCTCGTCCTGCACGGCGACACGACCGCCGGCAGCCACAACCGTTGCGCAACCGCGCCTGCCGTCCTGCCCCATGCCGGTCAGCACCACCGCCAAGAGGCGCGAACCGAATGCCGCCGCCGCGCTCTCGAATAGCGGGTCGGCGGCAGGCCGGCGGCAGTTCGCCGGGTCGCCGCGATCAAGCTGCACGACCATCCCTGCGCCACTGCGTGCGACACGCATAGGCTGGTCGCCTGGCGCAATCAATACGCATCCCGAGACCAGGTCCTCGCCGTCCCTCGCCAGCCTGCACGGCTTGCCCAGGGCTTCGCCAAGGCGACCTGCAAAGATCGGCATAAAGGTCGCGGGCAGATGCTGAACGATGAGGATTGGCGCAGAGATGCGTCGGGCGATCGGCGACAAAAAAGCCTGCAACGCCTGCGGGCCGCCGGTCGAGGCGGCTACCACGAGGGCGGAGGGCTTTACGCGCGTCTGCGGCGGCGAACGGAGCGCGAGCGGGCGCCGCCGCGCCGGGATGGACGCCAGTCGCGCCGGCCCAAGTGCCGTGATCTTTGCGATGAGATCACGGCGATAATCGTCGATGGCCGCTGGTATGGTCGCGCAAGGCTTGACGATGCAGTCGGCGGCCCCAAGCTGAAGCGCGC
Organism: Alphaproteobacteria bacterium; assembly: GCA_031394145.1. Classification (GTDB taxonomy): domain Bacteria; phylum Pseudomonadota; class Alphaproteobacteria; order Caulobacterales; family Hyphomonadaceae; genus UBA7672. Next base: position 6,668 of record JANMWT010000614.1, on the reverse strand, counting down.
GGACCGTCGCGGATGCGCCGGGTCCGGTCAGCGTCGAGGCCATGATGATGCGCGCGCCTGGCGCCGCCTGGCGGAGCAGCGGCAAGGTCGATAGGCCATCGTGCCGCGGCATCTCGATATCGAGCAGGACGACATCCGGCTGGCAGCAGGAAATGTCGCGCACCGCCTGGTCGCCGTCGGCGCAGATGCGGGCGATTTCGATACCGTCCTCGGCCTCCAGCCACCGGCGCGTCAGGCCGCGCACGACGGCGCTTTCCTCCACGACCATGACGCGGATGCGGCGGTCTGAATTACGAGTGATCGCTGCAAGCGACACGTCAGGCGGCTCCGCTCAAAGCGTAAAGTCAGACCAGTCCAACTTCGGCGAATTTCGATTCTACGATCTCGGAATCGAACGGCTTCATGATGTATTCGTTGGCGCCCGAGCGGATCGCTTCGGCGATGTGGGACATGTCGTTCTCGGTGGTGCAGAAGACCACGACCGGCCGATCCCCGCCCGGCTCGCGGCGCAGGGCGCGAAGGAAGTCGATGCCGTTCATCACCGGCATGTTCCAGTCGAGAAGCACGGCGTCGGGCATGCCCTTCCGGCAGGCATCGAGCGCCTGCTGGCCGTCGGCGGCTTCATCCGCTTCAAAGCGGAGGTCCTCGACGATGCGGCGGGCGACTTTGCGGACAACCCGGCTATCGTCCACGATCAAACAGCGTTTCATTCGATCTCCTCCATGGGCTATCGCTCAGGCCGCGGCCGACGTCTCGTCCGCACCGGCGACAAGCATCCGGTCGATGTCCATGTTGACGAGCAGGCGGCCTTCGAGCCGATGAGCGCCCCGGGACCCTCCAGGGCATATCGCATCAAGGTTAACGGGAATTTCTTCGAGGTTATCGTCGTTTAACCTTGTGACCTCCCCTCTTTCATCGGCGCTTCGGTCGAAACCGTGCAATCGCGTTCATAGCCGGCGGCCAACGTTGCGACCTCGGAACAATCTGATCCGCGCAGCCACGGCCTGGTTGAGGGGTCAGGACTGCGCCGAGCCGGGCGTCTGCGCCGAAACCTGCAACACCTTGGCCGCCCGAAGGGCCGGGGACCGATCGGCGCCCTCCGATGTTGATGAGTGAACAAATCGCTGCTGGCGGAGTTCAGGCGGTCAGACGCCAATCTTCGGACCGCGGGCAGTGAGGCCGGATGCGCCCGGCTCGCTCCTCGCCGCTAAAGAAAAGCCGATCTCCCCGGCGATCAGGCTGGCGAAATAGGGCTGGATCGCGCCACCACCCCAGCCATCGCGCGGCTCCTTGCCGGCTAACGCATCGTGCACTTCGGGCTTGATCTGGGAGAACTGGCCGAGGGCATCGACATCGAGCAGCAGCTTCTCGCCATCTTCGCGCGCCGAAACGCGGCAGATGCCCTTGGCCGCCGGCTCGATCATGATCAGCGTCATGTTCATCAGGAGGCGCATCTGGCGGTTGGAAATGTTGGTTGTCTCCACCTTCCAGTCGAGCTCCGTCTTGCTGTTCACCGCAAACAGTTTGGCGAACAGGTCGCGCGCCTCGTGGACATTTGTATGATTGTCGTTGATCGCCTGCGTCCCGACCGCGAAGCGCATGAAGCGCACCTTGGCTTCCAGCGTTGCAATCGCGTTGCGCAGCGACTTCTCGCCCTCGGCTCGCATCGCCGGGCCCATGCCCTCGTCGAACAGCAACTCGCAGCTTTGCACCAACGGGGTCAGCGGCGAGGCAATATCATGACAGATGCGCGACGCCAGATAGGACGCCAGTCTCGACGATTCCATATCGCTCCGACCTCTCGTGACGGCTGAACCGAATCAGCAAGCTAGCGGATTGGGATTCCGCACCCAAGCTGGAAGTTATCCATCCTTGTGGTCATCGTCGATGTGCGAATCAACCTCCTCAGGGTGCGCCAGGCTGACCTGGTCGTCATAACCCCTGCGGGAGCTGAGAAAGGTCAGTGTGAAAAGCCCGACAGAAAGCAGCACGGTCAACGTGGCGCCGATTGCAAAGGCAATGATGAAGTTGGCGTTGTGGAAACGCTGCAGAGCCTGGCCGGCGCCGAAAATCGACGCCAGCACCAATCCCGCCACCGGTATAAGCACGACGGCGAGCGTTATCCACGTCTTGCGAGACACTGCTTCGTCCTAGGGCTTCTTCGTCCAGCTCCCGCTGCCGGGCTTGACCATTTCGCCCGGACCGGCCCGCTCGATCTGCTTCTCGGCGGTCACCCCGGCGACGTTGGCGACGGTCTCGCCAGACTTCTGCGACAGCTGTGTGTAGAGGCTGAGGCGCTTGGCGTTGGTTTCCTCGACGTGGCGCTTGATGTCGGGCGTCGCCTTCGATTCGTCAACGACAGCAAGATAGCCGGCCGCCGTTTCACCGACGATACCCTGGGCGCGCGCTTGTTGCAGCACCGGATCACCCGCTTGAGCGTGTGCGACGGAGAGAGCGCCGGCGATGGTCATCGCGGCGAAGAGGGTAGAGATTTTTCGGATCATGCTCATGAGAGGCTCCTTTTTCCGCCTCAGAACGCGTCTGGGTTTTTGGCGATCAGGTCCTCGACCGGCTTGTCGAGCTTAACCCGGACTTCCTGATCGATCTTCACGTTGAGATTGATGGTGATCGGCTTGTCGGCTCCACCTGGCACATTGATGCACCCTGTCGCGCCGCCGAGGGCCAGCGCCATCGCTGCTGCGCCTGCCAGCGTCTCTCGCCTCGACATCGACCGCTCCTTCCGAGATCGCCCTGGGACACGCCATTGCGGCCCCAATCACTTAACCCTTGCCTGCCGCGCCACCTTCGTCAATCCGGCGTGGCGCCCGTGATCTTGCCAATCACCGCGTTGACCGTCGGATCGCCGCGGTTGGTGGTGTTAAGAAGGTTCATCAGCTCGCTGTCGAGCGTGATGTTGGTCTTGAAGACCTGCCCGGAGAGAACCGACGGGTTCCGCCCCTCCAGGTTCAGCGCCAGGATCATCCGGCCGGTGATGTCGCCATTCAGCTCCGCCTGGAGCAGGCTGTAGTGAAAGTCCTTGAGCGCATCGAACAACATCTTGGCCTTCGAGTCCGACTGCCCGGCGGCATCGCCGGTAGAGCCGGTATACTGGATCACCCCGCCTTTCGACGAAGCTTGCAGTTGAGCGTGGTCCACGGTTGCTGAACCGGTGCTGAACGCCACCGGAAACTTGCCACTGATGCTGCCTTGCAGCTTGACGTCCTTGAGCTGGAACAATTCCACCAGCTTGCCCATGTCCCAGTCGACGGCGTCGGCGACGACCGTGTTCTTATCGGCGCTGAACCTGAAGTCGACCGGCTCGACCCGGATGAAGCCACCGACGAACGGCCATTCGGCGCCGATGACGCGGACAGCATCGAAACCGATCAGCTGGAAACGGATCATCCCCTTCTCGATCGGCAGGCCGAGCGTCACTTTATCAATGCTGATCGTCTGACCCGGCGCAGACGTCATCTTCGCGACGTCGTTGATATCGACTTTGCCAGACACGCCCTCGAACACGCCGGCCGAAGCCAGCGCAAAACCCAGCTTTTTGAGCTCCACCGTAGCATTCGACTTCAAGCCATCCGGCGTCCAAGAGGCGCCGCCCGAAATATCAACGCGACCGGCGACGTTGGCCGGCCCGCGCAACAGCGGCGAGAGAGCTGAGGGCTGGAAGCCGCCCGGTTGAAAGATCATCGGGGTGGGCGTGAAGGCCAGCGATCCCGAAGCGGTCTTGAGATTGTGCTGACCGCTGATGCTGGCAAGCTGCACGCCCGGCTTGACCATCGTGAAGGCGCCGCTGAAGTCGGCGACGTCGCCCGCGAGAGCCGCTGCGCCAGCGAATTTCATCGGTTCGAACAATCGCTTGTCCGCGGCGGAGGGATCCGAGATGGCGACCTCGACGCCGGCAAGCCGGCCATTGAGCACATCGCCCTTGCCGCCAAGATCGAACTTTGCTTTTAGCGAATCAAAGCTTGCCTGCCCGGTCTTGATCTTGCCGCCGTCGATGGCGCCGGTGAGACGCCAGGTGTCGGACAACTCGGCAAGGCCGGCGAAGCTTCCAGCATAAGTCGGTGCAGGCGCCGGAGCGCCGGGATCGAGAAACGTAAAACTGGGCGCCGTGGTGTTGAAGGCGACCTTGACGGTTTTCGCCGATGTCCAGTCGACGCTGGTGACGCCGAGCACGGCGTGGGCGCCATACCCCGGTCCCGAGACCGGAAGGTCGAGCGCGCCAAGCGTGCCTGCTCCAGCGATCGTAGCGCCACTTCGTTCGGCAAAGTGTCCCTTGGGCATGTAGCGCAGCGCGCCCGCACCGATCGTCGTTTCGCCGTAGGCCGCCTTCTCCCAGCTCATCACGAGACCCTTGGGTGCATCGGCGAGGAACCCCGTCGGCGACCACGACGCGGTCATCGCGCCGCTGGCCTGCGCCTGCGTCCAGACCCCGCCCGCAAGGCTGCCGGTCGCGGTGAGCAGCACTTCGCCAGCCGCCTTGCCCGCCCCCTTGTCCATCTCAAACGACAGACCGCTTACCGTGCCGGAGAGGATATCTTCTCCGACGCGCCAGCCGCGCAGTTCTCCTGCGCCAGCCGCGGAAACCCTTTTGCCCGAACCTTCTGCATGCGCGAGGTCGAGAGAGACTTGCGGCCCGCCGCCGCCGGACAATCGCAGCGATCCGGTCGCGGCCCAGCTCTGTGCCTTGTTCGACGTCCAGCTGATCACCTGGGACTTGCCATCGCCGTCGAGCACCGCAGAAAAACCGCTTTTCGCCTTCAGCTCTGTCCCGGTCAGCGCAGCGATGCTGTAATCGTCTTCGGCGACCCGCCCCGACCAGGCCAGCACCGCGTCGAAAGCATTGCCCGCCTGACGCGCCGTCCGGCCCGCCGCCGCCGCGAAGTGCGGCGCGACATCCTTCAGCGGCGCCTCGAGCGCATCGCCGAGCTGCTCGTCAAACGCCTTCGACAGAGCGCCGCCGCGTACCCGGGCAACCCCGGTCGCGGTCAACGCGCTGGTCTGGGCAAAGGACGGCAGCCCCAGCTTTGCGCCGATCTCCAGCCGGTCGGCAGAACCTGCCTTGTGCTTCACCTTGTCGATCGAGAACGACAGGTCGCCGGCCGCGCCGCCATCGCTGCGTGGATCGAGATTGGCCGCGAGTTCGCCAGCGCTCCACGCTGCGCCGAGGATCGAGCCGGGTCCAGCGCTGGCGCTCAGCTTCAACTTGTGCACGCCGGCAATCCAGCCGCTCGGCGGCTTCTTGAGGTCGATCGCCGTCGCTTCGAGGTCGGCGCCGGCAACCGCATTGTGCACGCCGCCCTGCTTGAGCGTGAGTTCCTGCGCCGAGGCCGCGCCGCGCCCCTTGAGCACGCCGTCCAACTGCTCGATCGAGACATCGACTTTGAGATCACGGATCGATGCGCCCGGCGCCGTGAAACGGCGGACATCGAGCTTCGCCGTTCCCGTGATCCGCGCCCCCGCCGCCTGCACGTGAACCTCCATGCCGCCAAGATCCATTTCGGAGCTGGGCCCGCTGAGCGTCAGCGGCGCCGCGCCGAGCTGCAGGGTAAAGTTGTTGGCGTCGGCCATCGCCAGCTGGCCATCAGCCTCGACTGGACCCAGCGGCGTGTCAGCGATCAGCTTGATGCTCTGAAGTGCGATCTTCGGCGTGGGCCCGCCGCGCGAAGGATTGCGGGTCAAGTCCTGGACCGTCTTGTCGAGGTCGCCAAGCAGCGGTTGGTGGCCCGTAAGATCGAGCCGAAGCGTGATGCCTTTGCCCGCGACCACGGCGGCGCGCGGACTGAAGGGGTTCGACCAGTTGAGATCGACCGCGAGCTCATCCGCGGTCAGCGGCGGGGCGTTGGCGCTCGGGCCCTTAACCTGGAGTTGTCTCAAAGTGAGACCGCCGAGGTCCAAACGACTGATTCTCAGGCTGCAGGACAGTCCTTGCTGGGCGCACAGAGCCCGCCCAACCACCTCTGCGATGGGCTGGCGCGCCAGCAAAACGCCCACACCCGCAGCGAGACCTATCGCCGCAATGGTCCGCCAAAGCGGCCATTTGCTGAGCATTTTTCCAGCGGGATCAAGCATTCTTTCAGGCATCGCAGCTAAACTATGCATTCGTTCTTGTAGAAAGACAGTGGACAGTTTTTACTGCGCATAGAGGCGCTGTCGCGACGTCCATTGGGCGGAACAGACCTCTTTTACCATCGCATCCTTCGGGATCGATCTGGAGCACCCATGAAACATACGATGTTTGAATGGGGGCTGGGGGCGGCTGCGGCTATCCTCCTGGGTACGGGACTGGTTGTCGTCGGCGTGAATTCGCACGTCAGCGAAGCTGCGACTGCGGGCCCGGCCAAGCCGGATCCGCGCCGCCTCGTCGCTGCGATCACCAGCGCTGACCATCTCGAACGCGTCCAGCGCGATGTGAAGCAGGTGTCGATCGCGCGTAACGAAACGCTGAGCGGCGTGCTCGATCGCGTCGGCGCTCCGCGCGACCAGGCCAATGGCGCGGTCATCGCCGCCAGTCAGCTTGTCGACCTTCGCAAGGTTCGACCGGGCGATAACGTCACGGCCTATCTCGAAACCGATCCCAGCAATGGAACGGTTCGGCTCACCGGTTTGTCGTTGCGTCCCGACATCGAGCGTCAGGTGCTGATCTCGCGCGGCGC
>JANMWT010000609.1:0-14983 GCA_031394145.1 Alphaproteobacteria bacterium | reverse complement strand
GACTGCGCACCAATTCCTCGGTCGTCGCGTCGGCCGCGGTGACGATTGCGGGAACGTCGCGGTCATCCGGTGTCGCCTGAAGTTTCCACAGGAAGGAGTTCTTTCTCGGCCGCCGGGCGGCCCATGCCGACAAGGGCGCGGCGAGCAGGAGGCTCAGGGCAGCCGGAGCAATCCAGGCGCCGAATACAACCGAAATCGCGAGCGCCGATCCGAGCACGGCGGCGCCGAAGATCATGTGGGGCGTGTAGTGACGAAGGAGATCGCTCCAGGCGAACCCTTCACGATCACGCACCTGCGGTCGCCAACCGGCGTCGCGACCGAGCAAGGTAGAAAACACAGCGCCGGCCTGGTTCAGCATCATCACCGGCGCCATCAGCGCCGACAAGATCGCTTCGAACCCGACGGCCAGAATGAACCGCGGATGACGCGTCCAGCCCGGCAGTCTGCCCGAGATCCAGAGGATGAGCGCCAGCCATTTCGGCGACAGCACGATCGCAGCCGTAAGAATGAACAACCGGAAGGCGCGGGCGTCGTCGATCACCGGCCAGTTCGGCATCAGGGTCTGGCCCGGTCCGAAATAGGACGGACGAAGGAATGCGCCCTGCAGCGAAAGGCCGAGGCCCGCGAGGATCAGCGCCAGCCAAAGCACGGCTGACACATAGCCCATCACGCCTGCGGTAATGTGGGCGCGAGAGATGCCGTCGAACCCCTTGGCGCCGAGCAGGCTGAGGTGCTGGAGATTGCCTTGCGCCCAGCGCCGATCGCGGGCGGCGATGTCGACCATGGTCGGCGGGCTTTCCTCGTAGCTGCCCTCGATGTCGGGCGCGATCTCGACGCGCCAGCCGGCGCGACGAAGGAGCGCCGCTTCGATAAAGTCGTGGCTCAGCACCGGACCGCCGAGCGGCGGCTTGCCCGGGAGACTTGGCAGACCCGCATGTGCAGCGAATGCGGCGGTGCGGATGATGGCGTTGTGCCCCCAGAAGTTTCCGGCGCCACCCGACCACCATGCGACGCCGCCGCCGAATAGCGGGCCATAGGCGCGCATCGCAAACTGCTGGGCGCGGGCAAAAATTGTCTGAGCGTTGACGATGATCGGAAAGGTCTGGATCAAGGCGGTGCGCGGCCGCGTCTCCATCCGGCGCGCAAGCTCGACCAGCGCGGTCGGCGACATCAGGCTGTCGGCGTCGAACACCACCATGAAATCGTAACGGCCGCCCCAGCGTTCGACAAAGTCATGGACGTTGCCCGACTTGCGGTGCCGGTTGATGGTGCGACGACGATAGAAGAAGGGGGCGCCGGGCCGTCCGGCGCGGATCGCATGGAAGGCTGCTTCTTCGGCCAGCGCGATCCTGGGATCGGTGGTGTCGCTGAGCAAGAAGATCTCGAAATTCTCGGATGCCCCTGCCGCAACCAGTGCATCCCAGACAGCTTCGGCGCCGCCAAGCACCCGGGCGGGCAGTTCATTGTACATCGGCATGATGATCGCCGTGCGCGTGGTCAGCTGACCGGCGGGCGTAGGAGGTTTGGCGGGGCGCGCTGCGAGCAAGGTGAAGAAGCCGGCGAACGCGGTGGCGCTGGCAGAGGAAATCCATGCGAAGTTGAGGCAGAAGAGAACCAGCACCGCCCATTCGAGCGCGGTCATGCCCGACACATTGAGCGTGTTGTACATCTCGTAAGCGGCAAGCCCGGTGATCAGGGTCGCAGCGAGCACAATGACCCCGAGACGCCAGCGGCCATCCAGCTCCGGGGCCGGCTTCACGCGCGCAAGCGAGATAGGCTGGGCGGGCATCGCCAGCGGCGATTCCGGCGGGCAGGACGGCAGGTCGGCGCCAGCTCGCGCCTTTGCGGCCAGCCTCAGTCGGGCGTCCATCGGAACAACCAGGTTTCGGATTGCTGGACGCCGCCATCAACCAGCGCAGCGCGCAGTTCGACGAGCGGAGCGCCCTTGGGATCAAGATCGAATGAGACGCGGCGACCACCTGAATCGGTGGTCTCGATGTGGACGTCGCGGACTTCGCCAGTCGACGCCCAGACGTCTCCTGTCGCGGAGCCGAGGCCCGGCGCGTTCGCAAAATCGACAACAAACCGGCGCGTCTGCGGTGAGTTCGGCGTCGCCCCCGAGCGCGAGCCGACGACGCGCGCGACCGGGGTGTCAGGACCCTGGCCGCCGCTCCACACCAGGCGATAGGCAAGTTTCTGCGGCGCGCCCGGCTGCCAGGCTTCATCCGGTCGCCAGAAGGCGACGATATTGTCATTGTATTCGTTCGGGGTCGGGATCTCGACCAGCATCACATGGCCCGCGCCCCAATCGCCGATCGGCTCGACCCAGACGCTCGGCCGCTTCTCGTAGCGGGCTTCAAGATCGTCATAGGCGCTGAGCGCCCGCTCGCGTTGCATCAGGCCAAACCCCCGGGGGTGGCGGTCGTGGAACAACGAGACCTGGAGGTCGCGCGGGTTGGTCAAGGGACGCCAGACCATTTCGCCATTGCCCATCAGCATCGCCAAGCCATCGCTGTCGTGGACTTCGGGCCGATAATCGTCGACCCCGCCGCGATCGGCAAGGCTGTGCAGGAACATCGACGAGATCGCGCCAATGCCCATCTCGGTGATTTCCTTACGCGGATAGATCACCGCGCGAACACCCATAACCGTCGATTTTCCCGGCTGGATCGTGAACAGATAGGCGCCCGCAGCGCTATCGGTGTCGAGCAAGGCGGCGACCGTCATGGTCGTAGCCCCCGCCGCAGGTTTGAAGATCCAGAATTTCGACAGCCGCGGAAACTCCTCGCCCTTGCGAGAGGCGGTGCCGATCGCCAGCGCCCGGGCCGAGGCGCCATAGACCAGGCCTTGCGCGAGGCTGCGGAAATAGGCGCCGCCCTGGAAGACCGCCGCTTCATCGACCTTGCCGTCATTGCGGAAGGGGAAGAGCGCTCGCCAGCCCGAGATGCCGAGGGACGTGCGCTCGGCGGGCGTGGCGGTGCTGTAGTCTTCGAAATCGACAAAGCTGGACGCGTCCGTCAGCTGTCGGACGACGCCATTCTCGACCAGATTGATCTCGATCGCGTCATCGAAGATGTAGCCGCGCGGCAGCGGCAGAACCGCAAAGTCGCCAGGCTCGTCCCGCCAGATCGACGCTTCGGCGCGGGGCCGCAGGCGGCGATAGCCGTCATAGCCGATATTGCGGAATGATTTGGGAAGCGGAATTGCTTCATGATGAAAAGGCTTCGTCGACATGTCCTGCGCGATCGCGGACACCATCTGGAAAACCTGGTCGGGCGTCGTTGAGGCCGCTTGCGGAAGACTGGTGGCGGTCGCCTCGCGCGGCGTGTTGGGTTCGTTCTGAGGGTCGTTCTGACCGCGACCGACGGCGGCGGAGGCGAAAACAACCGACATCACTACGAGAAGGGCGACAGCTCCAAAGCCGACAGCCCGATGGGCTCGCGCGTGCATGACCGAACTAACCCTCTAAGGCCGAACGCTTTCGCGTCACTCGGCCAACACCTCGTCCCCGGCCCGGGTGTTCCCATTCCCTTTTGTGCTGTCCGCTCACAAGTCCGCGAGCGCCGCACCTGACGCGGGGGTTTAACACGCGGGAGGGTAAACGCTTCTATCGATAGCAGCAGGAATGGGCGATTCTTCCAAAGATTTAATCCTTGCGCAATGGTCCGACCGCGAGTCCTGGGGCGGTCCGGTCGCCGGATGGTCTTCAGTTACGCGGCTGTAAGACAAGCTTGTCGATGAAGAACTCCATCATCCGGTCCTGATCGACCCCGGTGTGTCCCTTGTCGGGCCCGACCTGAACTTCAAAGCTCTTGCCTGCCGCCTGGAGCGCCCGGATCAGGTGAAGGGCGTTCTTGGGATGAACATTGTCATCCGAGGTGCCGAAATAGAGCAGGAGATCGCCCTTGAGCTGGCTTGCATAGGTCAGGATGGCCGCCCGGTCATAGGCGGCGAGGTCGGTCTGCGGCAGCCCGAGATAGCGTTCGGAATAGGTGCTGTCATAGAGCCGGTAGTCGGTCACCGGTGAGCTTGCCGAGGCGGCCTGCACCAGGTCGGGGTGGCGCAACAGAACGGTCGCCGCAACGGTCCCGCCATAGGAGGTTCCGAAGATCCCGACCCGCCGGCTGTCGACATAGGCTCGGCTGGCCAGCGAGCGAATGCCGGCGGCGAAGTCATCCATCTCGGCCACGCCAAGCTGCTGGTAGACGGTATCGAGGATCTTGCGGCCTTTGCCCGCGGCGGTGCGCGCATCCATCCGCACCACCAGGAAGCCATACTCGGCCAGCGGGCTCGCTGGCTGGAACATCTCGCTTGCCCCGTTTGACGAGGGGCCGCCATAGACGTTGACCAGAACCGGATAGGTCTTGGTCGGGTCAAAGTTGGACGGGAACTGCAACAGGCCGTGCAGCGGCGTGACGCCGTCGGCCGACATGAAGGTGAACAGCTCGGCGCGCTTCAGACCGAGCTTGTCGAAGTCGCGCGTGTCGCTTTGCGAGATGTCCTCGACGGCATAGCCCTCAGCGTCCATCAGCCGGACCACGGGCGGCGTGTCATGCGTCTGCGCGGTGTCGATGAAATGCTTGCCGTCGGGCGCAATCACGGCGCGATGATGGAAGGCCGGATCGGTGAGGCGTCGGTCGCCGGCGCCATCGAGTTTGACCCGGTGCAGCTGGGCTTTCATGTAATTGTCGCCGGAGCGCGCCGTGTACCAGATGTACCCGGCCGTCTCGTCGACTTTGAGGACATCGACCATGTCGAAGGGATGGTTGGTGAGCTGGACGAGCAGATTGCCGGAAAGGTCGTAAAGATAGAGATTGCGATAGTCGCTGCGCTCGGACGCCCAGATGAAGCGTTTGCCGTCGGCGAGGAAGGTCGGCGCCGAAATCGCGGCCCAGGCGTTCGGCCGCTGCTCACGCACCACGGCGCGACATTTTCCCGATAGCGGCGCACAGGCGGCGAGCTCGATCGTCTTCTGGCGTCGATCGGCGCGATCAACCAGAAGCTCCGCGCCATCCTTGGTCCATTGCGCCGACCAGACATAGTGGCCAACCACATCGTTGTTGAAGGGTTGGCCATCGCGCACATCCATGCGCGTGGTGACCCCGGTCTTGAGATCGTAGACCATCAGATCGGCGACCGGGTTGTTTGCCCCAGGATGCGGGTAGGCCTCGGTCAGGATCGTGTCATTGGTCTTGGTCTGATCGAGCGGCACGAAATAATCTTCAACCTGGCTCTCATCGTAGCGCATCCAGGCAAGCTTGGATGAGTCCGGCGACCACCACACCGGCGAGCGGACGCTGAACTCTTCAAGATAGACATAGCTGCCGACGCCATTGCGGATGCGCGCCGTGACATTGCCGTCGGTCGAGATCTGCTTTTCCGGTCCGCCGGCCAGCGGCGCGATCCAGAGATTGAGGTTGCGCGAGAAGGCGCGCATCAGGCCGTCGGGGGAGCGGACATCTGCGTCGGCGCCGCGGCCGCGGGCAAAGACATAGGGGGTTTCACTCGGCGAGGCGGCGGGGCCGGGCGCAACGGCGCGGACCGATCGGGGCGGCGGGTCGATCACCGTCAGCTTGCCGGTGCGCATGGTGTAGCGCCAGCGCTGTCCGCGCATCGTGTAATCGAAGCTCTTGCCGTCGACGGCCCATTCCGGGCCGATCGCGCCCAGGGTGACTGAGCCGGGTATTTTGGGGGCGACCTTTGCCCATTGCTCGTAGCCCGGCATCGACTTGATCCGGCTCTGGGCGCTGGCGGCGCCGCCAGCGCCAAGCAGGGCGAGGGCCAACAGGCAGCCGCTTGCGATTCGCGTCATCGAGAACCGCGGCATCGAGAACCGCATGATCAAGGTTCGCGTCATGGATGTGTTCCGGGGGATGCGCCTGTCCGTTCCGCGAATGCTGCCACCCCCTCAATCTGAGCCTGATTCATCATCCGGTCGAGGGGGCGGGACGGGCAACCGAGCGGCGAGGGCCGCCGAGCCGCTTGAGCAGAATCGCCTGTGGCCTTATCGGACTCAACCATGGACACGCCCTTAGCGCCTGAGGTTCAACCCAATCGCCGAGGCGCGTTCCTGCTTCTCTTCTTCTGTCAGCTGGCCGTGGGCGCGGGCAATCTGATGCTGACCTCGGCGGTCCTGCCGCCTTTGACGCGATCTCTGGCGCTGCCCGACTGGACGGCCGGGGCGATCTTTTCGCTGTCCGCGGCTGTCTGGGTGGTGACGGCGCCTTATTGGGGCGCTCGGTCGAACGTGATGGGACGGCGCCCGGTGACCGCCATCGGCATGTTCGGTTTTGCCGCCTCGATGGCGCTGTTCGCGCTGTTTTCGATCGCCGCGCTGCTGGGCTGGATCAAAGGATGGATGCTGATCTTCGCCCTGCTGCTGTTTGCACGCACCTTGTTCGGCGTCTTTGGCTCGGCCACCACGCCCGCCAGTCAGGCCTATGTTGCCGATCGCACGACGCGGGAGGAGCGCACCGAGCAGATCGCCACGCTGACCTCGGGGTTTACACTTGGCCAGATGGCGGGCCCAGCCGCCGCCGCCGTGTTGATGACGGCAGGCGGCCTGGTCTCGGCGACCTTCGGCATCCTGACGCCGGTCGTCGTCATCACGGTGGTCGCCGTGATCATCGGCGCGATCGTCCTGGTCGCTCTGCCGGAACACCGCAAGCCGATCGAGGACGCCTCGCCGGCCCGCTCGGGGGCCAAGGGTCTCTGGCGGTCGCCGCAGATGTTCTCCTACCTCCTCTATGCGGTGGGGATCTCCCTGGTGATCGGCGTCCTCAGTCAGACCTTTCCTTACGCAATTATGGACCGGATGAAGGTGACGGGCGCCGCCTCGGCCCAATATACCGGTCCGGCGATGACCATGGGGGCGATGGCGACGCTGATCGCTCAGCTGGTGATCATCCCCCGGATGAAGATGTCGATCCGGTCGCTGATGGTTTATGGCGCGCTGATCCTCGGGCTGTCGTCGCTGTTCATGGTCTCGGCCGGTAATTTCGCCGTTTTCGCCTTCGCCCAGATTCTGTACGGCTTCGGACAGGGCATGGCGCGGCCAGGCTTTTCCGCCGGCGTTTCGCTCGCCGCCGCGCCCGAACAGCAGGGCGATGCGGCAGGATATGTCACCGCCGCCAATGGTATGGGGTTTGTCGTCTCGCCCCTGTTTGGGCTGTGGATGTACGACCAGGTCTCGCCGGCTTCCCCGTTCATCTTCTGTGTCGTGCTGAGCGTGATCCTGGCGGCCTATGCGCTCTTCGCCGCTCCGCGCCTGGGTCGCCTCAAGAAGGAGACCGATGCCGAGGCCACGGCCGTCGCACGGCAGACGCCGCCGGATTGATGCGTATCCAAAAGCGTCAGGCCTTAGCGCGGCGGAAGCGTGGTCGGAGTGGTCGGCTGCACCGGCTGGGGTGAGGGCGAAGGCAGGTTGCGAGCGGCGTCTTTCGCCGCCTCGCCGAGACCCCGCGCCGCATCGCCAAGTTTGTCTGCGGAGCGCTCGAGCGAGCTGTCTGATCGGCTATGGCCGGTATAATACATGTAGCCCAGGACGCCGACCGCGACGATCAGCGCGCCGACGGCAAAATAGAGAAACCCGCTCGATCCCCGGCCCGTACCGCCTGATTGTTGCGTTGCGGCCATTGCGAGAACTCCTCACCCTCAAGCGGACAAGGGACATCCACTTGAGGTTCAACGCCGCCTTAGAGGCGCAGTTCCGGCCTTAGTGTCCAATTGGCCAGCGAGCGGGCGTTCTAATCGAAAGTCCAGCGCGCACGCAGCATGCCGATAACCTGCGACTGGCGGCGTTCGGTCTCGATCGTGGTGATGCTGCCGGTGTTGCGCGGCGCGTTGAACTCACGACGCTGGATGGCGAAGTGGTAGGGATCGAAATTGTTGAGCTCGGCCCGCAACGTGAATTTCGGCGTCGGCTTGTATTCGATGAACGAGCCCCAGAACTGGTGCAGATCGAAGGCGTCCACTTCCGCCAGCAGATAGCGCCGTTCGCTCCAGCCCGGATACCAGGTCAAACCATAGCTGAGGTTCCATGCCGGCAGGTCCTGGCGATAGTTGACCTTCACGTCGTTCGGACGCTGGCCAGAGATGTTGCGCTTCTCGAGCGTCAGCGGATCGTGCACATGGCCGCTCCGGAAGATCGCATTCACCTTGAGCTCGCCGCCCTTGATGCCGATTTTTTCGAGCGGCAGCGTCAGGTTGAGCTGAGCCACATCGTTGGAGCCATCGCCGATATTGCCGATGCCGCTCACCAATCGCTTGTCGGGAATGCCGTCATTGTTGGCGTCGTCAGGTATGCCATCGCCATTGGCGTCGACGCCAACCAGGAAGGGCAGACGGTCGACCACGTCAGTGATCTCTTCATGGCGCAGGGTCAGCACGGCGGCGCCAGCGCCCCAGAAACGCTTCTCGAACGCGATCTCGTAGGCCCAGGTCTTGCTCGGCCGCAGATCGCTGTTGCCAGCGCTGAGCACGCCGCTGTTGAGATCTGTGTTGGAGATGAAGTCCTGGAAGTCGAGCTGTCCCACGACACGTTCGATGCGCACGCGCACCTGATCGTTCTTGGTCGGCGACCAGGTCGCAAGCAGGCGCGGCTTGGGGTAAACGAACGAGCGCTCAAGCGGCTGATCGCCGGTTTCGGTGATGGTCGAGCGCTCCATCCGCACGCCGGCTTCGAGTGTGAATTTCTGGCTCGGGCGCCAGGTTCCCTGCAGGAAGCCTTCGCCGCGCGTCTCTTCGACCTTGACGTCCGAGGCTGGCAAAGTCAGGCGCTGCGTGTCCAGCGTCAGGGCGATCTGTTGTTTCCGGTAATTGTAGGCCGCCTCAGCGCCGCCCTCAAAGGACAGTGTAGGTGACGCCGTGTAGCGCAGGATGCCGCGCCCGATCGACTCGCCCGCCTCGGCATGGACGTTGAACAGCGACGTGGAGTTGAGCGTATTACCGGTCGACAGGCCCGTTCCCTGGGCCAGTTTGGAGAGGCCGAGAACTTCGATCTCGAACTTTTCCGCGAAGGGGCGTTTGTAGTTGAGGCCGATCTCGCCGCGGTCATTGCTGGAGTGATTCATGTAGCGCTCGTCGGTCGCGGCGCTGGAGAAGTGCTCCTCGTCCTTGAACTCGTCGGTGCTGACCTGGCCGTTGGCGCTGAAGACGCCGCCGGCGAGCGGGCCCTTGTAGCCGCCGCGCGCGGTGTAGACCAAACCATCCGCCTCGGTGAAATCACGCTGGAGCAGCGTCACGGTGTTGGTCGGAACATCCACCGTTGTGCGCGTGCCGTAGCCAACTGAGTCGTCATAGGCGAGGCCGCGGCTGAGCTCGAGGTCGAATTGCTGGTCGCCCTTCTGGAGCGTCGCTTCATAGTCCCAGCCGGGCAGCGTGTGTCCCGTGCGGGCGAAAGCGATGCCGGTGAGCGTCGCTACCTGCTGGAAGGTGTCGGCGTGCTTTCGGATGACGTTGGCGATCACCGTCCGGCCTTGCATGTCGATGCCCGCCGCCCCGCCGCGAATGATCTCGATCCGCTCGACCTGGGTGATCGGAATCCGCGCCAGCGTGTCGCTCAGCTGTTCGCTCTTGCTGGTCGGGCGTTGGCCGTCGATCAGCACATTGCCGGCAGCGCCGGCAAAGCCGCGCACCTGATCGCCGCCGTCTAGGGTAAAGCCGGGCAGGCGGCTCACCATGTCGAGCGCCGTATTGGGACGGGACGCGGCAAAGTCCGCCGGCGTATAGGCGATCACCCCTTCGCGCGTTGCGGCGGTCGGCTTGGCCGGAGTTTCCTGCGCCATGACCGGCGAAGCGCTTGCGGCGAGAATGGCTGAGGCAAGCGCAAAAGAATGCAAATTGGGCACGGACCTTCCCGATCGCGGGAGGCCCTGCCGCCCGCCGCGAATATCGATAATCGATAATTCTGAAGTGTACAAGCGGGTGTCTGCGCGGGAGAACCGCTCGGTCGATGGCCCCGCCGCCAGGGGAATTTGCGAAGCCCCGTTCGGCCCCGAAATCGGGCCAAAATCGGACCAAAATTCGCGGGCCCAAAAACTCGAGGGCGAAAAGCCTGGCTTCGCCGGCGCGCTATTTTGCCGCCGCCGTCACCTTGGCGACCATCTCCGTGGTCGGGAAGCCATCCGCCATCAGGCCGTTCGCTTTCTGGAATTTCTGCAGGCCGGCGCGGGTGTTGCGCCCGATGACCCCGTCGGCCGTCCCGACATTGTAGCCGAGCTTGTTGAGGGCGGTCTGCAGGTCCTTCGCCTGATCCGCGGTCGGCAAGGTGATGTTGGTCGGCCATGGGCGCGAGAGGTCAGGGCGACCCGCCAGCCGGTCGGCGAGGATGCCGACGGAAAGGGCGTAGCTGTCGGCGTTGTTGTACTTCTTGATGACGTTGAAATTGTCGTAGAGCAGGAAGGCGGGGCCATATGACCCCGCTGGCAGGAAGAGTTCGGCAGACAGGCTGTCGCCGCCGAAATCGGTGGGGCCGGCCGGCGCGAGACCGGCCGCTTTCCACTGCGCCACCGGCATCTTGCGGCCATCGCCCAGCGAGTAGTCGAAGCCCTGCGGGATCGAGGTTTCCACCGCCCACGGTTCGCCCTTACGCCAGCCGACATTGGTGAGGTAGTTGGCGGCGGTCGCGAGCGCGTCGGAGGAATTGTACCAGATGTCCTTCTTGCCGTCGCGATCGAAGTCGCGGCCGTTGGCGAGGAAGGTCGAGGGCATGAACTGGGTCTGGCCAACCGCGCCCGCCCACGACGCCTTGCGGAATTGCTCACGCGTGACCGAGCCGTCGTCGATCAGCTGCATGATCGCGAGCAACTCGCCCTCATAGAACGCCTTGCGGTTGTTCTGCGCTGCCTGGGTCGCAATCGCGCGGGGCGCGTCGATATCGCCAATGAATGAGCCATAGCTCGATTCCATGCCCCAGATTGCGGCGACGATCTCGCGCGGGGTCGCATAGGTCTGCTCGATCGAGGAGAACACGGCGCCATTGTCGGCCATCTTCTTCTGGCCGTTGGCGATGCGCGAGGGCGAGGCGGCCGATTTGACGTAGTCCCAGATCGGCTTGGTGAATTCCGGCTGATCGAAGGCGGCGACCTGAACTTGCTGGTCGATCGGGGTGAGGCCATCGAGCACCGAGATGATGGTGGCGTGCTTGCGCCCGGCGGCGTCGGCCTTGGCGGCGAAGGCGGTGCGCCAGGCATCGAAGGTCTTGTCCCCCGATGTCTTGAACGAGAAGGCCTGACCCGATCCCTGGCTGGGTGCGGGCGAGGATGGCTTGGTGGCCGGCGGCTTGGCGCCGGAAGAGGGTTTCGTCGCCGGCTTGCTTGCAGGCGGCTTGGGCGCCCCGGCGAGCTCCTGGGTGCTTTCGCAGGCTGCAGCAAGAAGACTGACCGCTGCGATGGTCGCCAGAAGCCGCATCCGGGACCCTCCTCGTCCGTCACGCGCCGCGCCCAGCCGCAGCGGGATCAGAGCTCGAACACCGGTCTCAGCGCTACGGGCCATGGCGACGCCTCCTTCGCGGGACTGCCCATGTCGGCTGGCCCCGTCTTGGTCCATCCATATCACGACATGGAGCGACATTCTGTCATGTGATTCCAGCAGCCGGCGAGGCGGAGCGTGCTTTTAGCCGGTCGTAAAACCAGCTCGCCCCTGGCCCGGCCCGGCCCGGCCCGGCCCGGCCCGGCCCGGCCAGGGACAGCCCAGGCTGGCCGCGGGCCCTGAGCCAGCCTTTAGCCGGCCTTCAGGCCGTCGACCGCATTGACAGCCCCGGCTCGCCCCGTTAGGTACGCGCTCCCGAAATTCCGAATGCATGCGGCCGTCCCATGAAAGTCAGAAGCTCTCTCAAGTCGCTCAAGACGCGCCATCGCGACTGCAAGGTCGTGCGCCGCAAGGGCCGCACCTACGTGATCAACAAGACCGACCCGCGCTTCAAGGCGAAACAGGGCTAAGGTCCTCTCTTCAACCGACATTTCAGTGAAGACGGCGTCCGAGCGGCGCTTGCCGAACCGCGTCCCCGGTCCGATACTGGGGCATGATCTTCGCTCCCCTGATTAGCAGCGTGGTTGTCTCCCTGGTCGGCGTGGTGACGCCGGGCACGCCGCAATCGGCGGCCCAGGAGCTGCTCGACAAGCTCGCCAAGGCGAGTGACGAGAAGGCAGCCGCCAGCCTGGCCGATGAGGTCTGGGACGCCTGGCTGAGTTCAGGCAGTCCGACCGTCGATATCCTGATGACGCGCGCGATCGCCGCGATGAAGGCAGGTGACGCAGACCTGGCGCGCGATATGCTCGATCGCGCCATCATGATCCGACCGCAATATGCCGAAGCCTGGAACCGCCGCGCCACGCTGTTCTTCAATGACGGCAAATATGACGAGGCGATCGCCGACATCGAATCGACGCTGAAATACGAGCCCCGACATTTCGGCGCGTGGATGGGCCTTGGCATGATCTTCGAATCGATCGACCGGCCGGCCGCGGCGCTCAAGGCCTATCGCAAGGCGCTGGCGATCGATCCTTTCCTCGAGGCCGCCAAGCAGGGCGAGAAACGTCTCAGCGTGCTGGTCGACGGCCGGCCGCTCTAGGCGCTTCGCTCACAGCTCATCAACAGGCGCCATCAACAGGGCCATCAACAGGACCATCAACAGGGAAAGCGCGGCGCGACGCTGCGCTGAGGCGTTGCCGACGCTAAAGTCAGGTCTGTTCCAAGACAGTCTCGGAGACGACACCATGGACGACGGCGCCGCAGCAGCCGCCCTGACCCAGGCCGCGAAGGACAAGCTCAAACAGGTGATCGCAAAGATCGAGCGCCTGGAAGAGGAAAAAAAAGAGGTCGCGACCCAGATCAAGGACGTTTACGCCGAATCCAAATCCATGGGCTACGACACCAAGGCCCTGCGCGCCGTGGTCCGCTTCCGCAAGCAGGACCGTCAGGAGCGCGAGGAGCAGCAGTCGATCCTCGACACCTATCTTCTGGCGCTCGGCGAGATCTAAAGCCCTCGCTTTTGAGCCTGGCTCGCGATTAGTCTGCCCGGTGCATCGGAGGCGCTTGGGTGGCTCGCGAGGTCGACAAACGCAAGACAGGCAAGGCGCTTCGCCGACTGAAGCGCGCCGCCGAACGGGCGAGCGCTGCGGGCGGACCGGGCCTCACGCCCTGGGAAAAAGAGTTCGTCGCCGGGGTCGCCGAGCGGCTGGAAACCTATGGCTCGGCGTTTCGCGATCCGGCCAAGGGCGCGCTTGAAGAGGCGCTGTCGCAGCGCCAGACCCAGGTGGTGCGCGCGCTCGACAAGAAGGCCCGGCCAAAGACGAAAGCGAAGGCAGAGCCATCCGGCAAGCCCGAAGCGCCCGGGACCGCCAAACCAGGACCGCGTTCAACCTTCAAGCGCAAGACGCCGGTCCGAGCGCCGCGCGGGCGGGACATTAACGATGATCTCCCAGCCGATGCAGCGGCGCCGGTTGATCCTTCGGCCTTATGGCCGGCCCGCAACCCGCCCGCCGCCCCGCTCGCCAGCCTGCCAAAACGTGGCCGCCCAGCCTTGCGCGTGATCGCAGGCGGCAAGGATCGCTAGGCTTCAGCTCGCACCCCAACATGCGCCCTGGCTTGCGAGCCAGCTTGCGTGTGAGCGCTGACCGCGAGAAGCTGGGGTGGGGAAATCGTCTGGCCGGGAAGCACGGGTGATGTGGAAGCGACTTGCGTTTGCAGTGATGATCTCGCTCGGCGGTTTCAGCGCGCAGGCCCAGCAAGAACAGGATCCGTTTGGCGGCCAGTTCGGCGCGCTCGAGATCGCCTTGCCGCCCGGCGAAGCGACGGATTCGGCCGAGAAGATGGGCGCAGCGCTGGCTGGTCTCGCGCCCCAGCGCAAGGGCGTGCCCGATACCTATGTCCTGGTCGCCTCGCTGTGGAACGATCCCGTGTTCGAGAACGAAGCGAAGGAGGCGGGCGCCATTCTTGCCCGCCACTTCGACGCTGAGGGTCGCACCATCGTCCTGTCCGCGGGCAAGGGCGGCGGCGCGCGCGCCTACCCGGCCGCGACGCCGGACAATTTTCAGGCCGCGATCGGCAAGATCGGTCGCCTGATCGATCCCCGCGAAGACCTTGTCGTCGTCTTCATCACGTCGCATGGCGGCCCCGACGGCGCTGTCGGCGTGCAGGAGAAGGGCCGTTTGCAGGGCGCCTTGCGGCCGCTCAATTTGCGCCAGTCGCTGCAGCAGGCCGGCATCAGGTCAAAGGTCGTGATCGTCTCGGCCTGCTTTTCAGGCAACTTCATTCCGCCGTTCAACGATCCTGACACGCTTGTCCTGACGGCAGCGGCGGCCGACAAGACATCCTTCGGCTGCGAGCCCAGCCGCGACTTCACTTATTTCGGCGATGCGATGTTCAACCACGCCCTGCGCGGCGGCGGCAGTCTCTTGTCGGCCTATGACGAGGCCCTCGGCCTGATCACCAAATGGGAAGGCGACCTGCACCGGCAGTGGGATCAGATGCCGGGCGCCCAGCGCGCCTCCGCGCCTGAGCCGGCGCCCTCCAACCCGCAGAAGAATGTCGGCGACAACATCATGCCTCTGGTCGAGAAGGCTGAAGCCTATGGCGCGGAGATCGCCTGCGCCGGCCATCTCGCCTTCGCGCTTGACCGCGCCCGGTCGAGCCGGCCGCTGAAAGGCTTGCCGAACGACGACCAGCTGCAGAAGGCGCGCGCCGCCGCAGAGACGCGAGCCGCGGCGCTCGCCGGCCCGCTGCAACACACCCAGCAGGATGTGGCGAGGTCGATCGCCGCGATGTCGGCGACCATCGTGCAGATCTTCCCGGGTCAGATCGAGACGGTGACCGCACATGCCGCCGCCTGCCTTGCGGCGTCGACCAGCCGCATGACCGCCAACGCAGGCTGAGGCCTCAACGCCGATCGGGCGAAGCAGTGCCCAGGCTGAAAGCGATCAGGACGAAAGTGTTCAGAACGAAAGTGTTCAGGCCGGATGGGCATGCAGCGGCACGACCTGCG
>JANMWT010000531.1:0-6776 GCA_031394145.1 Alphaproteobacteria bacterium | reverse complement strand
GTCGGCCGAGCGCCACGAGACCATATAAACGGTGAAGCCCTGGTCGCGCAGCCACGTCACCAGCGAGTTCTTCGGCGTCAGATCGAGGACATAGTATTTGTTGATCCACGGCGGGAAGATCAGCAGCGGCCGTTCGCGCACGGTCTTGGTCGACGGAAAATAGCGGATCAATTCGATCAGCGGCGTGGTCAACACGATCTCGCCGGGGGTGATGGCGAGGTTATCGCCGGGGGCGAAGGCGCTCGCGTCTGATTGAGCGATGGAGAGCCTCCCTCCGCCCGCGTCGAAATCGGTCTGCAGGTTGGTGAAGCCGCGCTGGACAGATTGGCCGTCGCTGTCGAACAACGCCTTCAGCGCACGGGGGTTGGCGGTGAGGAGGTTGGACGGCGCCATCGCCGCCGTCGCCTGCCGGATGAAGAAAGCGGCGCGCCGGCGCTCGATCTCGGAGAGGCCCGGTGCGTTCCAGGCAAGATGCTCGGTCCAGTCGGACGTGGCGAGGAAGGCGCGGCGGACAAAATCGAAGAACGGGTTTTCACGCCAGGCCGGGTCGTTGAAACGTGCGTCGGCGTCGGCTTCCGGCGACGGCGCCCCCTGGGCCATCTGCTGCATCATGTCCGATTGCCGGCCGAACAAGTCGAGCTGAGCGTCGGAATAGGCGGCCGGCTCCCGGGCATAGGCTTCAGAGAGGCTCTTGAAGGCGGCAGCCGCCGCCTCAAGCTCCAGCTTGCGCGGACCTGCGGCGCCGGCCAGCTGGGTGATCTGGGAGAGTTCCTGGCTCAGATCGGCGATGCGCTGGCCGAGTCGCTGGAAACTCCCGATCGCCATCGGTTCGCCGGCGCCCGCTGGCGCAGCCTCGCCAGCAGACGGAATCGTCGATGGTTTCGGAGGTTTTCCCCCCTCAGTGCTCATGGCGCGCGACGGCTCCCTTGACCCATCCGGGCGTTGGCCTTCTGAACAAGGCGCTCGCCAAACCGGGCGACACTCACTAGTTACTGGCGACGGCAAGCGCAACCATCCGACCCAGCCGGCCCGGCTGGGAGGGATCGTCCGGAGACTAGCATGGAACGCCGGAAGTTCGGGAAGGCGGGAAGACGGGTCGCCCTTGGCGCCAGCCTTGTCCTTGCCGCGACCGGTCTCACCGGGTGCGCCGACCTGATGGCCAAGTCGGCCGTGGCCCCGTCCTGGTTTCAAGCCAAGGCGGTCGAAGTTAAGGGCGAGGGCTATCCTGACATCCACAAAGTACCGAAGGCCCGCACCGCCAAGCAGGACCAGCCGACGCTTGAGGCCGAAGACGCGAAGCTGAAAACGCTCGCCCTGGGGGTCGACGCCCAGGTCGCGCCGATCCCGGATGCCGACACAATCCGAGCTACGGCAGCGCAGATGCGCGCTCAGACCGAACAGGGCAAGGCAGCGCCAAACACGGGCGCGACTTCGGACGCCACTTCTGGCACGAAGCCTTAAACAGACCCTTTTCCCAGGTGAATTTCGCCCCGTCTGACTGGATTTTCCCGGTCGTACAGAATCCTTTACCTAGCTCGGCTCTGCTGGTCTGATCGGACCCAGGGCGGGCCAAAGCATCAGGTGACCAACATGCGGTTGGAATTCCACAAGATCAGGCGGCTTCCGCCGTACGTTTTTGAACAGCTCAACATCAAGAAGGCAGCCCTGCGCGCCCAAGGCGCGGACGTCATCGATCTCGGCATGGGCAACCCCGACCTGCCGACGCCGCCGCACATTGTCGAGAAGCTGTGCGAGACCGCGCGCAAGCCGGACGTGCACGGTTATTCGGCCTCGCGCGGCATCATCGGTCTGCGCAAGGCGCTGGTCGCCTATTATGGCCGACGCTTCGATGTGAAGCTCGATCCCAACAAGGAAGTTGTGGTCACGCTCGGTTCGAAGGAAGGCTTCGCCAACCTGGCGCAGGCAATCTCGGCGCCTGGCGACACCATCCTTGTGCCCAATCCGTCCTATCCGCTGCATTCGTTCGGCTTTATCATGGCCGGCGCAACGATCCGCTCGGTGCAGGCCCACTCGCCTGAGGAATACCTCTCCAACCTCGGCCGGGCGATCAAGCATTCGGTGCCGGCGCCGACTGCGATGGTGGTCTGCTATCCGGCCAACCCGACCGCCCAGGTGGTCGGCCTCGACTTCTATAAGGAGGTCATCAGGTTCGCAAAGAAGCACGAAATCTTCGTGCTGTCGGATCTTGCCTATACCGAGATCTATTTCGACGAACCGCCGCCCTCGATCCTGCAGGTCGACGGTGCGAAGGATATTGCGGTCGAAGTCACCTCGATGTCGAAGACCTATGCCATGGCCGGTTGGCGCGTTGGCTTCGCGGCCGGCAATGAACGGCTGATCGCAGCGCTTGCTCGGGTTAAGTCCTATCTCGACTACGGCGCCTTTACCCCCGTGCAGGTCGCCGCCGCCGCCGCCCTCAACGGGCCCCAGGATTGCGTCGATGAGTTCCGCGAAATCTACCGCTCGCGCCGCGACGCCATGGTCGAAAGCTTTGGCCGCGCTGGATGGGAGATCCCCGAACCCAAAGCCTCGATGTTCGCCTGGGCGCCGATCCCCCCGATCTTCAAGGATGCAGGCTCGCTGGAATTTTCGTTGAAGCTGATCGAGGAGGCGCATGTCGCCGTCGCGCCAGGCGCCGGTTTTGGCGAGCATGGCGATGGCTATGTCCGACTTGCACTGGTGGAAAACGAGCAACGCATCCGCCAGGCGGCGCGAAATGTGCGCAAGTTTCTCGAGGCGCATGGCGTCAATGTTCCAAAGGAGTTCAAGGAGCCAAAACCGCTCAAACCCGAGGCTGAGGCTGCTCGCGCCAAGAAGGCTGCAGGTTCGGCCAAGAGCAGCGCTGTATGACGCGTGCAGTCGGGGGCAAAGTCGCGGGACAAAAGACACTCCGCCTCGGGATCGCTGGCCTTGGCACTGTCGGGGCTGGACTAGCGAAACTTGTCGAGCGACAGGACCAGCTCCGCCTGCCGGGCCGCCTTGTCATCACCGCCGTTTCGGCGCGGTCGAAAACCCGTGAGCGCGGCGTCGACATCTCGAAATTCCGCTGGGTCGACGACCCGGTCGAGCTTGCGACCGCCGACGATGTCGATGTTGTGATCGAGTTGATTGGCGGCTCCGACGGACCGGCGAAACGCACGGTCGAGGCCGCACTTAAAGCCGGCAAGGCTGTCGTCTCCGCCAACAAGGCGCTGATCGCCGAGCATGGCATGGAGATCGCGCTGCTGGCTGAAGCCAACAACGCGCACCTCCTATTCGAGGCGGCGGTAGGCGGCGCGATCCCGATCGTGCGCGCGATCCGCAACTCGCTATCCGGCATGCATGTCACGCGGGTTGCCGGCATTCTCAATGGCACATGCAACTACATCCTCTCCGAGATGCTGCGCACCGGCGCCGCCTATGAGACGGTGCTCGCCGAAGCGCAGCGGCTTGGCTATGCCGAGGCTGATCCATATCTCGACGTGTCGGGCATGGATGCGGCGCACAAGGTGCTGATCCTCGCCTCGATTGCCTTCGGCGCGCGGCCAGAATTCGGCGAGGTGCAGGTGCAGGGCGTCTCCGAGATCGAGGCGATGGACATCACGCTGGCCAACAAGTTCG
The DNA here is from genome assembly GCA_031394145.1 of Alphaproteobacteria bacterium. Classification (GTDB taxonomy): domain Bacteria; phylum Pseudomonadota; class Alphaproteobacteria; order Caulobacterales; family Hyphomonadaceae; genus UBA7672. The sequence goes on along the minus strand of JANMWT010000531.1, from coordinate 3,155 downwards.
ACTACCGCATCAAGCTGGTGGCCGAGGCCTTCCGTGCGCCCACCGGTCGGACCAAGAACGGCGTCGTCTGCCGCGTCGCCCCGGCGCTGGTGCGGCTCGATCATCCGCTGGCGCAGGTCAATGGGCCGCTGAACTCTGTCGTGGTCGAGGGCGAACCGGTCGGTCGCCTGACCTTCACCGGGCCAGGCGCGGGCGCAGGCCCTACAGCCGCCGCCGTGATGGGCGACCTTGCGCGCCTCTTCGAGGGCGTCGCCATGCCGCCGCTCGGCATGCCCGCCGCCGAACTAAAGCCGCTGATCGCCCAACCCGACGCCAGCCGCGACCGGGGTTCGTTCTTTATCGGCGCACGTCTGGCCGATCGGCCAGGCGTCTTCGCCGATCTCGCCGAGGCCTTGGGAGAAGCCGGCGTCTCGATCGACAAGTTGATCCAGGATTCCGCCGGAGACACCGGGGCCGCGCCGATCGCTATCATGACCCACCCCTGCGCCCGTGCGGCCGTGGAGCAAGCGCTGGCCCGCGTCGCTGACGCGAGGATCATGGCCGATGCACCGAGGTTGATCCGTATCGAAACGCGGAGTTAGCGTTTCGCGCCGTTCGTGATGGTCAGCGCTCAACCAGAGCTTCGGCGTCGCCGGCGATGCGGAGGGCGAGATGGGCGCCGCTTTAATCAAGACCGGCGTGCTGCCCGGCGCTCCATCGGAGCCGGCGAACTGAACGTCGCGACGTAATCCGGGGTGGGAGGTTATTTCCGTCCCGGATTCCCGCCGCCCGCGACCCTTCCTTGCCAAGATCAGTTATCCCCGCCGATAGTGCGCCTCCACAATGGCGGGAGGCCACATGACCACGACTGAGGCGGCGGGCGGGAAGGTCGAAGAGTTCCAGACCACGGACAAGGAGCTGTTCGGTCACCCGAGGGGTCTCGCCTACCTGGTCTTCGCCGAGGCGTGGGAGCGCTTCTCCTATTATGGGATGCAGGCGCTGCTGGTGCTCTATCTCACCAAGCAGCTTCTCCTGCCCGGACATGTCGATCACATTGTCGGCTTCGATTGGTTGATGGGCATCGTTGGCCCGATCAACGCCTTCATGAAAATGATCGTCGAAGCGATCATTTCCCCCTTCCGCTTCATGTTCGGGCCGGGCGCCGAGCACGCGACGAAGACGGTTGCGACTGCCACGGCGATCACCGGCGCCTATTCGGGTCTCGTCTATTTGACGCCGTTGTTTGGCGGTTTCATCGCGGACCGACTGATTGGTCGCACATGGGCCGTCATCACTGGCGCTCTTCTGATGGTGCTCGGCCATTTCCTGATGGCGTTCGAAGAGACGTTCGCCTTTGCCATGGCCTCCCTCGTGCTGGGTGTCGGCTTCTTCAAGGGCAACATCGCAAGCCAGGTGGGCGAACTCTACAAGGCCGGCGATCCGCGCCGCGCCTTCGCCTACCAGACCTTTCTTCTTGGCGTGCAGATCTCGGTGTTCTTCGCCCCGCTGGTCTGCGGCTTCCTTGGTGAGAAGGTGGCGTGGCACTGGGGCTTCGGCGCCGCCGGTGTTGGCATGACGGTGGCCCTGTTCGTTTATCTCACCGGCCGCAACAACCTGCCGCCCGATCGCGTGTTCGATCGCAAGAAGGAGGCGGCCGCTGTTGCGCCGGCCCCAAAGCTTGTCGGGCGCGACTGGTTCGCCATCGGCGTGCTGATCCTGCTCGTGCCGCTGCTGTCGTTGTGTTCGGTCGGCAACCAGGAGATTTTCAACGCCTATGAATTGTGGGGCGACAAGACTTTCCAGCTGACCTTCTTCGGCTTCACGATGCCGACTTCTTCGCTGGTGTCGCTCGATGCCGGCATCTCCTTCATCACGATGATTGCGGTGATGGCCTTCTGGCGCTGGTATGGAACCAAGCGGAAAGAGCCGGACGAGATATTCAAGATCGTCATCGGCGCCATGATCTCCGCCGGAGCGCCGATGTTGCTCGCCTTCGCAAGCGCCGAGTTCGCGCTGACGCATGAGCGCGTCTCTTTGGCCTGGGGCGTCGGCTTCCATTTCCTCAACGATATCGGTTTTGCGATGGTGTTCCCGATTGGCCTCGCGCTCTTCTCGCGGGTTGCGCCGAAAGGCACGGGCGGGGTGATTATCGGCGTCTATTATCTCAACCTCTTCATTTGCAACGGCGCGACCGGCTATCTCGCCGGCCTCATCGAAACGATGGACGGCTTTTCCTTCTGGGCGATCCACGCCGGGCTCATCACGCTCGGCGCCGTCGCCATGCTTGTCTTTGCCTTCATCTTCCGCGGCATCCTGGCGCCCAGGGTTGATCTCGAGGCCCCCGAAGCGGCGACGGCGGCGGCCTGAGGTTTCTGACGCCATCAGAAACCTGAATCAAATCATCGCGCTGCAGCAATTCTGCTGTGGCGTGTGAGTGATCGCCGCGTGGGCGGAAAAGGCTTGGGGACGGCCGGCGCGGGGCGTATGCCTGCCGCACAGATTCGGTCCGATCCCCCAAATTCTTCTCCCGAGATTCGTCCATGCCCAAATCCTCCGTGCTGTCCTCGACTCTGGCCTATGCGCTGGTCGCGGTGACCGAGCGCGCCGCTGTCGCCGCCGGGCGCACCGTCGGTCGGGGCGACGAGCAGGCGGCCGATGCAGCGGCGTTCGCGGCGATGCACGCGGCGCTGGCCGAGATCGACATGGCCGGTCGGGTTGTGGTGAGCCCCGACGGCCGCGAGGGCTCGCAGCTTCTAGCCATCGGCCAAACCGTCGGACACGGCAAGGCGCCGGAACTCGACGTGGCGCTCGATCCGCTGGAGGGCACGACGCTCACCGCCAAGGCGATGGAAAACGCGCTTTCCGTTCTGGCGGTGGCGCCGCGCGGCGGGTTGATGCATGTGCCGGCGATCTACATGGAGAAACTCGCGGTTGGTCCCGGCTTCTCGCGCGACGTGGTCGATATCGACGCGCCGCCCGGTGAAAACGCGCTGCGTCTGGCGAAGGCCAAGGGTGTCGACATACGCGAGATCACCGTTTGCGTGCTCGACCGGCCGCGCCACGAGAAGATCATCGCCGACCTGCGCAAGGCCGGCGCGCGGGTGAACTTGATCGGCGACGGCGACATCGCCGGCGTGATCTACACTGCAAGACCCGAAACCGGCGTCGACATGTAT
>JANMWT010000528.1:0-2564 GCA_031394145.1 Alphaproteobacteria bacterium | reverse complement strand
TATTCAGCTTCGCACGCGTCTAGGTGACACAGACGCAAAACGGCCGGTACGCAAACGACTGTAGACCGGCGTGCAAGAAGGACCCCTTATTTGGGGTGATCGGCGTCGAAGAAGGACCCCTCATTCCGTTGGATTGGCGCGATGGTCTGGCTTTTTTGTCAGGCGATCGGAACGGGGATGTTGGTGGTGGAGACGGTCGTAAGGATTCGGCGCGAGTATGCGTCGGGCAAGGCGCTCAAGGCGATTTCCCGGGACCTGAAGTTGTCGCGGAAGGTGGTTCGCAAGGCGGTGCGGGCGCCGGAGGGGGCGTTCAGTTATCGGCGTGGCATCCAGCCTCTGCCGAAGATTGGACCGTTCAAGGATCGGCTTGACGTCCTTCTGGCGGCCAACGAAGCGCTGTCGCGTCGTGACCGGCTACGCATGACGCGGATCCATGACCTGTTGGCGCGCGAGGGTTTCCAGGGGTCCTACGACGCGGTTCGCCGGTATGCCGCGCGGTGGCGTGACGCACGGCGCAAGGACCCTGGCGCGGGCGGAACGGCGTTCGTGCCGTTGGCGTTTCGTCCGGGCGAGGCCTTCCAGTTCGACTGGAGCCACGAGGACGTGGAGATCGCCGGCAAGCCGATGCGGGTGAAGGCCGCCCAGGTGCGGTTGTGCGCGTCGCGCGCGGTCTATACTCGGGTCTATCCGCGGGAGAGCCAGGAGATGGTTTTCGACGCCCATGCCCGGGCGTTCGTCTTCTTTGGCGGGGTTCCGACGCGGGGCATCTACGACAACATGAAGACGGCGGTGGACGCGGTGTTCACTGGCAAGACGCGGGTGTTCAACCGGCGCTTTCTGATCATGACCGATCACTACATGATCGAACCGACCGCCTGCAGCCCGGCGGCGGGTTGGGAGAAGGGCCAGGTCGAGCATCAGGTCCAGACGATCCGGGGGCGTTTCTTCCAACCCAGGCTGCGGTTTTCCAGCCTCGAAGAGTTGAACGGCTGGCTGGAAGCGGAATGTCGCCGATGGGCGGATCGGCGACCTCACCCGGAGCAGGGCGAGATGACCGTCGCCCAGGCCTGGGATGCGGAGCGACCGGCCCTGCAGCCGATGCTGGGTCCGTTCGACGGCTACCAAGAGAGCGAGCACGCGGTGAGCGGCACATGCCTGATCACCTTCGACCGCAACAAGTATTCGGTGAAGGCCCACGCGGCGCGGCGCACCGTGCGTCTTCGCGCTTATGCCGACAGGATCGTCGTGCGCCTGGGCGAGGAGATCGTGGCGGAACACGCCCGTGTCTTCGGGCGCGGTCGGACCCTTTACGATCCTTGGCACTATCTGCCGGTGCTGGCCCGTAAGCCCGGCGCCCTGCGCAACGGAGCGCCGTTCCAAGATTGGGTGCTACCGTCGGCGCTGACCCGTCTGCGCCGCAAGCTCGGCGCGGGCGACGAAGGCGACCGGCGCTTTGTCCGGGTTCTCGCCATGGTGCTGACCGACGGGCTCAACGCCGTCGAAGACGCCGCGCGCGAGGCCCTGGAGGATGGAGCCGCTGGCGACGACGTGATCCTCAATATCCTCTCCCGCCGTCGCGAGCCGCCGCCGCCCGACGCCCTCACCGTCTCCCAGGCCCTGGCCCTGACCTGCGCTCCGATCGCCGACTGCGCCCGTTACGACAATTTGAGAGCCTCCCATGCAGCGGCATGAGATGATCGCCGCCATGGGCGCACTGGGCCTCAAGGGCATGGCCGGAGCCTTCGACGAAGCCGTCACCACCGGCCTGCAACGGGGCCGCACGATCATGGAGATCGTCAGCGACCTGTTGCTTGCCGAACAGGCCCATCGGCACGCCGCCTCGGTCCGCTACCGCATGGCCGCCGCCAGGTTGCCGACCATCAAGGACCTCACCGCCTTCATCTTCGAGGGAGCCGCCGTCAACGAGGGCCTGATCCGATCTCTCCACGACGGCGCCTTCCTGGAAGGACGCCGCAACATCGTCCTGGTCGGCGGAACCGGAACCGGCAAGACCCATCTTGCCATAGCCATCGCCGCCAACCTCGTGCGCGCCGGCGCCCGGGGCCGATACTTCAACACCCTCGATCTGGTGAACCGCCTCGAAGAAGAGACACGCATCGGTAAGGCTGGCGCCCTCGCCGCCCAACTGGCGCGCCTCGAACTGGTGGTCCTGGACGAACTCGGCTATCTGCCGTTCGCCCGCGCCGGCGGCCAGCTGCTCTTCCATCTCATCAGCAAACTGTACGAACAAACCTCGGTGATCATCACCACCAATCTCGCCTTCGGCGAATGGCCGTCCGTCTTCGGCGACCCCAAAATGACCACCGCCCTGCTCGACCGCCTCACCCACCACTGCGATATCGTCGAGACCGGCAACGACAGCTGGCGGCTCAAAAACCGTTCCTGATCCGCCCCCACGCCAACGCGCTGAATTTTTCTCAGGCTCGCGCCTCCGGTCGGGCTACGCCCTCCCTACGACCCCAGCCTAAGAAAAATCCCAACCAACCAGCGTCAACAGAGGGGTCCCTTTTGCACGCCGATAGGGGGTCCCGATTGAACGCCGT
>JANMWT010000498.1:0-4806 GCA_031394145.1 Alphaproteobacteria bacterium | reverse complement strand
CAAGAAGCTCGGCGCGCTGCATCCGCAAGTCTCGCACGGCTTGATCAAAACCCCTAGCAATCGCTGGCGATGGTTGACGTCCGGCCGGGTCGTGCCCTAAAAGCCCGTGCCATGACCCGTTCGTTTAGCAAGCGCTACTGGAAGACCATTACGCCCCCGGGGCGGATGGCTCGAGTGCTTGCGAACGCAGGCTGAGAGCCATCCATAGCCCCGCCGGGAACCGGACGGGCCAGGCTCACCAAAGCCCCGTCTCCGGCGACATCAGGAGACCAAGACGTGACCCAGCTTTCCCCGGCCGCCCACACCGCCTCCGGCAAATCCGTCGGCAGCAAGACCGTGGCCGTGGTTGGCGCGACCGGCGCCGTTGGCGCCGAGATGTTGCGCTGCCTTGAGCGGTCGAGCTATCCGACGACCCAACTGAAAGCCTTCGCGTCCGAGCGGTCGGCGGGCAAGCGTTTCAAATTCCGGGGCAAGGACGTCGAGCTTCAGGTGCTGACCGATGATGCCTTCATTGGCGTCGACGTCGCCCTGTTTGCATCTGAAACCGACATCTCGAAGAAGTATGCGCCGTTGGCGATCGCCGCCGGCGCCGTCGCCATCGATAATTCGTCCGCCTTCCGGATGGACGCCGCGGTTCCCCTGGTGGTTCCGGAGGTGAACGGCAAGCTGGTGACAGCGAGACAGAAACTCTACGCCAACCCTAATTGCGTCGCCGCCATCATGGCGCTGGCGCTGTGGCCGCTGCACAAGCAGGGCAAGCTGACGCGGATGATCTGCTCGACCTATCAATCCGCTTCCGGCGCCGGGGCGGCGGCGATGGAGGAGCTGGAAATCTCGACACGCGCCTACCTCAAGGGCGAGGCGTACGAGCCCAAGGTTCTGCCCCATCCTTATGCCTTCAACCTGTTCAGCCACAACACCACGATCGGCGCCGACGGCTACAATGGCGAAGAGGCCAAGGTGATTGCCGAGATGCGCAAGATCATGGGCCTGCCCGAGCTGCGCGTGGGCGTCACCTGCGTGCGCGTGCCGGTGCTGCGCGCTCATTCTATGGCGATCACCGCTGAGTTCGCCGACAAGGTTTCGGTTGAACAAGCGCGCACGCTGCTGTCGAAAGCCCCGGGCATCAAGCTGGTCGACGATCGCGCCGCCAACCGCTTTCCGATGCCGGTCGAAGTGTCGGGTCGCGACGAGGTATTGGTTGGCCGCATCCGTGAGGATCTCTCGGACCCGACCGGCCATACGCTGGCGCTGTTCGTCTGCGGTGACCAGCTGCTGAAAGGCGCGGCGCTGAACGCTGTCCAGATCGCCGAGCTGTTGCCATGAACCCGCATGAGCGAATTGACGCCGGGTTCGGCGACACCATAGTGCGAACCGGGTCCGCGGACCCGAGCGGCGAGGACGCCATGCCCAAGGACGACATGCTCGGAACCTGGTCGCCCGCCTCGTGGAGAGCGCGGCCGGCGCTGCACATTCCGGCTGACTATCCTGATCCCTTGAAGCTCGATGCCGTCGAGAAGCAGCTTTCGAGCTATCCGCCGCTGGTGTTTGCAGGTGAGGCGCGCACGCTAACCGCGCGACTGGCCGAGGTGGCTGCGGGCAAGGCATTCCTGCTGCAAGGCGGGGATTGCGCCGAGAGCTTCAAGGAATTTCATCCGAACAACATCCGCGATACCTTCCGTCTGCTGCTGCAGATGGCGGTGGCGCTCACGTTTGCCGGCCGCAAGCCGGTTGTGAAGGTCGGCCGGATTGCGGGGCAGTTCGCGAAACCGCGCTCGGCGCCGACCGAAACGATCAATGGCGTGACCCTGCCGTCCTATCGTGGCGACAACATTAACGGCATGGAGTTCACGCCTGAGGCGCGAGCGCCCGACCCGCAGCGCCTCATGCAGGCCTACATGCAGTCTGCGGCGACGTTGAACCTGCTTCGCGCCTTCGCCCAGGGTGGTTACGCCAGCCTCAACAACATTCACCGTTGGATGCTCGGCTTCGTGGATCGCTCGCCGGCGGGTGAGCGATACAGGGCCATGGCCGGACGCATAACCGACGCGATGGAGTTCATGGCCGCCTGCGGCATCACGCCAGAGACGACGCCGGGCCTCAACTCGACCGACTTCTACACCAGCCACGAAGCCTTGCTGCTTGGCTACGAGCAGGCGATGACGCGCGAGGACTCGACCCGGCCGGGAGAGTTCTACGACACCTCGGCCCACATGCTCTGGATCGGCGACCGCACGCGTCAGCTCGACCATGCGCATGTCGAGTTCTGCCGCGGCGTGCGTAACCCACTCGGGATGAAGTGCGGCCCGTCGCTGGCCGAAGACGACATGATCCGCTTGCTCGACGTGTTGAACCCAGACAACACGCCAGGCCGGTTGACGCTGATCGCGCGCTTCGGCTCCGACAAGATTGCCGACGGCCTGCCGAAACTGGTTCGTCGCATCCAGCGCGAGGGCCGAACCGTGGTGTGGTCGTCCGATCCCATGCATGGCAACACCGAGAAGGCCGGCAATAGCGGCTACAAGACCCGTCCGTTCGAGCGGGTTCTGTCAGAGGTATCGGCGTTTATCGACATCGTGGAGGGCGAGGGCGCACACCCGGGCGGGGTTCACCTCGAGATGACCGGCCAGAATGTCACCGAATGCACCGGTGGAGCTGAGAAGATCAGCGCGGCTGATCTGTCCGATCGCTATCACACGCACTGCGACCCGCGGCTCAACAACGAACAAGCGCTTGAACTGGCATTCCTGGTAGCGGAGAAGCTGGGCGGAGCGAAGACCTAGACCGACCTCGCGCTATCCCGCGCCATGGAGGGTATCGAGATGAAAAATCACCTGATCGGCGCAGCTGTGGCCGTTCTCATCGCCGGTTGCGCATCGGCGCCGCCGAAGCCATTGACGCCGGCTCAGATGCTGGTGGGAACATGGACTTGCGAAGGCAAGATCGGTTCGACGGCAAGCATCAAGGGCCAGATGACCTACGTGTCAGGCGGGACGACGACCTTCCATATCAACATTGCCGGCGGCCAGGGCGCCTTCCAGATCGAGGCGGCGGGCGATGGCGCGGGTAGCTGGGCCCTCACGCCGGACGACAAGCAGCTGGAGGCCAAGGTGACCAGCCTCAAGATCGCGTCGGCGACATTGAACGGCAAGCCAGTCGGCCCCGAACTCGTGCAAGGCATGGTCAACCAGATGCTGGTTGGCCAGTCGACGACCGCAGCGGTCGCGATCACGCCGACCACGCTGACGCTAGCCGGAACGGATGGCGCGAACGCCACCACCTGCACGCGACCAACCGCCTGAACGGATTTGTCGGCCGCTTGCCGGCCGACATTCCACGCCCTCATCTGATGCCAGACCAAAGCGCTCGCCAGAAGCGCAACGGAGCTAACCCATGACCGCCGACGCTCGCCGGCCCGCCGGACTACCGGCGTGGGCCCGGCCCAAGGACATGTTCGACCTGATCCGGCTTGCCGTGCCGGTGGCGATTTCACGCGCCTCGTTCATGCTGATGCAGATGACCGATTCTGTGGTGCTGGCGCGCCACCGGCCGGGCGATCTGCCGTTTGTGCTCAATGGCTGGCTACCGATCGGGATCATGTTCGGTTTCGGCATCGGCCTTATGATCGGCGTCCAGGTGCTGACCGCCGAACTCAATGGCTCCGGCAAGGGCGCAGAGACCGGCCGCATCTTCCGCCGTGGGCTGATCGTCGCGCTGATTTATGGTGCCATCGCGACCGGCGTCTGCATCGTCATCGCGCGGCCGCTGCTCGACCTTGTCGGTTTCAACGCCACGCTGGCGACGGCGACCACCCAGATCACCTGGATCTTCGCTTATGGCGCCATCGCGCACATGGTGGGGCTGGCGTGTTCCTCCTACCTTGAAGCGCTCCGCAAGCCCAATGTCGTGACCGCAATCTCGATGGTGGCGGTTCTGGTCAACCTGGTGGTCGACCTGATCCTGGTGCCGAGATACGGGGCTCCGGGCGTCGCCTGGGCGACAACCGGGTCGCGCTATTTCATGATGGTTTGCCTGCTGATTGCCGTCGCGGTCTTGACCCCAGCCTGGAAGCCGGCCCCCAAGGGACCGGCGGACGAATTCAAGCGCCAGAACATGGTTGGGGTTGGAACTGGCATTGCAAACGTCGCCGAGTGGGGCTCGTTCAACCTCACCTTCGTCATCGCTACGCTGGTCAGCATAGATGCGGGCACGATCTATGGCCTCACCGTCCAGATGATGGGCGTGGTGTTCATGATCTATGTCGGCCTCGGCACCGCCACCAGCGTTCGGGTGGCCGAATTTTTTGGCCGCAACGACCCAGTCGGCGTCCAGGAAGCGTCCCGATTGGGCATCGCCGCCTCGCTCGCGCTCGGCGCCCTGCTGGCGCTTATATTGTGGATTCTGCGCGACTTCATTTCGGTGGTCTGGCTCAATGGCGCAAATCCAGCCTCGGCGGGCGCGCATCTCGTGCCGGTCCTCGCCGCAATGCTGGCCGCCGCCGCCTTCGTGACCATCTTTGACGGCCTGCAGGGCGTCGGCTCCATGGCGCTGCGCGCTCAGGGCGCCGTGTGGACCGCAACCGCCATCCACATCGGCTCCTACATCGCGATCATGCTGCCGCTGTGCTGGTGGCTCGCCCTGCATCTTGGGCAGGGCGTCTGGGGTGTCTTCATCGGCATCACCGTGGCCTCGGTGCTTGCCGGCTTAGGGCAGGTGGCGGCCCGGGAATGGAAAGCGGCGCGGGGGGGGGCCCGAAAGCCCCGGCGCGCCCACCTGTTCGGTGAGGCGGCCGCGCGGAAGGCCGCC
>JANMWT010000428.1:0-9470 GCA_031394145.1 Alphaproteobacteria bacterium | reverse complement strand
GCGCGACATCCTGCAGCTTGGCCCCTCCGGGCTTGGCTGGCTGCGCGCCGCACCGGGGCTTGGCGCGATCACCATGGCGGGCTTGCTCGCCGGCTTCCCGATCCGCAAGAACGCCGGCCACATCATGTTCGTCTGCGTCGCCCTGTTCGGCGCCTTCACCGTCGCGTTTGCCGTTTCCACCCTCGCCTGGCTGTCGATCGTCGCCCTCGCCCTGCTCGGCGCGGTCGACATGGTGAGCGTTGTGGTGCGCGAGACACTGCTGCAGCTGTGGACGCCGGATGAGGTGCGCGGGCGGGTCAACGCGGTCAACTCGGTGTTCGTGGGCGCCTCGAACGAACTCGGTGAATTCCGCGCCGGGACAATGGCCGGGCTGATCGGCCCGGGACGGATTGGCGCCGTGCCGGCGGCGGTGTTCGGCGGGCTGGCGGCGGTGGCGGTTGCTGCGATCTGGGCGTGGATGTTCCCTACCCTGCGCAAAGCCCAGCACCTCAACGCCAAGAGCTGACCCGTGGAGGCCCGGCGCGATGGCCCGGCGCGATTGCGAGCCTGCGCCGAAAGGGCCATGCTTGGCGTGGAGGCGCTTCTCATGTTCGAGACCCATCCCCTGCCCGAGAGCTGCAAGCAACCGCCCGGCAAGCTCCGGCCGGTGGTCGATCCTGCGAAGTGCGAAGCCAAGGCGGCGTGCGACGCGGCCTGCCCGGTCGACGTCTTCGCCATCGAGCGGATCGCGCCCGAAGTTTTCCGAGGCCTGCCGGCCTTGGCGAAACTCAAAGTCTGGGTCCACGGCATGAAGACCGCAGCGACGCCCAACGCCGAGGCCTGTCTGGGCTGTGCGCTGTGCGTGGCGGCCTGCCCGGAAACGGCGATCCGGTTGGTCGCCGTGAGGGACTGACCGGGAATTCGCTGGCCCGGCGCCTGCCTACCCGGCTACAACGACCTCTCAGGATCCAAGGAGACGCGAATGGCCTACTGGCTCATGAAGTCGGAGCCCGATGTGTTTGGCTGGGATGATCAGGTCAAGCGCGGCGCCAAGGGCGAGCCATGGACCGGGGTGCGCAACCACACAGCCAAGCTCAACCTCATCAAGATGAAGAAGGGCGACAAGGCGTTCTTTTATCACTCGAACCTCGGCAAGGAGATTGTCGGCATCGTCGAGGTGGCGAGGGAAGCCTACCCCGATCCTTCGGCAGAGGCGGGCTCACCCTGGGTCTGCGTCGATACGGTGGCGGTCGCACCTTTCAAGACGCCGGTCACGCTCGATCATGCGAAGACCGATCCAAAACTGTCGGAGATGGCCCTGATCAAGTTCAGTCGCCTCTCGGTGCAGCCGGTCAGCGCCGAGGAATGGAAGCATGTCTGCAAACTCGGCGGCGTGAAGCCCTAGGGTCAGAACCCGATGCTTCGGCGTGTCGGGTTGGGCGTGCTGAGCCCCGCAGGCCTCATCATCGGCGCCTTCTGCGGCGGGCTCGGGTATGAACGATGGGGGCGCTGGCGCGACTGATTCAATCAAGCAGGCCGCTGCTACCATCCTGGCCAGCAGATCGTCGATCTGGAGCAGGCCGGCGCCATTCATGCGGGCTTCACCGTGATCGCCCGCCTTCTCGCAGCCGCTGCAGGCTTTGCCGCGACCCGTCGCCAGAAGATCAATCCCCGATGGCCGGATCCAGCCCGATATCCCGCGTGACGCCAATCGCTTTGAGAAACGCCGGGTCGTGGCTCACCACCCGCTGCCTTGAGAGACTGATAACCCGCGGCTGCCCGCTGTCGAGACGGGCTGGCTGAGCTTACGCCGCCATCGCCTTTTGGCGGCGCACTTCCAGCTTGTTGAGGGCATGGACATAGGCGCGGGCCGAGGCGACCAGCGTATCCGGGTCGCTCGCCTTGCCGGTGGCGACGAGGCCCTTGTTGGCGATCTTGTCGGCGAGGCGGACCGAGACGGTCGCCTGCGCATCGGTGCCTTCGGTGACGGCGCTGACCTGGTAGAGCTCCAGCACTGCTTCGTGCGGGGCCAACGCGCGGATGGCGTTGAACACCGCATCAACCGGACCGTTGCCGACCGATTGCGCGGCCTGGACTTCGCCATCGATGATCAGCTCGATCTCGGCGGTCTGCGGACCATCGGTGCCGGCCACGACTTTCAGGCGTTTCAGCGAGATGCGCTCAGCGACGCCGGCCATCTGGTCGTCGACGAGGGCGACGATGTCCTCGTCGAAAACGTGCTTCTTCTTGTCGGCAAGATCCTTGAAGCGCTTGAAGGCGTCGTTCAGCGCAGGCTGCTCGAGCACGTATCCCAGCGCTTCGAGTTTGTCGCGGAAGGCGTTGCGGCCCGAGAGCTTGCCCATGATCAGCGATGTCGAGGGCACGCCCACATCTTCGGGCGTCATGATCTCATAGGTCTCGCGGTGCTTCAACATGCCGTCCTGGTGGATGCCGCTTTCATGAGCAAAGGCGTTCTTGCCGACGATCGCCTTGTTGTACTGGACCGGGAAGCCGGTGATCGACGACACCATCTTGGAGGCCCGGGAAAGCTTCTGCGTCACCACCTCGGTGTAGAACGGCATCGAATCGCCGCGGACCTTGAGGGCCATGACGCATTCTTCCAGGGCTGCGTTGCCTGCGCGTTCGCCCATGCCGTTGACCGCGCACTCGATCTGACGCGCGCCGTTGATCACGCCGGCCAGCGAGTTTGCGACCGCCAGGCCGAGATCATTGTGGCAGTGCGTCGACCAGATCACCTTATCCGAATCCGGAATGGTTTCGATCAGGCGGCGGATCAGGCCGCCATACTCTGCCGGATGCGAGTAGCCCACCGTATCGGGCACGTTGATGACGGTTGCGCCCGAGCGGATGGCGACGTCGATCGCCTTGCACAGGAAATCAAAATCCGAGCGCGTCGCGTCCTCGGCCGACCATTCGACATCGCTCGTGTATTTGCGGCTGTGAGTGACGGAGGCGCCAACCGCCTCGAGTACCGCATTCTCGCCCATGCGCAGCTTGTGCTTCATGTGGACGGGGCTGGTAGAGATGAAGGTGTGGATGCGTGAGCTCTTCGCCTTCTTCACCGCCTCGCCTGCCCGGTCAATGTCGGCGAGCGTCGAGCGCGCCAGCGAGCAGATGGTCATGTCCTTCATCAGCTCGGCGATCTGGGAGACACACTGGAAGTCGCCCTCGGAGGAGGCCGCAAATCCCGCCTCGCAAATATCGACCTTCATTTCCTGAAGCAGTTCAGCCAGCTCCAGTTTCTCGCGGATGGTCATCGAGGCGCCGGGCGATTGCTCGCCGTCGCGCATGGTGGTGTCAAAGATCAGCACACGATCTTTGGCGGTGGCTTTTTCTGAGGTGCTTGTCATCGGATTACGCGTCCTGACGTGGGTTGTGTCGGAGGTGTTTGGAAGGGGACCCCTGGACGCGCGACCCGCTTACGCAGTCGTCACAGAAAGCGCCCAGGGGCTTCTAAGAAGCCCCCGAAGGAGAAGCAGCGCCGGAACGCGGTTCTGGGCGGACGGACGAGACATAGACGTCTCTATCCCGCCGCCTGTCGCTGGCGTCAAGGTCTGGGAGGTTAACGCCGCTTCAGGCGCTGCCCATACCCAACCTGCCCATCCCGAAGCTTCCCATGCCCGGCGGGTCAACCGCCGCCGGCGCTGATCTCGCTCGGGGCAGGAGCTGCTTCAGGCGGTTCATCGCCATCTGGCCGATCGCCACGCACCGCCTTGCGGGCGACCAGCGTGACCACGACCCAGATCACCGCGACCGCCACCACCACGCCGCCGGCGATCAGCATCGCTCCGCCCATCGCCGATTTCATTGACTGGCCGAGCAGAGCCACGATCGCCGTCTTGGGAATCGACCCGATGGTCAGGCCAGCGATGTAGCGCCAGAAATTCGCATGGCTGACGCCGAAGGCCATGTTGACGACGATGGCGGGCGCGGTCGGCACGTTGCGAACGATCAAGCTGGCGAGAAAATCATTGCGGCCGATGAAGCGCGACATGCGGTTGACGGTCGATCCGCCATAGCGCCGGAGAAAACCCGCGCCCGCGATCCGGCCGGTGTAGAACATGGTGACGCCGGAGACGACCGTGCCGGCCATCGAGTACCAGAAGCCCAACCAGGGTCCGAACGCCACCACGCACGCAGCGATCAGCATGAATTGCGGCGCGGCGACATAGGCGGTGACGACAAAGATCATCACGGTCGTCGGCAAGGCCCACGGACCGGCGCGCAGATCGGCGAACCAGGTCGCCGCATGCTCGGAGACCCCGAGGATGCCGCTCCTGCCGAGCACGATCAGAGCGCCCACGCCAAGCAGCAGCGCCAGCGAGACCCAGACAGTCCGCCAGGCGCGCGCGTCGAGATTGGTGAAAAAAGCGAGGAGCTTGTTCATCGGCCGGCCCGTTTGCGCCTGGCCCGCCTCTCCGTCAAGCGTGGGCCGTCACGCTGGCGTCACCGGCCAGTCTCAGACCAGTCTCAGACCAGTCTCAGACCAGTTTGAGGTCGCCCGCAGGCCACCGTCAGACCGCTTTCAGGCGCAGCGGACACGAAAGGGCAGCACGGCTGCAATCGCGTCCAGCAGTTCGCCGACGCCGACCGGCTTTTCGAGCAGCTGCGCCGCGAGCTTCAGCTCAGGCCGACGCTGCACCACCGTCTCGTCCAATCGCGCCGAGGCGACGATGACCGGCGGCCGTATCCGCCCCGGAGGAAGGAGGCCGAGCGCGCTGATCAGTTCAAATCCGTCCATTTTCGGCATGTGAAGATCGGTGATGATGACGTCGAAATCCTCGCGCAGGATCAGGTCGAAGGCGGCGGCGGCGGCGACCGCTTCAACGCAGGTGAAACCGGCGCCGGCAATGATCGTCCGCATGTAAAGGCGCATGCCCGCCGAGTCGTCGACGACGAGGATACGCTTTGGTCTGTTGGCTTTATTGACGGATCTTAAAGGCGAAGACATGGTTTCTGTGTCCGGGGAAGACTGAACGCCGACGAGTTGGCGAGCGGTTAGATACGGAAACCGGCGTCCAGTCGCTTTTCCGAGGGCGACATATTTTTATCATTTGACGACAGATTGGTGTGATCCCGGCGACAACCCGCCGCAGGCGCCGCAGGCATGAGAGAGATCATTCGAGCTAGCGCCTGGGACGGGTTTCGCGAGCTGGTCGAGGAGCTTGGCGGAAATGCCGACCAGATCCTGGCGGCGGCGCATGTCGATACCGCCATGCTCGCCGAGCCTGATCGCTATATGCCCCTGCGCGCGTTGATCGAGTGTCTGGAGATCGCCGCCAAGCGCCTCGAGCGGCCCGATTTCGGCCTGATCTTCGGGCGCCATCAGAACCTGTCGATGCTCGGCGCGCTGTCGATCGCGATCCTCAATTCCTCGACGGCGCGCGAGAGCATCGAGATTTGTGCACGCTATATTTACGTCCACAATCCTGCGACCACGATGACGCTGACCCCGCGGGCGCGAAGCCCGATCGATTTTCTCTCTGCGCCGCTGACCCTGAGCCGGGAAATGCCCCGCACTCAAAACACGGAACGCACCATCGCCTCCTTCCACCTGGCGCTCGGCCAGATCGGCGGACCGAGCTATGCGCCGCAGGAAGTGTGGTTCACCCACCAGCCGCTGTCGGCGCTATCCGTCTATCGCGACCATTTCGGCCTCACGCCGCAGTTCGGAAAGCCGATCAGCGGCATCGCTGTCCTGCGCAAAGTGCTCGACGCCTGGCAGCCGGGCCGGTCACCGCAACTGAAGCAGATTGCGGAGACCTATCTGCGCTCGATCGCCCCGCCGCGAGCGGCGACCTTTGCCGAGCGTGTCGCGAACGTCACCTGCACCTTGATGCGCGGAAGAGCCTGTTCACCGAAACAGGCGGCTGACACCCTCGGCATCCACGAACGCACCATGCAGCGTCGGCTGAAAGCCGAGGAATCCAGCTTCGAGAAGATCAAGGACGATGTCCGTCGCGAGATGGCGCAGACACTTCTGGCCCAGCCGAATGTCTCCCTTTCCCAGATCGCGCACATGCTCGACTACGCCGATTCATCGGCCTTCTCGAAAAGCGCTCGGCGCTGGTTTGGCGAAGCGCCGCGCGCCTACCGGATCCGGCTTGTCGCAGCAGCGGCGCCCCGCGCTGCTTCGCCCCGCGCCTCGCGCGTCAACTCGCTCGCAGCTGTCCGCCGGCCCCGCTTCGCCGGTACGGACACCTAGATCGTGTCTCCTTCACGCGATTGCCCTGCCCTCGATCGACTGGCTCTCAATTGACCTGCGACGGAGCGCGCGGCATGTATGCCGGCGTTGGCGGAGCACACTGCTTGAGCGAAAACGCGACCACGGCTGCTTGCGCAAGAGGCAAGTTCGGCCCGGCCTGTTGGCGGAGACAAGCGCGATTAAGGAGATCATCCGCGCCGACGCCTGGAGGGGCATTCGCGAGCTCATCACCGATTTCGGCGGCGATCCAGCTGAGATCCTGACGGCTGCCCATGTCGATGTTGCGGACCTCGAGCATCCCGACCGCTACCTGCCCCTGCGCAGCTTTATGGCGACGCTGGAAATCGCGGCCGAGAGGTTGGGGCGGCCGGATTTTGGCTTGGCGACCGGCTCGATCGCCAATAAGTCGGTTCTCGGTGCCTTGTCGATCGCAGCGCTGCACTCGCCAACCGCGCGGGAGGGCCTGCAGATCGCAGGCCGCTACATCCATATCCACAACCCGACGCTGACGGCTTCGATCCTCACAATACGCCGCACGACGCGGGACTTCGTTACGCTGGGTTTCCAGATGGCCGCCCCGCCGGCGAAGCACACCCAGTTTCTCGAACGTCAGATCGGCTCGCTGAACAAGGGACTTCGACAATTGTGTGGCCCGGACTATCAACCGCTCGAGGTCCGGTTCGTGAACCAGCCACTGTCGTCGCCGCAGGTTTATCGCAAGCTGTTCGGCATCACGCCGATGTTCGGTCGAGAGCAAATGGGCATCGTCGTCGAGCGCGCCATCCTCGACGCCGTGCAGCCCGGCCGCAGCGCTCGGTTGCGCGAGTTGGCCGAAGGCTATCTGAAGTCTCTCGGCCCTCTGAGCGATGACAGTTTCACCATCCGGGTGACCAGCAAGACCCGCGGCCTGCTCAGCAGCGGCGACTGCTCGCCCGAACAGGCCGCCCGCGCCCTCGGCGTTCACGCCCGCACCCTGCAGCGCCGACTGAAGGAGGAAGGAACCAGCTTCGAGGCGATCAAGGACGACCTGCGCCGCGAATTGGCGGAGACCCTGCTCGGGCAACCGAACGTTCCGTTCTCGCATATTGCTTACATGCTGAACTACGCCGACCCCTCTGCCCTTACGCGCAGCAGCAGACGCTGGTTTGCCGAGACGCCGCGTGCGCATCGCGCCCGGCTTGGCGCCGGATCTCTAACGGTTGCGCCAGCCACGCCGGCGCCGCGGGTCAAGACGGCGGAGGCGGCGCGGCGGGTGCGATCCAGACTGGCGTCGACTTGAACGCCGGGGTCTTGCTGCGCGGATCGATCGCGACGCTGGTCAGGACGTTAGCTTCCGGAAAATAGGCCATGACATCGCCGCGCCGCATATCGAAGGCATAGACGCGTACGCCGGTCATTTGGCCTTGCGCCGACCGGATGTCGGCGCAACCACCCTCAGCAAGCCCGAGCGCGGCAATGTCGTCGCGGTTCATCATCACGCACCAGCGCGTCGTGGTCTGGCGGTAACTGTCTTTTTCTTCGTAGATGATTGAGTTGAACTGGCCTTCCGAGCGCACCGTGGTGAGCGTGAACGGCGCTTCGGTCTTCGGCGCCGGCAGTGGCCGTACGGTGAAAGACGCCTTGCACGTGGGCGTATCGAATTCCGGCGTGTGCAACAGCCGGTTGCGGATGTGGAATTCGCGCTTCGCCACGTCGATGTCGGCAAGATCCTCCATGCCCGGAACAATTGCGGCGATCGCCTGACGCAGCCTCGCGTGCTTGCCGAATGTCGCAAAGTCGACACCGCGTCCGGACGCGATGCGCTCGCCGAGACCCGCGAGGATCATCGTTTCCGGGCGTACGCCAGCGAGCCGATGCACGCCGCCATCGCTGAGGCGAACATAGTTGAACATCGATTCCTGCGTCGTCGGCTCCCACTCTTCATCACGCGCGGTGACCGGCAGGACCAGCGCCTCGCCCTCGCTGACGCCGCTGACATGACCACGGTTGAGCGTGGTCGTTAAAAACAGCTTGAAGCCGATCTTTTCGAGCGCGCCTTCTGCCCAGCGCGCATCCGGGTTGGAGGCGAAAAGATTGCCCCCCATCATCAGCGCCGCATCGATCTCGCCGCGATCGGCAGCTTTCATGGACGCCATGGTGTCGAAGCCGGGCTCGCGCGGGAGGGTAATCCCCAGTTCGGATTCCATCCTCGCCATCACATCGGCAGCCAGCACCGGCTTGACCCCGATTGTACCTATGCCCTGCACGTTGGAGTGGCCGCGCAGCGGCAGCAGCCCAGCGCCCCGCCGTCCGATCATGCCGCGCAGCAGGCTGAGATTGACGATGTATTCGATATTCTCGACGCCGTGGGCGTGGTGGGTCATGCCCATGCCCCAGGCAAACACCGCCGCCTTCGCGCGGACATAGGCGGCCGCCACGCGTTCGATGTCGTGACGGGCGAGGCCCGAGCCGGACGTGATCGCGTCCCAGCCCGTCCCCGCAATATCGCGCGCGAATGCTTCGAAGCCCGAGGCATGGGCCGCGATGAACGCCATCGCCGCGCCGCCCTGCTCAAGCACCGCCTTGGCGAGGCCCTTGAACAGCGCGATATCACCGCCGATTCGCGGCTGAAGATAGTCGGATGCGATCTCCGATCCGCCTGACAGCATCGACACCGGGTCTTTCGGCAGAGCGAATTTCACGAGCCCCGGCTCTTTCGCCGGATTGATGACGATGACCTGCCCGCCGCGGTCGCGGCAGCCTTTCAGCTTATGGATAAAGCGCGGGTGGTTGGAGGCGGGGTTGGCGCCGATGACGAAGATCAGGTCGCATAGCGTCAGATCCTCGAGCTCCACCGTCGCTGTGCCGGTTCCGACCGTGTCGGCGAGCGCGACGCTGGTCGCCTGATGGCAATAGTACGAGCAGTTGTTGACGTTGTTGGTGCCATAGACCCGCGCCACCAGCTGCAGCAGGAAGCCCGCCTCGTTCGACGAGCGGCCAGAAGAATAGAAGAATGTGCGATCCGGCTGCGTCGCGGCGAAGCGTGCACCCGCGAGATCCATCGCCGCGTCCCAGCTGATCGGCTGGTAGCGGCCAGACCCCTTGGCCTTGAAGATCGGCTGGCCGAGGCGGCCGAGGTGTTCGAGCTCGCGGCCTGACAGATCGCGCAGGTCGGCAAGCGAGTGATCGAACACCTCGAGCGGGATCGCCGGCTGGACGTCCGACGACTGCGCCTGCACCGACTTGTTGCAGACGGCGGGGAACTCGCCCAGCTCGTCGGTCATGC
>JANMWT010000384.1:0-11331 GCA_031394145.1 Alphaproteobacteria bacterium | reverse complement strand
CCTACGTCATCGCCCATGAATTCGGCCACCACATCCAGAAACTGACCGGCATATCGGACAAGGTGCAGCAGGCCGAACAACGCGCCAGCGGCCAGGCCGCCGCCAACAAATATTCCGTCGCGCTCGAACTCCAGGCCGACTGCTATGCCGGCGTCTGGGCGGCCGGCGCAGAGGCGGCGTCGGGCGGCAAGGTCAAGCTCGACCCGGGCGATATCGAAGAAGGCCTCAAGACCGCCAACGCCATCGGCGATGACACGCTGCAGAAGGAAGCCACCGGCCGCGTCCAGCCTGAAGGCTTCACCCATGGCGCCTCGGCGCAGCGCGTCGAGTGGCTGAAAAAGGGCTATACCACGGCCGACTACAAGGCGTGCGATACGTTTGGAGGGCTGTGAGCGCGGTTGACGGCGCATGTCCCAGCCGCGTCGCCCGCAAACCGCTTCGGTCTATATGCGCCATTGAAAGCCGATGGAGAGACAGATGAGCTACGTCGATGGCGTGGTTGTCGCTGTGCCGACCGCCAACAAGCAGAAATTCCTGGCGCATGCTCGCGCGTCCGCTGCGATCTTCAAGGAATTCGGCGCGCTCAAATGCGTCGAGAACTGGGGCGAGGATGTGCCCGACGGCAAGACCACCGACCTCAAGCGCGCGGTTCAGGCCACGCCCGAGGAGACGGTCGTGTTCTCGTGGATCACCTGGCCCGACAAGGCGACACGCGACGCGGGCTGGAAGAAGATGATGGCAGATGCGCGCATGCGCGACATGGATATGCCTTTCGACGGCAAGCGAATGATCTTCGGCGGGTTCGAGACGGTGTCGGAGATTTAGAACAGGGCCGCTTCGCAATCCGTGCCAATGGTCGCCGCCAGTCGCCGCCCTAACGACGAAGCCCGACCTTGCGGCCGGGCTTCAACAGGTTCGATCCGCTCGCTGAAACGATCAGGTATCCAGGAAGCTCCTCAGCTTCCGTGAACGGCTCGGGTGCTTGAGCTTGCGCAGCGCCTTGGCCTCGATCTGCCGGATGCGCTCGCGCGTCACCGAGAATTGCTGGCCAACTTCCTCGAGCGTGTGATCGGTGTTCATGCCGATGCCGAAGCGCATGCGCAGCACGCGCTCTTCACGCGGCGTGAGCGAGGCGAGAACCCGCGTCGTCGTCTCGCGCAGGTTCGACTGGATCGCAGCATCGACTGGCAGCAGCGCCGACTTGTCCTCGATGAAGTCTCCGAGGTTGGAGTCCTCGTCGTCGCCGATCGGCGTTTCGAGCGAGATCGGTTCTTTTGCGATCTTGAGAACCTTGCGGATCTTCTCGAGCGGCAGGCCGAGCTTTTCTGCGAGTTCTTCCGGCGTCGGCTCGCGGCCGATTTCGTGCAGCATCTGGCGCTGGGTGCGGACGATCTTGTTGATCGTCTCGATCATGTGCACCGGAATGCGGATGGTGCGCGCCTGGTCGGCGATCGAGCGGGTGATCGCCTGGCGAATCCACCACGTCGCATAGGTCGAGAACTTGAAGCCGCGCCGGTATTCGAACTTATCGACGGCCTTCATCAGACCGATATTGCCTTCCTGAATCAGATCCAGGAATTGCAGGCCGCGATTGGTGTATTTCTTGGCGATCGAGATGACCAGGCGCAGGTTGGCCTCGACCATTTCCTTCTTGGCTTGGCGCGCTTCGCGCTCACCCTTCTGAACCGTCTGGACGATGCGGCGGAAGTCGTCGATCGGCACGCCCATCTCCTGGGCGAGACCAGAAACGTCCTCGCGCAGCGCGGTGACCCGGCGCTGTTCGGCGGTGACGAATTTCTTCCACTGCTTCGACAGTGCAGCGACGATCTCCATCCACTCGGGATGAAGCTCCTTGCCGAAATAGTTGTCGAGGAAGTCCTGGCGCGGCACGCCATGCGCGTCGGCCAGCCGCATCAACTTGCCTTCCAGCTGCAGCAGCCGCTTGTTGATCTCATAAAGCTGCTCGACCAGCGTCTCGATCCGCGCATTGTTGAGGTGCAGCGTCTTGAGATTCTCGATGATGCCATTCTGGATGGCCTCGTATTCCTTGGTGTCCTTCGGGGTGAGGACCTTGCCCTCGATGTTGCGCGTGACCAGCCGCTCCTGCAGCTTGCGGTAGCGCTGGAATTCGGCGGCGACCGCGTCGAGCGTGGTGGTGACGCCATCGCGCAGCTCGGCTTCCATGGCCGACATCGACATCGCGCCGCCATCGTCGAACTCGTCCTCGGCGTCGGCGGCTTCCGCCTCGGCCTGACGGATCCGCTCCTGCTCGACTTCATCGACATCTTCATCGCGGGGAGCGCGACGTTTGGGCTTTTCTTTTTCCTTCTCACGCGCCTTGTCGGCGAGTTCCTTCTCAGCCGCCTTGCGGGCGGTGATCGGCGCCGTGGCCGGCGGCGGCGCGCCGCCGTTGAGCACGACCTGCGAGTTATCGACGATGCCGCCATGGGCGGCGGCATAGGTGGCCTCAAGGTCGATGATATCGCGCAGCAGCACGCGCTCTTCGGTCAGCTCCTGGCGCCAGACCATGATCGCCTCGAAGGTCAGCGGGCTTTCACAGAGGCCGCGGATCATCGCGTCGCGGCCCGCTTCGATGCGTTTCGCAATGGCGATCTCGCCCTCGCGGCTTAAGAGCTCGACCGATCCCATTTCGCGCAGATACATCCGCACCGGATCGTCGGTGCGGTCATAGCGATCGGATTTTCCGGTGGTGGCGACGGCGGTGCCGGTTGCGCGCGCTGGCGGCCTGCCCTCACCGTCCTCCTCGCCATCCTCGGCCGCCTCTTCCTGGCGCTCGCCTTCCTCGACCTCGTCCTCTGAATCGACGACGTTGATGCCCATCTCCGAGAGCTGAGACATGATGTCTTCGATCTGCTCGGACGAATTCTGGTCCGAGGGCAGGACCTTGTTCAGTTCGTCATAGGTGACGAACCCGCGCGACTTTGCAGCCTTGATGAATTTCTTGACGGTGGCGTCGTTCATATCGAGCAACGGTCCGTCCGCGGTCTCCGCGGCCGGCTTGCGTTTCGTCGCTTCGGTTTTCGCCATCGACTCTCTCCGTTGACCGGTCTTATCCGACCGCCCATCGTTTTTTGCACCGTCGCTTTTCGTCGCCGCCTTGCCGGGCTTTTCAGCGCCAGCCTTTTCCGGGGCCGCCTTGGCGACCGCGGGCTTTTCCGACGCGGCCTTAGCGGCCGGCGCTTTTACCGGCGGCGCCTTCACAGGCGCCGCCTTGGTCGCAACCGCTTTAGCAGGCGCGGTCTTAACAGGAGTTGCTTTGACTGGAGTTGCTTGAATCGGAGTTGCTTTAGCCGGAGTTGCTTTAGCCGGCGCCGCTTTAGCCGGCGCCGCTTTCGCCGCCGCCGCTTTCGCCGCCGCCGGTTGCTTGGTTGGCGCGGACTTCTCCGCGGCCTTCGCTACCGTCCGGGGTTTTGCTTTCGCCCCCGAACCTGTCTTAACCGCCGCCATTCGTCTCAGCCCTCGGGATATCGCCGCTTAAATTCGCCATCGAGCCCGCCGAGCATCGATCTCAGTTCATCTGCGCCTTCGTTCGCGGGATCGCTCATCGCTTCGTCAACGGAGGATCGGCCCGCCATCTTCCGTTCCAGCACATGAGCCTTATGCCGAGCCCAGAGCCGACGCCGTTCACTCTCATCGTCGCCTTCTTCAGCCCGAACCGCCTCGGATTCCGCGATCAATCGGGAGGTTATGACAAACCGATCCAGCGCGACAGACCAATCACGACCTTCCGTCGTCAGAAGATCGAGCGGCGCCCCGCACGGAAAGTCCTCCAACAGCTCGACTGATCGCTTGCGGCCGAAGATCCGTAAATGGGCTGCAACCGCTGGACGGTCAAGCTTTTCGGCATCTTTCGCTACATCAAACGCAGCGTCTCGTATAGCGGAGATATCGGCGTCCTGAAATTCGGCTTCCGCCAGGCGCTGGCGCGCCAGTTCGAAGAATTCCGGCGATTCGATCGCCCGAACCAGGAGACGCAGCCCCGGCAAGCCTGTCGCCCCCGGACTGCCCTTGGGTTTTCCGAATCCAACCGGGCCGCCTGGCCCGCTGGAACGACCCGGGCGGAATTGCCGGAACAACCGGTCCCGCAGCTCACGCTCATAGGCCTTGCGAACGCCGCCATGCTGGATTGCGGCTGCAGCGGCCATAAGCCGCGCTTCAAGACCGGCTCGCCGCTCGGGCGTGTCGAGCGGCTCGGCCTCGACCTCACGCGACCAGAGAAGATCGACCAGCGGGCGGGCCGCGAGAAGCAGATCGCGCATGGCGAGGGGGCCGCGTGTGCGGATCATGTCGTCCGGATCGAGCCCGTCTGGCAGGCCGACAAAATAAAGCGTGCGGCCCGGCTCGATCATCGGCAGGGCGCGATCGACCGCCTTGTGGGCGGCGCGGACCCCGGCGGCATCGCCATCAAAACAGAGGATCGGCTCGGGCCCGGCGCGCCACAGAAGCTCGATCTGGTCCGTGGTCAGGGCCGTACCCAGCGGCGCGACGGCTGTTCCGATGCCCGCTTCGGCCAGAGCGATGGCGTCGACATAGCCTTCCGTTACGATCAAGCCGCGCGACAGCGGCCCGTCTTTGAGTTGGGCCATCGCCTCGCGGGCAGGTCCGTAGCGATAGAGCGTTTCGCCTTTGTGGAAGAGCGGGCTGTCGGAGGAGTTGAGATATTTCGGCTTGCCGTCCGGCTCGAGCGTCCGCGCGCCAAAGGCGATGATGCGGCCGCCTGGATCGGCAATCGGGAAGATCACCCGGTTGCGGAAACGGTCATAAGGCTCCTTCGCCTTGCCGCCGCTCTCGTCCTCCGGGCGAACCAGCAGCCCCGCTTCGATCAGCTCCTCGACCTTTGCGCCCTTGCGCACCAGCTCCTCGGAGAGATTGCGCCAGCCGCTCGGCGCAAACCCCATGCGGTGGCGCGTCCAGGCGGCCTCGCCGAAGCCGCGTTTTTCGAGATAGGCGCGCGCCTCGCCGCCCGCCGGGCTGCGCAGCTGCTGCTCGTACCAGGCGCACGCTTTTTCGACCCAATCGATCAGCGTCACCTTGCGGCGGTATTCCTGCGCCGCCTCGGGGCTCGCCTTGGGCAGGTCCAGTCCGACGTCGCGCGCCAGTTTCTCGACCGCCTCGGCAAAAGACAGTCGCTCGGTTTCCATGATGAAGGTGATCGCATCCCCGCCCTTCTGAGTGGAGAAGCATTTGTAGAAACCCCGGTCATCATGGACGTAGAAGGACGGGCTCTTCTCGTTCGAGAACGGGGACAAGCCGACATAGTCCTTGCCGCGTTTCTTCAGCTGCACCTTGCGGCCGACGACGTCCGACAGCCGCACGCGCGACTTCAGCTCGTTGAGAAATTCCTCGGGGAAACGCATCGCGCCCGCCACAGCGGCTCCAGTCTTTCGAATGATCAGCGCTACAGGCCCGCGCGCCCCTCGCGCCAGCGCATGATACAACACGTCCGCGCGAACCTGTTGATCGATTGTCGGGAATTGTGCGCTGATTCGCGCGAATCAAGGCCGAGAGTTGCGGAAAGGCGTGAACCGTCGAAAATCCCTAGGGCGCAGGCCTTCGGGCCGGGACCGCCGCCTAGCGACCCTCCACCCTGACCAGCGACAGCGTCGCCTGCACCAGGGCGGACTGTTCCGGCTTAATATTCGGCTGGGTAAGGATCGCCAGCGAGCCGACATGCCCAGCATCGATGCGCAGCACCATCACCCTCACTGACAAGGAGATGTTGTTGATGGGCATCGTCGACAGGTAACTCATGCTGGCGATGCCTGCAGCGCTGGCCGGCTGTTTACTCGCATAGGGCGTGGACTTGGCTGCTTCGAGAATGCGCGCGGCCATGACGTCGGACTCGAGCGAGGATTCCTCGCCCGAGATCATCGAGAGCTGGATCACGGCGCTCTTGTCATTGGCCAGTAGCTGCAGGTTGCCCAGATCGTCATAACTTACGCTCCAGCCGGTCGGGGCGTCTATGACCAGCGCAGGCGCGCCGGTCTTGGGTATCCGCACGGTGTCGGCAAGCCCGGCCGGCGCTGCAACCAGTGCGAATACTGCTACGAGTACGGCGAACATTAATCGGCGCATGGCGGCCTCCCGGGCTAGAGCCTCACCGCTAGCACACCTCGGCGATCGCGCGTAGGCCGAGCGCAAACCGCCACTTCACCCGAAGCCGGCTACGCCGGCAGGTGACAGACCGCTTCAAGATTGTGCCCGTTCGGGTCGATGACGAAGGCGCCGTAATAGCTCGGGTGATAGTGCGCTCGGACTCCAGGCGCACCGTTGTCGGTCGCGCCCGCTGCGATTGCTGCTTTGTAGAAGGCGTCGACATTGGCGCGGCTGTCTGCTGCAAGTGCAATATGCAGCGGGCCCGAACGTCTTGGTCCTTCAGCAATCCAGAACCAGGGTTTTTGACCCTCTCCGAAACCGTAAAACCCGGTTGAACCGGTCTCCTTCGCGGAGACCGACATGACCAGCGAAACCCCGTTCGGCTTTAGCACCGCCTCATCGAATGTCTTGGCCGCCTCGACGTTGGCGACGGTGATTGAGATGTGATCGAGCATAGGGCGCCTCCACTGTCGGCAACTGAGTTGAGCACGGGTCGCTGCTCGCTTCCACTCTGAGCCAAAAACAAAGCGCCCGGATCGTTCGATCCGGGCGCTTCATCGGTGCGATCGTTGCTGACGCCTATTTTGCGCCTGGCTCGGCGGCGGTCGCCGTATCCAGCTCGGCCTTGCGGAAGTCGTCGCGCACGCCCGAGGACGAGCCGAATTCCATCAGCTGCGGTTTCTTCGGATCGAATTTCGGCCAGGCCGGACCGGAGGCGCACTTCGGCGTTCCTGACTTGGCGAACGCGACCCAGCAGGAATGCATCAGCACCGCCATCGCCTTGTCTTCCTCGGACTGGCTTGCGGGCGTCGCCAGCGCGCCGGCCGCCGGAGGAGCGCCTGCAGGACGCATCTGGCCGCCGAAGACGTAGGAAATTTCGGTGGCGTGCGCCGCGCCCGGAGCCGTCGCCCGACGCTCGCTTGCGACATAGGAGAAGAAGTAGAGCCAGGTTGGCTGACCGGCCGCCGTCTTGGTCGCAATGAACCGCGCCGGCGCGCCAGCCTGGGCGTTGGTCCAGTCGGTCTGCTTCTTCGGGTCCTTCTCGGTCTGGGCGATCAGCGAGGCTTCAAAAGAGTTGGTGCCGAGGATCAACGGCACATCGACGACATGCCCGTTGGCGACCGCCTGCAGGGACGTTTCCGTCATGAAGCGGCCATCGACCATCGGGAATTGCGCACCCGCTGCGGCCGCCACCAGCTTCTCGGCCGGGATCGCCTTGAGCTCCGCCAGCGTCGCCGTTTCGCTTGCGCCGGCGCGGATGGCGAGCGCCATGCCGTCCTGCTCGGCTTTGGCCAGCGGCAGGCTGTCGCCCCAGGTGATATTCGATTCCATGATGGCGCGTTTGAACAGGCCCTTCGACGTCTTGAGGCCTTGCAGCGCGTAGATATCGATCGCCCCGGCGCTCTCGCCGAAGATGGTGACGTTCTTCGGATCGCCGCCGAACGCGGCGATATTGGTCTGCACCCAGTTGAGCGCTGCGGTCTGGTCCATCAAGCCATAGTTGGCGAGGCCATCGGCGGCGGCGGCCTTGGTGATTTCCGGATGCGCAAAGAAGCCAAGCGCGCCCATGCGGTAGTTGATGGTGACGGTGACGATGCCGTCCTTGGCGAACGCTGCGCCATTATAGACCGCGCCCGAACCATTGAGGTTTGAACCGCCATGGATCCACACCATCACTGGCGCTTTCTTGGCCTTCACCGGCGCATAGACGTTGAGATAGAGGCAATCCTCCGATGTCTTGGCTTCGGCGCCGAGGCGGGAGTTCTGGCTGCAGCTCGGGCCGAATTTGGTGGCGTCCTTGTCCCCGCTCCAGGCGGCGACGGGTTGGGGCGCCTTCCAGCGCAGGTCGCCCACCGGCGGCGCGGCGAACGGAATGCCCTTGAACGCGTTCAACCCGTCAGCGCTTTCGCCGACCACGGTTCCGCCCGAAACCTTGGTTTTCGGTGGATCGGCGTAGGCCGCTCCGGCGCCGAAGGCGGTCGCCAGCAAGGCGAGCGCGATTACGCCCGAAGTCACGGATTTCATTGTCGAACCTCCCGGTCATGCGCTTTGGGACGGATGAATGGCCCAGCGTCTGGTTAGGCTTATAGACCCCGTCGACGCCAGGCGTAAGCGCAAGCCAAGCAACTGCACGTGAGCAAGTCGTCGCTCCTCTCTGCAGCGCGGTCGGAAACGATCAGGCGGGCGCCAGTTCGGCGCGGCGCAGGCGCATATCAGCGGGTGCATCGATGCGCGCGCAATGATGCGCCATGGCGCAGGCGTGGCAGGACGGACGGTCTTCGCGACAGACTTTCTGGCCCAGCATTTTCAGCAAGACATGGAGCTCGGTGTAGTCTTGGGCGGTCCAGTCCTGGGTCGTCGCCATGACGAAGTCATAGGCGTCAAAGGTGTTGGCGTTGCGGTCGACATGGCCGAGCCGGCAGAGAACCCGCAAAACATGGGCGTCGACGACAAAGGTCGGCCGACGCAGCGTGCTGAAATTGAGGACCGAGGCTGCGATCTTGCGGCCGACGCCATCGAGCTGCTCGAGCCAGGCGAGCGCCTCCGGCAGCGGAAGCCTGCCCAGGCAGCCAAGATCGAAATCCGGCTGGCGCCGGCGGACGGCCGCCATTGCCGCCTTGAGCTGCTTGGCCTTCACCATGGGAAAACTGACGGCTTCAATGACGCGTTCGATGTCGCGCGGCTCGGCCTCGGCAATGTCGGCCCAGCGGGGGAAATGCTCAAGCAGATCGCGGAAGGCCTGCCGCGCATCCCGGTCATAGGTGCGCGTGCTCAGGATCGACTTGGCGAGCTGGGCCACGGGCTCGACCCGGGGCCAGTCGCCTGGCGACAGAGGGAAAGCGCGCCGCAGCGTCACCAGCAGCCGGTCCATCTCGCGCTCGCCGCGGAAATCGAAGGCGTATTGCATGGAGTCGATGCTAGAACAAAAAGAGAACATGTCCAGCCGGGCTGTGGGTTTTTTTGCAGTCGGCCTTCCCGGGCGCGCCGCGTCCTAGTGAAAATCCCGTGATTTCGGGAGGATGCGGACATCGCGCGGATGGCCATGGCGCGGCTCGCCCCGGGCGCCTGGGTCGCTCGCGGCATGCTGGGGATGGGCAAATTCGTCAGCGCGCGAAAGTTCGATCGCAACCCGATGATCTTCCGACAATTGTTCGAGCACGGAGGATCGATCGTAGACCCGCGCGCCCATCAAATGGATGACGCCTTCCGGGCTCTTTTGCACCCTTCCTTCGACCAGCATCAGGCGGGCGCCCATCACCTCACGCCGGAAACGGTCGAAAGTGCGCGCCCAGAGCACCACATTGGTGACGCCGGTCTCGTCCTCCAGCGTGACGAAGATCGCCTTGCCGTTGCCCGGCCGCTGACGCACCAGCACGACGCCCGCCGTACGCGCCCAGGCCCCGTCGCGTTGATCAGACGTCTCCTTGCACGACAGGACGCGCTCGCGCTGGAAGACTGGACGCAGGACGTCCATTGGATGCGCCTTCAGCGACAAACGGGCTGTCTGATAGTCGGCCGCAACATGCTCGCCCAGCGGCATGAGCGGCAGGAAAGCGTCGGTATCCTCGCCCAGCTCCTCAGCCTTTGCGGCGGCAAACAGCGGCAGGAGATCGTCATTGGGCAGCCGGCGCACCGCCCACAACGCCGCGCGCCGGTCGAGACCGATCGAACGGAAGGCGTCTGCATCAGCGAGCTTGCGCAGCATCCCTGCTGAAAGGCCGCCCTGCTCGCGCATCTCCTCGACCGAACGATAGGATGGCGCCCGCCGATCAACGAGCTGGGTGGCTTCCTTTTCGACGACCCCGTCGAGCTGCCGGAAGCCGAGGCGGAGGGCGAGCGCACCATCGGCGCGCCGTTCGAGTGCGTTGTCATAGAAACTGGAATTGACATCGACTGGCCGCACGTCGACGCCATGCTCCTGTGCATCACGCACGATCTGGGCCGGCGCATAAAAACCCATCGGTTGCGAGTTGAGCAGCGCGCAGGCGAAGATTGCCGGGTGATAATGCTTGATCCATGACGAGACATAGACAAGTTGCGCGAACGCCGCCGCATGGCTTTCAGGAAAGCCATAAGAGCCGAAGCCCTTGATCTGATCGAAGCAACGCTCGGCAAATGCGCGTTCGTAGCCGCGGTTGACCATCCCCTCGACCATCAGCGTTTCGAACTTGTGGATGGTCCCGACATTGCGGAATGTCGCCATCGCCTTGCGCAAGCCGTTGGCCTGATCATCGGTGAACTTCGCTGCGACCATCGCAAGGCGCATCGCTTGTTCCTGGAAGAGCGGGACGCCAAGCGTCTTGTTGAGCACCTGGTGAAGTTCATCTGGCGGTCCATGCTCCGGGGCGGGCGAGGGAAAGCTCACCGCCTCCTCTCCATTGCGGCGCTTGAGATAGGGATGAACCATGTTGCCCTGGATCGGGCCGGGGCGAACGATCGCAACTTCGATCACCAGGTCGTAGAGATTTCTGGGCTTGAGGCGCGGCAGCATGTTTATCTGCGCCCGGCTCTCGACCTGGAAGACGCCAAGCGAATCGCCTTTCTGCAGCATGCGATAGACAGCTGGGACCACCAGCGGAATGTCGCGCAACCCGTATTTAGGGCCTCCCATCTCATGGATGAAATCGAACGCCTTGCGGATGCAGGTGAGCATGCCAAGTGCGAGGACATCCACCTTCATCAACTGAAGAGCGTCGATGTCATCCTTGTCCCATTCGATGAAGGTGCGGTCATCCATCGCCGCGTGACCGATGGGAACAAGTTCATCCAGGCGGCCGCGCGTCAGAACGAACCCGCCGACATGCTGAGACAAATGGCGCGGAAAGCCGAGCAGCCGGGTGGCCAGGCCGATGGCTCGCGCAAGCGCAGGATTGGAAGTGTCGAGACCCGCCTGGCGCAGCTGCTCGTCGGTTGCAGCCCCGCCCCAGCTGCCCCAGACCAGCCCCGCGATCCGTTCAGTGACGTCCTCGGTAAGGCCCAGCACCTTCCCGACTTCGCGAATGGCGCTGCGGGGACGATAATGAATGACGGTGGCGGCAATGCCGGCGCGGTCACGTGAGTATCGCTTGTAGATATGCTGGATGATTTCTTCACGGCGCTCATGTTCGAAGTCGACGTCGATGTCAGGCGGCTCCTTGCGGTGAGACGACAAAAAGCGCTCGAACAGCACGTCATGGTGCATGGGATCGACGGAGGTGATGCCAAGAACATAGC
>JANMWT010000347.1:0-1643 GCA_031394145.1 Alphaproteobacteria bacterium | reverse complement strand
GCAGAGCTGACCCGGGCGAGGGGACGAATCCTTGCGCTGTCGCGGGGGGCTAAGCGCGCGGTTCTCGTGCTGAGCGACCTCATACTCACCACCTTCGCCGTCTGGCTGGCGTTCTCGCTGCGCTGGAGCCGCCTTTATGTCCCCGAAAACGGCGCGCTCTGGATCGTGATGCTGGCGGCGCCGCCGATCGCCATCGGCGTATTCCACTCCCTCGGCCTCTATCAACTCGTCACCCGTTTTCTCGGCACGCGCGGTGCTGTCCGGATCTTCGCAGCCGTGGCCCTCTCGGTCCTGATCTGGGGCCTGCTCGTGCTGATGGCGATCGGGACCGGCGACCCCAGGCTGGTGTTCCCGCGCTCCATCATCTTCATTTACGCGCTGCTGGCTGGCGTCCTCGTCTGGGCCAGCCGCGAATTGGCCGCGCTGGCGCTGCTCGGTCCCGATTTCAAACCGGTGCTGGTGCGCGACAAGCGCCACGTCGCGATCTACGGCGCTGGCACCTCAGGCGTGCAATTGCTTGAAGCCTTGCGCCGGTCCGACGTCTATTTGCCGGTCGGCTTCATCGACGACCAGCCGAGCCTGATTGGCCAGCAGGTCAGCGGGCTGAAGGTCTACAAGATGGACAAGCTCCCGCGCCTGGTCGAGCGCGACGGCGTCAAGGAGGTGCTGCTGGCGTTGCCGGAGCGGCAGCGGCGCGAGCGGCGCGCCATCATCCAGCGGCTGGCGGCGCATCAGGTGCGCGTCAAGACCATGCCCGCCATGGAAGATATCGCCTCCGGCCGCGTCGCCGTCACCGACCTGAAACCCATCGACGTCGACGACCTGCTCGGCCGCGATCCGGTGCCGCCCGATCCGCTGCTGCTCGCTCGCGCCATAGCAGACAAATCGGTCATGGTGACGGGCGCCGGCGGTTCCATCGGCAGCGAACTCGCCCGCCAGATCCTGCGCCAGCGGCCGCGCTGCCTCGTGCTGTTCGAGATCTCCGAAGCAGCCCTCTATCTGGTCGAGATCGAAATCCAGGACACGCTCGCCCGGCTCAACCGCGAGGCGGTGGGCGAGATTGCAGGGGGCCAGATTGCGGGGCATGTGGCAGCAGGGCTGGCGCGCTGGCCGGCGCCAACGATCGTCAGCGTACTCGGCACCGTCCTCGATGCCGCAGTTCTGCGCAGCACCATCGAAACCTATGGCGTCCAGACCATTTACCACGCCGCCGCCTACAAGCACGTACCGATCATCGAGGCGAACGCGGTGGCCGGTCTGCGCAACAATACGCTCGGCAGCGCTGTTCTGGCCGAGGTCGCGGCTGCGTCAGGCGTCGAACGCGTGGCGCTGATTTCCACCGACAAAGCGGTGCGCCCGACCAACGTCATGGGGGCGAGCAAGCGGCTGGCCGAGCTGGTGTTCCAGGCCGCCGCCGAGAAGAGCACCGGAACCATCTTCACCATGGTCCGCTTCGGCAATGTGCTCGGTAGCTCCGGCTCCGTCGTGCAGCGCTTCAAGCAGCAGATCCAGGAAGGCGGCCCGGTCACCGTCACCGACCCGCAAGTCATCCGCTATTTCATGTCGATTCCGGAGGCTGCAACCCTGGTCATCCAGGCCGGCGCCATGGCCCAGGGCGGCGAGGTGTTCGTCCTCGACATGGG
>JANMWT010000325.1:0-21365 GCA_031394145.1 Alphaproteobacteria bacterium | reverse complement strand
ATTCTGCGCCCTCGTGGAGCGTTAGGCCGTCGACCGGTGCGATGCGGCCGTTGAAGATGACAGCATCCTTCAGCGCGGACCGATTGATGTCCGCCAGCCGTGGGGCAAGATCGGCGTCGGCAACGATCAGCCTCGCCTGCGCCTTGGCGATGACGTGCTCAAGCAACCGGCCTTTGTAGGCGAGATTTAGCGGCACATAGACTGCTCCCAGCCAGTTGCTGGCGAACCAGACCCGGATCGCGTCAGGCCCGCTCGCCATCCAGACATGGACAAGATCACCCTGTTTAACCCCGAGCGCTGCAAGACCCGCCGCGGTGCGGCGGACCAGGTCGTGGGCCTGGGCGTAGGTCCAGGTCTGGCCGTCGTCGAAAAGTCCGAATATCGCGTCGGGTCGTTCGCGCGCATGGCGCTCAAGAAGCGCACCGAGCACGCATTCATCGGCTGGAAGAATGCGCGGATCACGCCAAACCGTCATGCGTCGCCTCCATGTCTTCACACCCTCAGGTGTCTTCACACCCTCAGGTGTCTTCGGGCTCTCTGCTTGAGCGGTCTTTCCTCCAAGTTGACATACCTCCCCGCCTGCTCATAGGCGACGTTATCGGGCGCCTCGGCAGCGCCCCTCGATGACAGGGTGCGGTTCGCACTGATATCGTCTGGCAATGGGCTTCGAGTTTCATGGAAGTCTGGCTCAATGCGAGGCTAACTGCATCGGAGGGACGCGATGACGACGGAACAGAGCGCGAAGGCGTTTGGCTGGCGCCTCTTTGGGCTCGGCGTCATGACGTTGGGGGCGCTCTGCCTCATCTTCGGGAATTTCGACCCGGGTCTGCCTGTCCCCAAAGATTTCCCCGAGCGCACTGTCCTGGCTTACGCCGCCGGCGCCTTCATGCTCGTCCGCTGGCGCAGCCGTCGAGTGGCGCAGGACCGCGGCCTGGGGCGCGGGCGGGCTGGCCGTCTACTACACGCTGGTCGTTGTTCTCCTGATGAACGGCCGTGTCGCGCTTGCGCACTCTGCCGAGTTCGGAACCTATAGCGGCGCCGCCGCGCAAGTTGCGATCGGGGCCGGCGGACTGATCGTCTACGCCGCCAATGCCGGGATCGAGGCGAGGCTCGCTGCACGCCTCACGCGCGTGGCTCAGCTGGCGTTCGGGATCTGCGCCGTGTTGTTCGGGGGCGCGCATTTTTTCTACATGAACCTTACCGCCCCCGCTGGTTCCAAGCTGGCTGCCGTTTGGCCAGGCGTTCTGGGGATATGCGACCGGGGTTGCGCATGTCGCGGCCGGCCTTGCGATCCTGACGGGCATCCAGGCCCGCCTCGCCGCGATCCTGCTGACCATCATGTACGCGTCCTTCACTCCGCTGGTGCATATCTCGACGCTCCTGGCCGAGCCTTCCAACCATTGGTACT
This sequence comes from Alphaproteobacteria bacterium, assembly GCA_031394145.1. Classification (GTDB taxonomy): domain Bacteria; phylum Pseudomonadota; class Alphaproteobacteria; order Caulobacterales; family Hyphomonadaceae; genus UBA7672. The sequence continues at coordinate 19,957 of JANMWT010000325.1, read as the reverse complement.
GGAGCGAGAACGCCGCCAACATCGCCTTGACCGGCGTCGCCTGGGTTGTGGCCGATTCACTGGCGCGATCGAAACGCTAGTCTGGCGGTCAGGAGCAGCAGCGCTGGAAGGATCGGCCGGTCGGCGCCGATCAAAGCGGCCAGTTCTCAATGCGGCTGATCTTCGGCGTCATCAGGCCCATGATCGGGTTGAGCGCGAGCACCAACCTGCCGCTGAAGGCTGGCTTGCCGGTTTCCACCAGCGCCTTGAGGTTCGCGACAATGAACGGGCCGCCCTGGATCATCTTGCCGGTTTCGGTGCCTGGCATCGCTTCCGAGGTCAACGTGAACTCGGTGCCGCCTGGAACCTCCTTTAGCTCATACGTGGTGCGCGCTGGCCGTTCGCCCTTCACCTGGGTGAAGGACATGGTGTGAGAGTAGCGGTGCGGCGGCGAGAATTCCAGCACCTCGCCAAATACGATGGCGTTCTTGCGATCCTTCGAGATCATCCGCATCTTGCCGCCGACCTTGATGCCGTCAGCGGTGTCGCACATCGCGCCGAAGAAGAACGGCAGCACCTCGTCGGTCTTCACCAGGGTGGACCAGACCACGTCGATGGGTGCGTTGATCACCGTTCGCCAGATCGTCGTTTCGCCATAGGCGGTCGTTTCTGGTTTGGGTTTTGGATCATTCGGCTTTGCCATGTCTGCCCCTCCTGGATTTGGCGACCGCCTCGGCGGTGTATTTGATGTCGGCGATGCGGCGCGCCCAGTGGGCGCTGTACTCGCTGGTCCAGCGGTCATGGATCAGCTGGATCGGAACCGCGTTGAGATAGAGTCGGCGCGTGCGGCCGTCCTGCCGGCTGAGGATCAGGCCGGCCGTTTCCAGCACGTTAAGATGGTTCATCACGGCGATGCGGCTGACGTCGAACTCCTGAGCGAGCTGACCGACGCCCCATCCTGGATGCTGCTTGACCAGATCGAGCATGCGACGGCGATGCGCATGCGCAAGCGCATGGAAGACCGCGTCGAGCTCGTCTTGAGTAATCATGTAATGACATTATTACATAAGAGTAGCGAGTCAAGCCGAGAACAAGCTGCGCCTCGCATCCCCGGAGAGTTGCGCCTAAGCTCCGCGCGAATTCTTGGGGAAATGGCATGGACCGCACCCGATACGCCGCTTGTCTTGTCATCGCGACCATCGCCGGTGGGGCGAGCGCGCAAAGCGCCGGGGTTGCGCCCCAGCCTCGCCAGGAGCCGCTATGGGAGGTGCGCGTCGGTGCGACGGGCCTTTATGGTCCGGTCTACCCCGGCGCCTCGCAGTCGAAGGTCAATGGCGTCGGCGCGCCGCTGCTGATCTATCGCGGCGATCGCATCCGGTTCGGGGAGTATGGGGTTGCCCGCGCCATCGCAGCTGAAAACCAGAAGTTCGAACTCGATGTCTCGCTCGACGCCGTCTACGCCGCGCGCGACGCCAAGTCGCGGGCCGGCATGCCGGACCTCGACTATCTGTTCCAGATCGGCCCGCAGGCCGTCTGGCATATCTCGGATTCAGGATGGACCTCGAACGGGCGCACCGAGATCACCGCCCTGCTGCCGGTGCGCGGCGTCGCCGCGAGCGACTTCAAGTCGATCGAACATATCGGCTGGTTGGCTGAGCCGGCGATCATGTACCGTCGCATCTATCCGGGCGACCTGCGCACCAGCTGGAACGCAAAGCTGTTTGTCTCGGTCGCTGACGAGGGGTTGATGGGCTACTGGTACGGCGTCGATCCGGCGTTCGCAACGCCGACGCGTCCGGCCTACGCTGCCAAGGGTGGCTACCTTTCGACCGCGCTCAACGTTTCGTGGACCAAGGAGCTGACGAAGGATTTCCAGATCTATCTCACCTACCAGGGCCGCGCGCTCTCCGGGTCGGCCAATGAGGGTAGCCCGCTCTTGCAGGACAAGTTCACCAATGCAGTGAGCTTCAGCTTTGTCTGGAAGGTGCTCAAGAGCAAGCGCCCGGCGCGCAATGACGGCATGTATTGAGCCGATCGGAAACCGCCAGAGCAGCCAAGCGTTCCGGCGTTGCAGCGGCAGACGTCCGGCGCGCTCGGCCGTCGTCTATTTCACGATGCTGCCTTCAAGATAGACGCGAGCGTTCGAGCGGCCGGTGATGCAGGCATATTCGGTCGCGCTTTTCAACGGCGCGCCGCTTTCGGTCGAGGTCGTTATGATGCCGACGACGCCGGCGCCGCCCTGGCGCTCGGCGTCCTTGCGCACCTTGACGAGCGCGTTGAGGAAGGCGCGCTCGCAGCGTTCGGAGTCCGACTTGAACGGGCGCGGGTCGGTCGAGCGGGTATGGGTCGAGTTGATGCGCGCGCCCTTGCCGCCGCCGAACTGGAACTTGAAGCCGCCGAGCACGCCCTTGTTGGCTTCGGCGTTGACCACGTTGGCGATCGGATAAGTCTGGTAGTCAGAGCGGCCCGGTGCGGCCAGGCCAGGGGCCGCGGCGCCGAGCGCCAGGGCGGCGAGCAGTACGAGCTCAATCTTCATGATCTGAGGTCCTCAGTGTCGTGTCGATAGTGTCGTGTCGATGTCGCGAGTTGATAATCCCATCTGGTTTGGGGTTCGGGACCCCAACCTGAAGTTTATACATGCTTCGGGCGAGCTTGCCACTTCCGCCAGGTCGTCGGAACGGGATAGAGAGCAACGCGCCCGGCGGACGGTTCGGGCGGTTTTCGAGGGACGCCGTGCCAGACCCCGGACCGTACAAGCTCGGCGCCATCATCCCCACCTACCGCCATGTCGAGCGCCTGCCCGCCATCGCCTTGCGGCTGGCGGAGCTGGGCCTTGACGTGGTGATCGTCGACGACGGCAATGCGCCGGAGATCGCCGCGCGGATCGCCGGGCTGGCTGATCCTGCTGGCGGCGTCGCCGTCGAGCGGCGTGCAAAAAATGGTGGCAAGGGCGCCGCGATGAAGACCGGCTTCCGGCTCGCCGCGACGCGCGGCTGGACGCACGCATTGCAGGTCGACGCCGACGGCCAGCATGATCTCGATGCCACGCCGCAGCTGATCGCGTTGTCGCGCCAGCACGCCGCCGCCGTGATCTGCGGGATTCCTGTCTACGATGCATCGGTTCCTGCGGCGCGCAAGTTTGGTCGCTATCTCACGCATGCCATGGTGTGGGTGGAGACTGCCTCGCGCGAGATTTCTGACAGCATGTGCGGGTTGCGCATTTATCCCATCGCCGACGCGGTTTACGTGATCAACCACGAACTGGTCGGTGAGCGGATGGATTTCGACACCGAGATGCTCGTCCAGCTCAACTGGCGCGGCTTGCGCAATATCGAGAGCCCGATCGGCGTGACCTATCCTGAGGGCAACGTCTCGAACTTTCGCATGCTGCGCGACAATGTCCGGATGACGCTTCTGCATCTGCGGCTGGTCGTCCAGATGCCGGTTCGGGCGCCAATCCGGATGTGGCGGCGATCTCGGATGTGATCGCCGGTCGCGGGCTAGATTTCTTCTTCCCACACCAGCGTGAGCCAGAAACTGTCCGGCAGGGCTTCGCTGTACCAGTAGCGTCGGCTGGCGAAAGCGACCGGCTCGTCCTCGGGAGGCCGCGCCTGCATCATGCGATCCAGCACGTCGGGATCTGGTACCGATCCGAACGCCTTGAGGTGCGCCTCGCCAAAGGTCCAGAGACGGCAGAGTGTCGATGCATCGATGCCAGGATCGCCTCGGAACTCCGGCATGTAGGCCGCCGCGATCTCGCGCCAGGCCCGCCTCGGATCGGCGTATTCGACATCGACGCCGAGCCGGGTCAGGGGGGGATTTCCGGCCGCCACGGCCACCGTTCCTCGACTGTGGCTACGCGACCACAGCCGCCAGTCCGGCCCGAGCTTTTCTGTCATCTGGCCGGCCAAGGCCCTTTGTGCCGCCTTGGCGTGGCGCGCCGTGATCGGCTGCATCCACTGGACCGTGTAACGGAGATGGCGAAAGCCATTATGCATGTGGTTCCCATCGCCTGGCGCTTTCCTGTCCTATAGGAGACCGGGCCTCACCCCGCTACACTCCGGCTGAGGGAGGGTTCATGGCTGATACGCTCGCACTTGGAGATGCGTCTTCGCGGGCGCTGTCGCTGCGGTCCGCGGGATTCGCTGCGATCGTTCGTGGCCCTGCTTTGGAGGAGAGGTTTGGCGCTGTCGCGGGCGAGGAGATGCTGCCTAAGGCGATGCGCCGGCGGATGAGCGCGTTTGACCTGGGCGTCGCGCGCTGTGTGATCGGGCTGGCCGGTCAGGGCATCGATGAGGACATCGTTTTCGCCTCGCGCTACGGGAATATGGGCGTCACGTTCGATCTGCTCGTCCTGCTGGCGAAAAACGAATTGTTGTCGCCTGCGAAATTCTCGATCTCGGTGCACAATGCGGCCGCCGGGGCTGCGAGCCAGATCGTCATCAACCGGGCGGGTCACACCGCAATCGCCGCCGGAGTTCGGACGTTGACAGCCGGGCTCACCGAGGCGTGGACGCGGATCCACACCGGCAGTCCAAGCGTGATCTTCGTCTATTCGGATTTGCCGTTGATGGCGCCTTATGATGACTTCGACGAACCCGGCCCTGGCGTGCAACTGGCGGTCCGGCTGGTCGCAAGCGAGAGGCGTGGATCCGAGGTGGCGGACGGGCGAATTGGCGCTGAGGAATGGGTGCGGGCCTTGGCCAGCTGCGCAGAGGGCCTGACATGGCGACCTTGACCCAGCCGGCGAGCGAAAGCGTCTCGATCATCGCGAGCCTTGGCCGCTTCATGCGCCTGATCACCACGGCGATCTCCTTCGCCGTTTTCGGACTTGGCGGGTTGATCCTGGCGCTGATCATCTTCCCGCTGTTGTTCCTGTTTGTCTGGGACCGCAGGAAGCGCGCCGCCATCGCACAGGCCTCGGTGCATCGGCTGTGGTGGTTTTATGTCCGCTTCATGCAAGCAATGGGCACCGTGAGCTTCGAGTGCGACCACCCTGAAGTCCTCCGCGACCTCAGGGGCGCGATCGTGGTCTCCAACCATCCCTCACTCCTGGATGTCGTCTTCCTCATGTCGTTCATGCAGCGCACCCGCGCCGTGGTGAAATCCAGCATCTGGCGAAATCCCTTCATGCGCGGCGTCGTCATCGCCGCCGACTACATTCCCAACAGCGGCGACGCCGCGAAGCTGATGGAAGACTGCGCCGAGGCCCTGCGTGGGGGCGCCAACCTGCTGATCTTTCCGGAAGGGTCGCGCACGCCCGAGGGTCAGGTTCGGCGCTACCAGAAAGGTTTCGCGCATGTCGCCTTGATGGCCGGCGCGCCGGTCCAGATCGTCACCATCGAGGTCAACCCGCCAAGCCTGCGCAAGGGCGAATCATGGCGCGCCATCCCGCCCCGGCGATCCCACTGGACCATCCGTATTCACGAGCGAATTGATACGGTGGGGCAATATGGTAAGGACCGCTCGGCCTCCGCCGTCCGCCGGATGAAAGCGGATGTGGCGGAGCGGATTGAGGGATTGTTGCGGGCATGAGCGATGTTGAGTCCGAGCTGAAGCAGATGATCGTCGAGGTGCTGGGGCTGGAGGACGTCCGGCCCGAGGACATTAAGTCCGACGAAAACCTGTTCGACGAGGACGGGCTGGCCCTGGATTCGATCGACGCGCTGGAACTGGGCGTCAACATCCAGAAGAAATACGGCGTCAAGATCGACCCGCAGGACAAGAATCTTTCGGCGCATTTCCAGAGCGTCCGCGCTCTTGCCGATTTCATCAATCGGAAGTGAGGAGGACGCGTCATGGGGGCGGATAGCGAGGCAGCGATGACCGCTGATGAAGCCTACAGCGAAGTCTTCACCTACTTGACCGGCGTATTCGAGATTCCGGCCGCAGACATTCGCCCGGACGCCAATCTGAAGGACGATCTCGATCTTGATTCGATCGACGCGGTCGACCTGATGGTCAAGCTTCAGGACGCCACCGGCCAAAAAGTCACCCCGCAGCAGTTCGAAACCGTCCGCACGGTTCAGGATCTGGTCGCGTTGGTGCAGGCCCTGCGCCTCAGAAAATGACCGTAGCTCCGGCATCGGAGACGAAGCGGCGGGCGCCAGATGCGCTGAGCATCGTGCTGGGCGCGGTGTCGTTACTGTTTCCGTTTCTCGCGCTGTTCCTTGCTCATCCGCTCGGGCCGATGGTGGTTGTGCTGGCGCTGGTTGCGGTGCTGGTGCTGCGCGCCGCAACCGGCCTCGGCAAGGGTCAACCGCAGGCGCTGACTTGGGCGGCGCTGGCGGCCGCATGCCTGCTCGGTGTCGGCAGCTTGATCAACGCCGATCTCGCCATGCGCACCTATCCCGTGCTGATGAGCGTGGCGATGCTGGCCGCTTTCGCGCTGTCGCTGGCCCGGCCGCCCAGCATGATCGAGCGTTTCGCCCGTGTCCTCGAGCCTGATCTTCCCGAGGCCGGCGTTCGCTACACCCGAACCGTCACCTGGGTTTGGTGCGGATTCTTCGTGGTCAACGCGGTTGTCGCTTTGTGGACCGCGCTGGCGGCGTCGCTGGAGACCTGGGCGCTTTACAACGGCCTCATCTCCTACGCCCTGTTGGGATTGCTGCTTGGCGGCGAGTTTCTGGTCCGCGGCCCGGCCCGTCGTCAGGAAGAGCGCAGAGCCAAGGAGCGCAGGAAGCCGACGGCAACATGACCGGCCTGCTCTCGGCCCTTGCGCACGCGCCAGGCAGTCGTGTGCTGTTCGAGCGCGATGGCGCAACCATCACCGCTGGCGAGGTGCGGGCGGCGGCGAGGCGTGCGGCGACGCGGATCACTCCGGGCGCGGGTCCGGTGTTCCTGCATTCCGAAAGCGCAGCCTTGCTGGCGGCGGGTCTGCTCGCTGCCGCATCCCTTGGCCGCACGATCGCCATCCTGCCGCACGCCCAACCCGGCTATCTTGGGGAGGTTGGCGCGGGGCCGGGTTCATTGTTGATCGACCATCTTGCCGACGACAGTGAGCCGCCGCTGGCGCTCGGCGCGGGGGGCGATGCGCCCTTCGCGTTCGACGATGCGTTCGACCCTTCCTTGATCTTCTTCACGTCAGGCTCGACCGGCGCGCCCAAGCAAGCGCCCAAACGGATGAGCCAGATCGATGCCGAGGCGAACTATTGGGTTGAGTGGTTCGGAGCTCGCGCCGATCACGTCGCCGGCAGCGTCTCGCATCAGCATATCTACGGGCTGATCTTTCGCATCGCCGTGCCGATGATGGCTGGCTGGCGCACCACGGACCGGCAGGCTTTCACCTGGGAGACGTTGATCAGCGAGATCACCCCGCGCACCGTCGTGGTGACCAGTCCGGCTCATCTGACACGCATTCCGCCCGGCCTGCGCGCTGTCCGCCCGGCTTACGTCCTGTCCTCCGGTCAGGCGCTGCCGCTGGCCGGCGCGCTTGAAGCGGACCGATTGTTTGGCGCACCGCCCGTCGAGATACTTGGCTCCACCGAGACTGGCGGCGTCGCCATCCGCCAGCGTCGCGATGACAGCGAGCCGTGGACCGCGCTGGGTGGGGTGACGCTGAACCTCGATCGCGAGAGTGTGTTGAACGTCGGATCGCCCTTCGCCGGCGGTGAGACACAGAAGATGGGCGACCGCGCCGAAATTCTATCGGATGGTCGCTTTCGCTTGTTGGCCCGCATCGATCGCATCGTGAAGATCGAAGGCAAGCGCGTCTCCTTGGCTCGGGTCGAGAGCGCGCTGGCTGGCCAACCGGCCGTCCGCGAAGTCGTCGCGCTGGCTCTCGGTCCGGAAGGCGCCGAGACGCTCGCTGCGATCATCGTGTTGTCCGCCGAAGGGACCGACGAGCTAAGCCGCCTTGGCGCCTTTCGCCTTACGCGTCAGCTGCGCAAGCGCCTCTCCGACGGTCTTGAACCTGCCGAACGGCCCAAACGCTGGCGGTTCGTCGAAGCGATCCCGGTGAACTCGCAGGGCAAGCGCGTCATGGCCGACCTGCAAAGGCTGTTTGCGCTGCGCGCCTGACCCTCCAGCCTGACCCTCCAGCCTGACCCTCCGGCCTGACGCCTCCGCCTGGCCGGAGGGTCATCCGGCTCAGTTTACGTGCGCAGGTCCCAGCAAGACCGCATTCGCCACAAGCAGGTCGAGGCCATTGAGGTAGGCGCGCGTTACCGGGCTCTGGGTAAAGCCGATGATCAGGCCCTTCCCCTTGCTTTCGGCGGTTGCATAAGGCTTCAGAGCCAGCTGCAGCCGGTTCTCCTTCCAGAGATGGCCGCTGGCCAAAAGCGTGTCCGCTGACGCAAAGCGAAGCGCCGTCACCCCGTCGCCCGCATTGAGCGGCGCATAGATGTCGGTCCCGGCAACCAGCACGGCGGCCTTGTCGTAACCGGCCGACAACCAGTGATTTGCGTCGGCGTCCGTCCACGCCAGCGCGCCCGGCAGAACGTCGGGGGCCGCTTTGCGATCCTTCTGCGCGGCTTCGAGGTCCGCTTGCGTGCCAAGTCGTGTTCCGGCGACGGTCGACGGCTTGTCCTTGTCATCTTCCTTGCCTTCGCCGGCGAGCTTTGGATCGATAAATGCACGTTCGCGCCTCAGTGCTGACAGCCCGGTCTTCGGATCGGCAAGCCATCGCATCGCTGAGCCCATGCCCACCAGCACGCCGCCATTCTGTACGAACTTGGTGATCGCCGCCTTGCCGCCCTCGCCCAGCGCATCGCCATAGCTGCGCCCCTCGGGAAGGATCAACACCTGGTAGGATGCCAGGTCGGCCTCGCCGATCGACCCGGTGCGGATCGGCGTCACCGCAGCTCCGAACTCCTGCTCGATCACGAACCGCGCTGCTCCAGCCGAGGTCGGCTCAACGCCATTGTCCCAGGCCATGGCGATTTTTGGCAGTTTCAGGTCATGAGCATCGGCACTGCCATAATTGGTGCCGTCGTCGACCCAGCTTGACGCCATCGCAACCAGCTCTGCGCCGATGGTCTGCGCCAGTTTTGGCAATGCACTCGCCATACTGGCGGGATTGTGGCCGGCCGCGAAGATGACTGCGCCGCGGCCAAACGTTTGACCGTCGACGGTGAAGGGGTGGTCGAGGGAGCGTCCGATGAACCCCGCCTCGATCGCGGCGAAGACCAAGCGAGCCTGGCCGGCATCCGTCCAGGGAATGACAAAGCCAAAGCTTGGCTCCCCCGGCCCGGAGACGGTTGGGATGACATCATCGACTGCAATCGGCTTGCCCGGCGTTGCGGTCTGGCAACTGGCCAGCGCGAGACCGTCCATCAGCGGCAAGGACCAGGCTGTGACATCGTACAGCTGGTGCGGCAGGCCGGCGGTGCGACGTTTTTCTTGAAGCGCCATGAACTTGTCGTCGAGCGGTGTCGTCGGCGCCAGAAGCGTGTGGAGCAAGGCATGATTGGGCTGGGCCCCGTCGATCACCAGCGCTCCGCGGGGATAGAGTCTCCCGCACAGCTTGGCGCCTGGATCGACGCGGGTGACGGCGATGCCCTGCCGCACCAGGCGGCGCGCTAGATCCTCTGCCTGCCAGCGATGCTGGGCAAGATCGATGACAAAATATCGGTCCTTGGCGGTGCGGCCGTCGGCGATCGCCTGCGCCCGATAGGCAGCGTAGCTCGTCAGGAACAGCGCCTTGTTGTCGGCGACGGTTTCGGCTGTCGTCAGCGTCGCAACCAGATGGTGGAGCACGGCCTCGCGGTAAGTCAGTTTCGACCCATTGGTGCGATCAAAAATCAGCCCACGCGGGCTTGCCTGCTCGTAGGTGAAGGCGATCGCGCCGTTTAGGGACGGCCATGAATCGCCAAAGCCCGGATAGAAGAGATCGTAGGTGTCGCGGTTGAAATAGTCGAAGCCGCGCGCGTCGAAAGCCTTGGCGTTGTTGCGGCCGATCAAGGCTTGGAGGTCGAGTTCGCCTTTGGTGACGTTCGGGTTCACCGGCTGAGCGACAGGCGGAAAGAAATAGCTGGCGTCGCCGTCCTGCTCGTGTGCATCGACCGCAACAACCGGGCGCCAGGCGAGCATTTCACGGACCCGGCCTTGCGTCTCGGGCTGGGTTAGAGCGAACCAGTCGCGGTTCATGTCGAAGAGGTAGTGGTTGTAGCGACCGCCGGGCCAGGGCTGGTCATGTTCGGCCGAATTTCGGTCGCCGGACGGCTGCAGGCCGCGCGCCGCCTCGAAGGAGTTGACGAAGCGGTTGCGTCCGTCCGGGTTTTGCATGGGGTCGATCACGACCACGGTTTCGGCGAGAACCTTTGCAACTTCCGCTTCGTTGCGCGCGGCGACAAGGTGATACGAGAGGGCGATCCCCGCGTCCGTCGATGAGATCTCGTCGCCATGGACGCCATAGGCCAGCCAGACAATTGCCGGCGTCTCCGCCACAAGGCGGTCGCGCTCGGCGGTGGTGAGCGAGCCCGACGCCAGCTTTGCCATATTGGATTTGATCGCGCCGAGCCGCGCAATGTTCTGCTGGGACGAGATTACCGCAGTGATCAGTTCGCGGCCCTCCCACGACTTTGCGTAGGGCGCCACCACGACGCGGCCCGGCGCTGCTCGGGCCAACGCCCGAAACCATGCTAGGGTTTGCTCGGGTGAGGTAATCTCTTCGCCCGAAGCGTGGCCGATCACGGACTGGACCGTGGGGACAGCCGGGTCGTAGGTCGCCTCCAGCAGGTTGGTTGCTGAGGCTTGTGCGCCCGCGATATCCAGACACGAAGCGCCCAGCATGGCGAAGGCCGCCGCGGCAATCCTTGCAAGGGTTGGAGAAGATGCGCGCAACCGAACCATGCTTTTCCGATCCCCGGCGCCCGGACGGGTGATGCGTCCATCAGGCGTTTACGGGAGAGACATACCGCGCCAGTCCCGCTGCAAGACACAATTCCGCGTTTGCGGGCGGGATGGGGAGCGGTTTCGCTTGCGAAGCGATCCCGCCTCGCAGGCTGCCGGGCTTGCCGGGTTCGCGGTTCCCGCTAAACGTCCAGGTGAAAGCTTAGTCGGGATAACTGTTTTGAAGGCAATCATTGTCGGCGCCGGCATGGGCGGGCTGACGGCGGCGCTGGAACTGTCCGGGCGCGGCCACGAGGTTGTTGTGTTCGAGGCTGCCGCGCGGATCAGCCCGCTGGGCGTCGGCATCAACTTGCTGCCGCATTCGGTGCGGGTCATGGACGGGCTGGGTTTGCAGGACCAGCTCCTGGCGCACGGCGTGGCGACCCGCGAACTGGTTTATTTCAACAAGTTCGGTCAGCGGATCTGGGGCGAGGCGCGAGGCCGGTTTGCCGGCTATGACTGGCCGCAGATCTCGCTGCATCGTAGAGCGCTTCAGTCGGTGTTGCTGGAGGCGGCGGCTCAGCGGCTAGGCAGTGAGGCGATCCGCAGCGACCGCAAGCTCGTGCAGTTTGAGGAGGTTGACGCCAAGGTCGTCGCACATTTCACCGATCAATCTGGAAAGCTAGCCGTTTCGGCTGAGGCTGATCTCTTGATTGCGGCTGACGGGCTCCATTCGGCGGCTCGCAAGCAGCTCTATCGCGACGAAGGCCAGCCGATCTATGCCGGCCGCATCCTCTGGCGCGGCGTCACCCGGGCCAAACCCTTCCTGACCGGCGCCAGCATGATCATGGCTGGCTTCCAGGACGAGAAATTCGTCTGCTATCCGATCGAGGGTGTTGGCGAGGACGGACTTCAAACCATCAATTGGATCGCCGAGGTTACCCGCGACGTGCTGAAAAACCGCGAGGACTATAACCGTGCGGGCCAGCTCAATGACTTCCTGCCGGTGTTCGAGAGCTGGGATTTTGGATGGCTTGACGCCGGCGCCCTGATCCGCGCCGCCTCGCAGGTGTTCGAGTATCCGCTGGTCGACCGCGATCCCATTCCGCGCTGGAGCTTTGGGCGGATGACGCTCCTCGGAGACGCGGCGCACCCAATGTATCCGATTGGCTCCAACGGTGCGAGCCAGGCGATCCTTGACGCCTACGCGCTGGGCGAAGCGCTGGATAGCCATCGCGATGTCGAAACGGCGCTCCATGCCTATGAAGCGGCGCGTCAGCCGTCGACCGCTGCAATCGTGCGCGCCAACCGCGGCAACGGCCCCGAACAGTGCATGCAGCTGGTCCACGAACGCGCGCCGCATGGTTTCGAGAACATCGATGAGGTGATTACCCCGGCCGAGCTCGAAGAGATCGCCGCGCGCTACAAGCAGGTTGCCGGCTTTTCAAAGGACGCGCTGGGCAAGCGCTAGGTTCAGATCACCTCGAAGCAGCGGATGGTGACCGGCGCGCGGGCGTCGGCCGGCGCATTGAGCGTGCCGACGAACACGGATTTGTTGAGCCAGTCATGCACTCCCTTGGGCGCCTGCAAGCGAAGGGTCGAGCGCAAGAAGCGTTGCGGCTGGGTTTCGCCCGCCCGGGGCGGATCGGCGCGGGCGAGCACGTCGTTCCAAACTTGGATGATCGCGCCATCTTCGGTCTCGAGGCCGTAATGGGCGTGCAGTTCGGTGGCGCCGTCGGGTCGGACGGTTTGCCAATCGGCGCCGCCCGCCAACACCTTGCCCTTGAGGCGTGGGCCTTCGAAGGTTCCGCCGGTGATCGGGATGAGGCGGCCCTGGCCGGTCGGCGTCTCGCCGATGGTTTTCATCGCCGCGATCGTCACCCAGGCGGTAAAAACCAAGCGCACGCCAGGGATCGTATAGCTCGGCTCGGGCGTCTGGGCTTGCGCCGTCCCGACCGCCGCTGCTGCGACCGCCGCGAGGGGAAGACCTTCGCGCAGCAACGAGCGGCGGTCTTGGTCCGGCTTGTCGTCCGCCACGGGTCAGGCCTCCGGCTTGGTCAGGTAGGTCAACAGGAGAATGCCAATCCCGGCGGCCGCGCCATAGGGCGCCATGGCGTAAACCGCCGCTCCCGGCGAGGCCCCGCCTTGCAGCAGCAGACCGCCGACCAGAGGACCTGCGACAGCGCCGAGCCTGCCCCAAGCAATCGCGGCGCCTGACCCGCGTCCACGCATCTCTGCGGGATAGTAGATCGCTGCTGCTCCATAGAGCGCGTAATTGGCGCCGAGCAAGAAGAAGCCCACCGCGCCCGAAAGGATCAGAATCGGCCAGAGCTCTGTCGCCTGGCCAAGAGCGACCAGCGCACCGATCAGTCCGGCGAAAGCCAGCGTCAGCGGCCAGCGCACGCCAAAGCGGTCAACCAGCGCGCCCAGAACGCCTGCTCCCAGAATGCTGGTGAGATTGAACCAGACCGAGGCAAGGCTCGCCTCGCCGGGAAAGCCCTTGGCTCCGACGAGTGTCGGCAACCAGTTGAGAACGAAATAGAGGATCAGCAGGGTTGGAAAGAAGATCACCCATAGCAGGATCGAGGCAGCGGCCCGCCTGCCGCCGAACAGCGGCCGGCGATGGACGATCATATAGGCGCCAAGCACGCCAAGCACGCCGCCAAGCCACGTGGCGATCCCAGCGATCGAGCCAAACCCCTTGATCGCCCCAAGCCGCTCCAAGCCGGACCAGGCCGCCAGACCGATCGGGATCGCGGCGAGCCAGGGTAGAGCGCCGGCCAGCGAGGCGGCCTCGTGCGTGGGCTTCTGCGTCTCTTTCATCAAGAAGATCAGCGCCGGCGCCAGAAACAGGGGGATCAGTCCGCCGATCAAGAAGAGCGTCCGCCAGTCGGCGCCCGCATGTCCGGCCTGAAGCCAGCTCAGCAACGCCACGGTGCTGCCGCCCGCCGGCATGCCGCAGAACATCATCGCCGAGGTCGAGCCGCGCCGGTCCGGGCGGGCGACGTCCGCGGCGATCGCCATAATGTTGGGCAGCGCCGCGCCAAAACCCAGTCCCGTGAGAAGGCGCGCGGCGAACAGCATCTCGAAGGATTTTGACATCATCGTCATCAGGGTGAAGGCCCCGAACAGGATGACGGCGCCGATCAGCACCGGCTTGCGGCCCAGCCGGTCAGCCATCCAGCCGCCGACAATGGCGCCGAAGACCAGGCCGATATTGCTGCCGGCGAGGGCCTCACCCAGCACGTCCTTGGAGAGTTTGAGTTCCGGACCTAGCTTGGGTGCGGCAACCCCCATCGCCTGGATGTCGAAGCCATCGATGACCATGACGCCGAAACAGAGCGCGACGGTGAGCGCCCCGCCAGCGGCGATGCGGTCCGTGCCGACGCTGGTTGGCGCGCCCATGCGAACGTCTCCCCTCGGTTGCACGGCGATTCAGCGGCCCCGTGCTAGTTATGTGACATAGCTATTTACCGCCGCCCAAGGGCCAACGTCCAGTGAGCCACGACCGACGCCGTAGGGGAAGCGCGCGGAAAAGCGTGATTTTCTTGAGAAGGCAAGCTCGACTTTGGTTTGACGCGCTGGATTTTCGCAGACTAACTCCAGGCGCCGGCGAGTGTGGTCGGGAGAGGGTTGCGCGTACATGCTCGAGTTGAGGGAGGTTACGCGACGCGTCGGCGGCGAGTTGCACCTCGATCGCGTGTCGCTGCGACTGGAAAAGGGCAGCCTCAATGTCCTGCTTGGACCGACGCTGGCGGGCAAGACAAGCCTGATGCGCATCATGGCGGGACTAGATCCGCCGTCGGCCGGCACAATCTTCTTCAAGGACATCGATGTGACGGGCCGGCCGGTTCGCCAGCGCAACGTCGCGATGGTTTACCAACAGTTCATCAACTACCCGGGCCTGACGGTCCGTGAAAACATTGCCTCGCCCCTGCGGGTCAAGCGCCTGCACAGGGGCGCGATCGCCAACGAGGTGAAACGCGCTGCAGAGTTGCTGCGGCTTGAACCCTATCTCGATCGCAAACCTCTGGAGCTCTCGGGCGGTCAACAGCAGCGCGTTGCGCTGGCGCGGGCGATCGTCAAGAAGGCGGACCTCGTTCTGCTCGATGAACCGCTCGCCAACCTCGACTACAAGCTGCGCGAGGAGCTGCGAGCGGAGCTGCCGCGCTTGTTCGCCGATACGGGCTCGGTCGTCGTCTACGCCACCACCGAGCCGACGGAGGCGCTCCTGCTTGGCGGCGCCACGGCCACGATGAGCCGGGGGACGATCACGCAGTTCGGAAAGACCATCGAGGTTTATCGCAAGCCTCACGACCTGATCACGGCGCAAACGTTTTCCGATCCGCCGCTCAACGTCCTGCCGGTTCACGCCAGCGGCGGCAAGACATGGCCGAGAGAGGGCGATGCGACCCAGTGTTCGCTGAGGCCGTTGCCTGACGGTCACTGGACCCTCGCCTTCCGTCCACACCATGTGCGTACTGGCCCCGCCAGTCCGAAAGCGCTGAAATTCGTTCTCAAGGTCATCTCAACCGAAATCACCGGCTCGGAGAGTTTCGTCCATGTCGCCTTCGGTCCGGCGCGCTGGGTGATCCTTGCGCATGGCATTCAAGTCCATCCAGCCGGAGCGGCGATCGATGCGCATGTCGATCCCGAGCATGTGATGATCTTCGATCAGGATGGCCTCTCCGTCACCATTCGCGAGGCCGCGTAACGCCATGGCGAAGATCGAACTTGCCAAGGTCCGTCATGCCTATGCGCCAAACGCCAGCGGCGAGACAACCTATGCGCTGAAGAACATCGATCAGACCTTTGACGATGGCGGCGCATACGCCCTTCTGGGTCCGTCGGGTTGCGGCAAGACAACGCTGCTCAACATCATATCGGGTCTGGTCACGCCCAGCGAAGGACAATTGTTGTTCGACGACGCCGAGGTGACCGATCTGTCGACCGAGAAGCGCAACATCGCGCAGGTGTTCCAGTTCCCGGTGATCTACGACACCATGACCGTGCGCCAGAATCTCGCCTTCCCGCTCCGCAATCGCGGCGTGAAACGCCGCGAAGTGCGCACCCGTGTCGACGAGATGCTCGAAGTGATCGACCTTGGCGCCAAAGCCAATCGTCGCGCCCGGGGACTGACGGCGGATGAGAAGCAGAAGATTTCGCTCGGCCGCGGACTGGTGCGCTCGGACGTCAACGCCATCCTCTTCGATGAGCCGCTCACCGTGATCGATCCGCAGATGAAGTGGCAGCTCCGCGCCCAGCTCAAGGAAATGCACCGACGCTTCGGCTACACCATGGTCTATGTCACCCACGACCAAACCGAGGCGCTGACATTCGCCGACAAGGTCGTCGTCATGTACGAGGGCGAGGTCGTGCAAGTCGGCACGCCTGAAGAGCTGTTCGAACGTCCGCGACACACTTTTGTCGGCTACTTCATCGGATCGCCTGGAATGAACCTCATGCCGGTGATGGTGGATGGGGCAAGCGTGCGCCTTGGCGAGCACGCCATAGCATTGCCCGGCCATCCCAAGCCCTATCTCGCAGAGAAGATCGAGCTGGGCGTACGGCCAGAGTATGTGCGGCTGGGAACGGAGGGTATCCCGGCGACCATCGTGCGGGTGGAGGACGCCGGTCGGTTGAAGATCGTGCGGCTGAAGATCAACGGCCGCGATCTGGTCGCCGTGCTCAAGGAGGGCGCTGAAGTCATCGCCGAACCCAAAGTGTCGTTCGATCCGAATGGGATCAATCTCTACGGCGATAGCTGGCGCATCGACTTCGAGGAGACGCCATGAAGACCGAGAACCAGGGCGCGTGGCTGCTTGTCCTGCCGGTATTGGCGCTGGTGGCGTTTTCGGCGCTGATCCCGCTGATGACGGTGGTCAACTATTCGGTGCAGGACACGTTTGGGAACAATAAGTTCTTCTGGGCCGGCACGCAGTGGTTTGTCCAGGTGCTGCATTCGGAGCGCTTCTGGAATTCGCTTGGCCGGAACCTCGCCTTCTCCGCGATTATCCTCGCCATCGAGATTCCGCTGGGCGTGCTGGTCGCGCTCAACATGCCGAAGCGCGGATGGGGCGTGCCGGTCTGTCTGGTTTTGATGGCGTTGCCGCTGCTGATCCCCTGGAACGTGGTCGGAACCATCTGGCAAGTGTTCGGACGCGTTGATATCGGCCTCCTCGGCGTCGGACTGAACGCAGCCGGCGTGAACTATAACTACGTCCAGAACCCGCTCGACGCCTGGGCGACGCTGATCTTGATGGACGTCTGGCACTGGACCAGCCTGGTTGCGCTTCTGGCTTATGCGGGCCTGGTGTCGATCCCCGACGCATATTATCAGGCGGCGCGGATCGACGGGGCGTCGGGTCTCGCCGTGTTTCGCCATATCCAGCTGCCCAAGATGGGTCGGGTGCTGACCATCGCCATTCTGCTGCGCTTCATGGATTCCTTCACGATCTACACGGAGCCCTTCGTCGTCACCGGCGGCGGACCGGGCAATTCGACGACCTTCGTCTCGATCGATCTCGTCCAGATGGCGATTGGCCAGTTCGACCTTGGTCCGGCGGCGGCGATGTCGCTGATCTACTTCCTGATCATCCTTGCCTTCAGCTGGGTGTTCTACGCAGTGATGACGCGAAACGACGGTAAGTCGGCGAGCAGCGGGGAGGGCGCGTCGTGAAGCAACGCTTCTCACTCTCGTGGATCGTGCCGACGATCTATATCCTGTTTCTGCTCACGCCGATCTACTGGCTCGTGAACATGAGCTTCAAAACCAACACCGAAATCACGTCCGCCTTCTCGTTGTGGCCGCAGAAGCCGACGTTCGACAATTACATGGTGATCTTCACCGATCCGAGCTGGTACAATGGCTACATCAACTCGATGATCTATGTTGGCCTCAACACGGTGATTTCGGTCGCCGCCGCTCTGCCGGCCGCCTACGCCTTTTCGCGTTATCGCTTCTTTGGCGACAAACATCTCTTCTTCTGGTTGCTGACCAACCGGATGGCGCCGGTCGCAGTGTTTGCATTGCCCTTCTTCCAGCTCTATTCGGCCTTCGGACTGATCGACACCCATATCGCAGTCGCGCTCGCGCATTGTTTGTTCAACGTGCCGCTCGCGGTCTGGATTCTCGAAGGGTTCATGAGCGGCGTGCCGCGAGAGATCGACGAGACCGCCTTCATAGATGGCTACTCGTTCCCGCATTTCTTTCTGAAGATCTTTGTGCCGTTGGTGGCCTCGGGGATCGGCGTCGCGGCGTTCTTCTGCTTCATGTTCTCGTGGGTCGAGCTGCTGATTGCCCGTACACTCACGGTCACCGCCGCCAAGCCGATCGCGGCCGTGATGACCCGAACCGTCTCCGCTGCGGGCATGGATTGGGGCGTCCTGGCCGCCGCCGGCGTGCTGACAATCATTCCGGGGGCGATCGTGATATGGTTTGTTCGCAACTACATCGCCAAGGGCTTCGCCCTTGGTCGGGTTTAGGGAGGGTCTGATGAGCGAGAGCATGTACGTCCCGCCGGAACTGGCGAATGCGCGCAAACGGGCGCAGGGCCAGAAGCTCTTCGTATGGGGCGCAATCGCCGCCGGGGTTGGGTGCGTCGGCGCCCTGCTGAGCGTCGTGCTCAAAGTCGTATGGCTCGGCATTCTCGGCGGGCCAATCGGCGCCCTGTCAGGCCTTGCTCTGTTCGTCGGGGTGGTTTGCCTTGCGGTCGGCTTCACGCAAATCAAGGCTGCACGCAGCAGCGGGGCCGGCTGAGATGGCGCTCGACCCGGTCCTCGCCCAGCGTCGGGTGCAACAGCGGGTGCTGATCGGCGCCGGTCTGGTGGTGTTGGGCTGCGTCTTCGGCGGTCTGCTGGCGGTGGTGTTCAATTTGATCGGATTGCGCATCCCGGCTGGCGTTGCGGCGCTCGCGGGTGGCCTGGTTGCGGCGATCGGCGTGGGTATGCAGGTTGCGGCGTTCCTGAAAATGCAATCGCTGAAACGGAGCCGTTCATGACCTTCTCGTGGATGGCCTGGACGGCGCCAACGGCCCTGTTCTTCGCAGGCATCGCCGCCCTGCTCATGTTGATGGGGTTGTGGCAGCGCGCCGAGCCCAAGAATGACCCACGGGTCGGCATCCTTGGCATCGCCACCCAACGCGGCGACCGGCTGTTCGTAAGCCTGCTGGGATCCGCCTTTATTCATTTGGCCTGGCTGGGACTGGCGCCGGCGACACTGCCCTTGTGGGGCGCTTCCGTTGCGTCGGTGGTTTACGCCGCGCTGGTTTTCCGATTTGTTTAAGCGCAACGAGAATCCGGGGCTGCGCTAGAGACTGGCCCCGATGAGGGAGTGAACCAAAATGCGTCTTCTGAAGATGCGCGTGCGCGCGGCCATGCTGGCGTGCGTCTCGATCCTGGCGCTGGGGGCGGCTGCCTGCAACCAGAAGACGCCGGACGCCGAAAAGGCGGCCACGGGCGCCGGCAGGGTAAATCCGAACGCGGATGTCGCCATCAAGGCGTTTCTCGACACCGAGATCAAAGGGACGTCGACGCTGAGCCGCGCCGAGCAGGAAGCGGAGATGAAATGGTTCGCTCAGGCCGCGGCGCCTTTCCGCGGCATGCAGATCAAGGTCGTCTCTGAAAGCCTGACAACCCATGATTATGAGTCGAAGGTTCTAGCCAAGGCATTCTACGACATCACCGGCATCAAGGTGGTGCAGGACGTCATTCAGGAAGGCGATCTGGTCGAGAAGATCCAGACGCAGATGCAGACCAATCAGAATATCTATGACGCGTACGTCAACGACTCGGACCTGATCGGCACGCACTGGCGCTACCAGGACGCGCGCAACCTCACCGACTTCATGGCGGGCGAGGGCAAGGACGTCACCAGCCCAACCCTCGACATCAACGATTTCATCGGCATCAGCTTCACCACTGGGCCGGACAAGAAGATCTATCAGCTTCCCGACCAGCAATTCGCGAACCTGTATTGGTTCGCTACGATTGGTTCACAAACGCCGAGTACAAATCGAAGTTCAAGGCCAAGTATGGCTACGATCTCGGCGTGCCGGTGAACTGGTCGGCCTATGAGGACATCGCCGAATTCTTCACCAACGACATCAAGGAGATCGGCGGCGTCAAAGTCTATGGCCACATGGATTACGGCAAGAAGGATCCGTCGCTCGGCTGGCGCTTCACCGACGCGTGGCTGTCGATGGCCGGC
>JANMWT010000321.1:0-11361 GCA_031394145.1 Alphaproteobacteria bacterium | reverse complement strand
GCAGAACTACGCCATCCAGGCTTTCGGCGAGCAGTCCGGCTCGGCGGTGGTCATCGATATCGAGACCGGCCATGTCTTGTGCATGATGTCGACCCCGGCGCCTGACCCCAATGCGTTCATCTCGGGAATCTCTCAGTCGCTCTATGCCGACTATCTCGGCAATGAGAGGAACCCGCTCTACCACAAGGCCTATGAGGGGGTTTACCCGCCAGGCTCGACCTTCAAGACCATCGTCGCCACAGCGGCCCTCGAGAGCGGCGCGATGAAGCCGGAGGACACGGTCCACTGCGCGGGCAAGGCCTGGTACTACGACCGGTTCTATCACTGCCATAAGCCCGAAGGGCACGGCACGATGAACCTGCACACCGGCATGATGAAGTCGTGCGACTGCTACTTCTACGAAATCGCCCGCCGCACCGGCATCGAGGCGATCGCCGCCATGGCCAAGCGCTTCGGCCTCGGCCACCGCTATGAGCTCGGCATTACGGGCGGCAAGACCGGAGCGGTGCCCAATGACGAGTGGAAGCGCACGGTCGCCAAGCAGGGAAAATGGCAGCTTGGCGACACGATCAGCGCGGGCATCGGTCAGGGCTATGTCACGGCGACGCCGCTGCAGCTCGCCGTGCAGTGCTCGCGTCTCGCCGGCGGCCCTTCCGTGCCCAACCCGCGGCTGGTGCTCTCGGGCACCAACGTGGCCGACCAGGACGTCACCCCGATGGGCGAGTTCAAGCCGGGCACGCTCGAAACCGTCCGCGCGGCGATGTTTGGCGTGACCTCGGAGCCTGGCGGCACGGCCTTCGCGTTCGGCGCGCTCGATCCCAAGAACGAGCTGCCCGCGCCCTATACGGGCGCCCACATGTCCGGGAAGTCGGGGTCGGCCCAGGTGCGCAAGATCGGCGCTGACGAGCGCAGCGCCAGCGGCAAGCAGATCGCCAAGGAAGAAACCTTGCCGTGGAAGATGCGCGACCACGCCTGGTTCATCGCCTACGCTCCGTCCGACAAGCCGCGCTATGCTTGCGCCGTGCTGATCGAGCACGGCAGCCACGGCTCGACCGTCGCCGCGCCCTATGTGCGCAGCATCCTGCAGCAGTGCCTCAAGTCCGATATCGGCAACCTGGCGGTGTTCTCGCCAAAGAAGGGCGTGGCTACGGCTGCCCCGCCGCCGACGCCCAAGCGGAAGGAGCCACCCGCTTGATCCGGCGCGACAGCTTTCTAGGCAAACTCGGCCAGATGCACTGGTTCCTGCTGCTCACCGTGGTGGTGATCGCGGTGTTCGGCATCCTGATCCTGCTATCGGCCCATTCGACGGCGCACGACGTGATCACCGGCCAGCCGCGAATCGTAGCAGATCTGGCGATCAATCATGCCTCGCGCTTTGCTCTCCTGGTCGTTGTGCTGTTCGCGGTGGCGCTCGCGCCGCTGCGGTTGTGGGCGGGCCTTGCCTATCCGCTCTATTTTGCCGGCGTCGCGATGCTGATCGCGGTCGACTTCTCCGGCGTCATCGTCAATGGCGCAGAGCGCTGGCTGCAGCTGGGCCCGATCCGCATCCAGCCCTCGGAGATCATGAAGCTCGCCGTGCCGCTGGCCCTGGCGCGCTACTACCACCAGATGTTCGAGACCGGCCGGAACAATTTCTGGATTCACATTCCGGCGCTGGCATTCGTCGCCATTCCGGTGGCGCTGGTGTTGCGCCAGCCTGACCTTGGCACGGCGCTGATGATCCTCGGCACCGGCTGCGCCGTCATCTTCTTCGCCGGCCTTTCGATGCGCCTGATCATCGCGGTGATCGCGCTGATCGCCGTCGCCGCGCCGCTGGCCTATTTCTTTGCGTTGCATGATTACCAGCGCCAGCGCGTCGAGACGATGTTCGACCCTGAATCCGATCCGAAGGGCGCCGGCTACCAGCTGCAACAGGGCCTGATCGCCATCGGCTCGGGCGGCCCGGCCGGCAAGGGTTACATGCAGGGCGCGCAGAAGGAAGGCGACTACATTCCCGAGCAGCGCACCGATTTCATCTTCACCATCGTCGCCGAGGAATTCGGCTTTGCGGGCTCGATCGCCGTGCTGATCCTCTGGGGCACAGTGCTGGTGCAGGGGATGGGCATTGCTTCACGCTCCAAGAACGCCTTCGGGCAGCTGGCGGCGGCCGGCTTCGTCTCGACCTGCGTGCTTTATGTCGCGATCAATGTCGGCATGGTGATCGGCCTGTTGCCTGTGGTCGGCATTCCGCTGCCGCTGATCTCCTTTGGCGGCACGGTGATGATGACGGTGATGATCGGCTTCGGCCTCTTGATGGCCGTGCACCTCAATCGCGAGCAGAACATGTCGCTCCACGGCGTGTTCTGACGTCTGATTCTCGCGGTGCTAGGCAGAATTTCTGCAACTCCACAGGATTCGCGCGAGAATGTTGCTCGCCATGGCTTGAGTCCGGGTGAGTTCCGCTCGTACCAAGTGGCGCGATGCAGCCCAGCAGCGGCCGGCGAGGAACACCATGACCATTGCAGGCCGCGTCGATCGCAAGACCGAAACCTGGTCCTCGCGCTTCGGCTTCGTCATGGCGGCGGTGGGATCATCGGTCGGGCTCGGCAATATCTGGCGCTTCACCTACACGACGGGAGAGAATGGCGGCGGCGCATTCGTGCTCGCCTATCTTGCTTGCATCGTGCTGGTGGCGTTTCCGCTGCTGTGCGCCGAATACGCCATCGGGCGCAGGTCGGGGCATTCGGCGGTTGAGAGCGTGCAGGCGCTGGCGCGGGTTTCGGGCAAGTCGGAGCTCTGGGGCGGCATCGCCTGGGTGGGATCGCTGGCGGCGTTCTTCATCCTGACGTTCTACTGCGTCGTCTCGTCCTGGCTGATGGCCTATGTCCCGCTTGCCTTCACCGGCGGTTTCACCAGCGGCGCGGCGGGCGAGCGAGGCGTGATGGCCTCAGAGGCGCGTTTCGAGTCGGTGACGGGCGATGCACCGCTGATCCTGTTCTGCCTTGCCGGCTTCATTGCCGTTGCGGCGCTGGTCGTCGGCCGGGGCGTCAAGCGCGGCATCGAGCGGGCGGCGACCATCCTGATGCCGGCCTTCGTGCTGATCATGCTGACGCTCCTGGGCTTCGCCATCGCCAATGGCGCGTTCGGCAAAGCGGTGGACTTCCTGACCCGCGTGCGGCCGGAGGACTTCACATTCGGGATGATGCTCGATGCGCTGGCCCAGTCCTTCTTCGCGACGGGCGTCGGAGCAGCCGTGATGATCACCTATGGCGCCTATATGAAGCCGGACACCGATGTGCCGCGTTCGGCCGCGATCGTCGCCGGGGCGGATACGGCGGTGGCGCTGATCGCGGCGCTAACCGTGTTCTCGCTGGTCTTCGCGGTAGGATCGGCGCCCGATGCGGGCTTCAGCCTGTTTTTCGTCAACCTGCCTTTGGGCCTGGGCGTCATGCCGGGGGGTGCGCTGATCGGCGGGGTTTTCTTCCTGCTTGCGCTGTTTGCAGCGCTGGCGTCCTCGATCTCGTTGATGGAAGTGGCGGTCTCCTGGCTGGATGAGCGCACCGGCGTCACCCGCTGGGGCGCGGCCCTGGGCGTCGGCTTCGCCGTGTTCGTCGTTGGCGCAGGTTACATCTTCAGCAGACCCTACATCGTCTTCGTCGACTTCATCACCTCGTCCTTGATGATGCCGCTGGGCGGTTTCCTGGTCGCATTGTTCTCAGGCTGGGTCATCGAGAAGAAGATGATGCAGGCCGAAATGGGTGCGACCTTCTATCGCCTCTGGTCGCCTCTGGTGCGCTGGGCGATCCCGCTTTTCATTGGCGTGGTTTTGGTGCTGGGCGCGCTCGACAAATTGCAGAATCGCGGCTGGCTCGACTTGCCGGCGATACTGACCAGTATTCTGGGACCCAATCGCTAGGCGCCGGCCCCGCGGCGGCGACCGCAAAGTTGCGGGGCAATCCGCTGACTTCTGCGGAAACGCGCGATGGTGCGCCGCAGCAAGCACATTCTTGGTCTTCGCCTCCGCGTGATTCTGAGCTAGTCTCGCAGTCGGACAAACAGTGTGCCGCTTCCCCAGGGGAGCGTTTCGGGCGTTCCCGTTGTAAATTTTTGTTCAACGTGTTGAATCCTGGGCCGATGATTTTGAACAACGAGATCGCACGATGATCGCCGGCCTCGCAGGCATCGCACTGTCGTGTCTCGGCTGCGCTGCGACGAGCAATGCCTCATCCGATGTCGTCCGCATCACGGCAGGCTCGGTTATGGGCGAAGCGGCGATGGAAGATTCGAGCCCGCACGATCCGATCTTCTCGGGCGTTGCAGGCGCAGAATTCCGGCTGCCGCTCAAGGTCGGCAATGATTTCAGCCCGTCGAACTGGTCCCTGCCTGCGACGGCCGCCCGTTTCGAGGCGCTCGATCTTTCAACGCCCCTCTCGCTGCGACACGAAGCAGGCGATAGCTGGTCGGGTGAGATGGCGTTCAACGCGTCAGGGGACCAGACCGGCCTTGGTCTGGATGTCCAGGTCGCGCCGCGTGCGCGCATCCAGCACGGTCGCGCCGGCGTCGACGTCGCCAATTTCGGCGGCGAGGTCAGGCTGGGGCAGGGACTGGCCAGGCGCGACCAGCGCCACACCAATCTCAAGGCGCCGGCCTGGTATGTGTTTGTCGGAGCTGACAATCAGGCGCTGGTCTGGAACTTCGCCGACAGGCAAAGTCTCGATGGCGTCGCCCTTCGCGATCAGGTGACAGTGGGCGATCTTCAGGCCGGCATGGCCTGGCGAACCAGCGTTGGCAGCCAGACCTCGTTCGGTCTGGTCGAACGCAAGCTGGCGTTCAACGACATTGCCGGCGATCACGACGTCTCGATCCGTGAGGATTTCGCAGCGTTCAGCTTCACCCTGAAGCGCTAGCGCCTAGCCGAACTTGTCGGCCAGCGCGTCGCTTGCCTTCACCAGCTCGGAGACGATGCCAGGCTCGAGCGAGGAATGGCCTGCGTCCGGCACGATCTTGAGCACCGCTTTCGGCCACGCCTTGTTGAGCTTCCAGGCGGACGCCAGCGGCGTCACCACGTCATAGCGGCCGTGCACGATGACGCCGGGCAGGTCGCCGAACTTGGCGGCGGCATCGAGAAGCCAGCCGTCATGCTCGAAGAAGCCCTTGTTATGGAAATAGTGGCACTCAATGCGGGCGAAGGCGTCGAGGAAGTCCGCCTCGTCAAAACGCGGCGGGCGCTGTTTCGGGCCCTGGATCGACAGCGTCTCGCCCTCCCAGCGGGCCCAGGCGGCCGCAGCTTCGGCGCGGGTCGCGGCGTTCTTGCCGGTCAGGCGTTTGTAGAACGCCTTCAGCAGATCGCCGCGCTCAGCTTCCGGGATCGGTTCCATGTAGCGGTCGAACGCGTCGGGAAAGAGATTGCTCGCGCCGTGCTGGTAGAACCAGCGGATCTCTTCTTCCATCAGCAGGAAGACGCCGCGCAGGATCAGTCCCATCACCTGTCGGCGATGCATGGCGGCATAAGCCAGCGCC
Source organism: Alphaproteobacteria bacterium (assembly GCA_031394145.1). Classification (GTDB taxonomy): domain Bacteria; phylum Pseudomonadota; class Alphaproteobacteria; order Caulobacterales; family Hyphomonadaceae; genus UBA7672. The sequence continues at coordinate 5,862 of JANMWT010000321.1, read as the reverse complement.
AGGGTCGAGCCCCACGAGCCGCCGAAGACCAGCCATTTCTTGACGCCAAGATGGGTCCTCAGCTTCTCGATATCCGCGACCAGGTCCCATGTGGTGTTCTCGCGAAGTTCCGAATGTGGCGTCGATCGGCCGCACCCGCGCTGGTCGAAGAGGATGATGCGATAGCGCCGGGGGTCGAAGAACCGCCGCATCTCGGGGCTCGATCCGCCGCCCGGTCCGCCGTGCAGCGCGACCACGGGGATGCCGTCGGGATGACCGCATTCTTCCCAGTACAACTCATGCAGTTCGCTGACCGCAAGCCGGCCGGCCCGCCGCGGTTCCAGTCTCGGATAGAGGGTGCGGCGTGCGCGGTCTTCGTTCATGGATGCTTCATCTAACCGGCAGCTAAGATACGTCAAAGCAAAACATGCGGCGCTCGCTTTTTGGGCGCGACGCATTTATAGGTAGTTTGGATAGGTAGACTTCAGGGTTGGTTCGGTGCTGAACCTCAGGGCGTATAGTCTCATCTTGGGATTGCTTGCTCCGCTCGGCGGATGCGCGACCGTCTCTGTTTACCAACCAACGGCCGGCGCGGCCGAGGTTTCGCTTAGCGCGCCCCAGTCCGATCTTTACAAAGCCTCCGACGCTTATTGCGAGCAAGCCCGCAAGAAGGGCTGGGCGACCGGCGAGGCCAGCCTCGGCGGTCTTTCCGCCATGCTGACCGAGGGCGACGACGACAAGGCTGCGTACTGGCGCAAGATCGGGGCGGACAAGGTCAACCCCACCGTGGTGCTCAACCGCGTCCGGGCTGATGCCGGGGAGGCCGCCAGAGGCCTGGTTCAGCTGAACGGCCTCGCCCAGCGGCTGCTGGCCTCGACCCGGCCGACCCGTACCGATGTCGGCGCCTTCGAGAAGGTACTGATCCACGCCCGCCAGTCGCGCGGTTCCTTCTCCGACGCCATCGTCGAATTCAACCGGCACGTGCCGCACGAGGTCGAGATCGCGGTCGAGCTCGGCGTGCTCGACGCGGCGTTGGCCAGCGCCCGGAACACCGCCGACGATCTTGCCGCCGCCCGCACCTCAGAAAAGGTCGCGGCCCGCTAGGCTTTGGGGGCTCGCCAGCCCGCGAAAGCCAGCAAGACCCAACCTGCCATGAAGCACAGGCCGCCGATCGGCGCGGCCATGGCGAGCCCGCCAGCCGGATCGCCGGCTGTGAGGCTGCGCACGGCAGTTCGCGCGATCAGGGCAAAGCTGAACAACCCGACCCCGGCCAGGAAAGTCCAGCCCGCGATCAGCTTCAGGCGGCCGGCGACCGGCAGGGCTGTCGCGCCAAGCGCTGCAAGGGTGTGAACGAAGCCGAACAGGATCGCCGAATTCCACGCGGGATCGGCCGCGCCGATGACGTGCGCCCCGAGCGCGCCGGCGAGGGTGAGCAGCAGCCCGAAGAGTGAGGCCAGGATGACGAGAGGATGCATGCAGCACTCCGGCGGCGGAGGTTTCTCTTAACCGACAATTCTCTTCAGGACGAGGCGGCCGTCTCCGCCCGGTCAATTCTAGCTTAACCTGGAGGCGGCGCATCCTTGACCAAGTCGATAACCAGACTAATCGAACTAAATCCTGCAACTGGCGCGTGAATTCCATCGCGCCGCAGTCAAGCTTGATATTTGTTACACGTTTCCACTTTAAAAGTCTGAGATGGCCGCCTCAACCACCAGCTTCCAGTTGAGCAAGTCCGCCGACGGGAACCCGGTTCTCGCGATCGTTGGCGATTGGACGATCTGGACGATTGCGAGCGTCGACGCCGATCTCCGCAAACTGTCCTTGCCCACCGACGCCATGCTCGATGTCACGCGGCTTGGAAAACTCGACACCTCGGGCGCCTATCTCATCGATCGCACGCTTGGCGGCATCGCCGACGAGGGTGGGGACAAACTCAACCTTGTCGGCAGTCACGCGACGGTCGAACAGCTGGTCGCCGAAGTTCATGACGCCCAGAAGGACGCCCATCCCGAGCTGGTTTATCATCCGGGTGTGATCGCTCTGCTCGAACGCTCGGGGCGCGGCGCGATCGAGGCGTGGGTCGAATTTCTCGGCCTGCTCTCGTTCATCGGCGAAGTGATGGCGACGCTCGGCGGTTTGATCCTTCGGCCGCACAAGATCCGCTGGACCTCGGTGGTCGCCGTGATGGAAGAGGCGGGGCTCGATGCGTTGCCGATCGTCTGCTTCCTCTCCTTTTTCATCGGTCTGGTCATCGCGTTCCTTGGCGCCAACCTGCTCGCCCAGTTCGGCGCCGCGGTGTTCGTCGTCGAATTGGTCGCCTTCGCGATGCTGCGCGAATTTGGCGTCGTGCTGACCGGCATCCTTCTCGCGGGCCGCACCGACAGCGCCTTCACCGCACAGATCGGCTCGATGAAGATGCGTCAGGAGATCGACGCCATGAAGGTGATGGGGCTCGATCCGATCCAGGTGCTGGTTGCCCCCCGCCTGATCGCCTTGGTGCTGATGGCGCCGCTCTTGTCCTTCGCCGCGACGGTGTCCGGCATCGTCGGAGGCATGTTCGCGGCGTGGGGCGCGATGGATATCTCGCCGTCCATGTTCCTCGCCCGCTTCCACGAGGTTGCGCTGGTGCAGCATTTCTGGACCGGGCTGGTCAAGGCCCCGGTGATTGCTGTGGTGGTCGCCCTGGTGGGCTGCCGGCAGGGCCTGCTGGTCGGCGACGATGTGCAGTCGCTCGGTCGCCACACCACGTCGGCGGTGGTCCACGCGATCTTTCTGGTCATTGCGATCGATGCGGCCTTCGCAATCATCTATTTCGAGATGAATCTGTGAGTTTCGATGGCGCCTCCGACACCCGGACCGACGCGAACGGGCGCGAGATCGCAATCCGTGTGCGCGGCTTGTCCAACCGATTCGGCTCGACGGTTGTTCACGAGGACCTCGACCTTGACGTCTATGTCGGCGAGACCATCGGCGTCGTTGGCCCGTCTGGCACCGGCAAGTCGGTCCTGCTGCGCTCGATCGTCGGCCTCAACAAGCCGCAGCACGCCGACATCGAGGTCTTCGGCAAGAACATCGGCAGGCTGAATTCCGAAGACCGCCTCGCCATGGAACGCCGCTGGGGCGTGATGTTTCAGGACGGCGCCCTGTTCTCGACCCTGTCGGTGCGCGAGAACGTGATGGCGCCGATGCGCGAGCACCTCGAGCTGCCGCGCCCTTTGATGCGCGAACTTGCCGACATGAAGATCCGCCTCACCGGGCTTTCGGTCGAAGCCGCCAACAAGAAACCGAGCGACCTTTCCGGCGGGATGCGCAAGCGCGCGGCCATGGCGCGGGCGCTGGCGCTCGACCCCGATCTGCTTTTCCTCGACGAACCGACCGCCGGCCTCGACCCGATCAGCGCGGCGCGCTTCGACGAACTGGTCAATTCGCTCAAGCACACGATGAAGTTAACCGTATTCCTGGTGACCCACGACCTCGACACCCTGGTCGCCACTTGCGACCGGATCGCCGTGCTTAATAGCGGCAAGGTGCTTGCAGTTGGTGGAATAGATGAGGTTCGCGCAAACCCTCATCCATGGATCCAGGAATACTTTTCCGGCCCGCGCGGCCGAGCGGCGGTGAAATAGTCATGGAAACGCGGGCCAATTATGTCCTGATCGGCGCCTTCGTGCTGATGGCTGCAGCCGCGCTCATGCTGTTCGTGGTGTGGATTGCAAAAGCGCCATTGAGCAAGAATTTTGAGGCCTTCGACGTGGTTTTCGAAGGACCGGTCAACGGCCTCGGGGTTGGCGGTGAAGTGCGCTTCAACGGCATCAAGGTCGGCGAGGTGAAACGCCTGTCGCTCGACCGTCAGGACCCCAACCGGGTCATCGCTCGCATCAATATCGACGCCCAGACGCCGGTCAGGATCGACAGCAAGGCGCAGCTCAACTTCCTCGGCATCACCGGGGTGACCTTCATTCAGATCCTGGCGGGCTCGCCAGACAAGGTGATGCTGACGCGCTCCGATCCCAACGTGCCGCCGGTGATCCTGGCGGAGAAGACCGGGCTCGACGAATTGCTCGGCGGCGGCCAGGACGTCCTCACCAATGTCAGTGCTGCACTGTCGAATGAAAACATTGCGGCGCTGACCAAGTCCCTCGCCAACATCCAGCTGATCACCGACAAGCTGGCCCAGCGCGACGGTCTGATCGACAACGCCACGACGACGCTGAAGTCGATCAACAAGGCGGTGGTGTCCATCGATGCGGCGGCAAAAACCTTCGATACCGACTTCCACGGGCTCTCCGGCAAGGCCGACGGTGCGCTGGATGAGATCTCTCCGGCAGTCGCTGATATCCGCGCCGCCATGAAGAACATCAATGGTGCGGTCTCCCAGATCAACGCCAACCTGACGCCGAGCGCCAACCGGGCGCTGGAGCAGCTCTCGCTTGCAGCTGGCGATCTGCGCACCTTGATGCTGCGGATCAATAGTCTCGCCGGGGAGATCGAGCAGGATCCGAGCATCTTCGTCTACCAGAAGCCGCAGCCGGTCGAGAGGTCGCACTGATGCACCGTCCCACCCTTCCTCCGACGCCCCATTGGGCTGGCCCTTGGGCCGCCCGTGTGTCGGCCTGTGTGTCGGCCTGTCTTGCGGCCGGTCTTGCGGCCGGTCTTGCGGCCGGTCTGGCCGTCGGCCTCGCCGGCTGCGTCAACGTCTTGCCCAAGCCCAACGTGCCGCTTGCCCTGATCGAGTTGCCCGCCGAGCGGGCCAAGGCCCCGACCGGGCCGCTGCGGGCGGACGTCAGCGTCATGCCGCCTGAAGCTGGCCGGGCTTACTCTGGCGTCGATATCGCCGTGCGGGCCGAACAGGAGCTGGTCTATCTTGCCGACGTGCGCTGGGCCGACGCCGCGCCGCGCCTGCTTCAGGGCGCGGTCATTGAATCGCTGTCGAAAGCCGGCGGTTCGGGCCAGGTTGCCCCCGGCCAGCTCGGCGCCCTCGTCGACTATGATCTGCGCTGGCGAGTGATCGACTTGTCGACCGGTTACGACGTCGCCCCGGTCAAGGTCGAGGTCGAGGCCAGCCTGGTCGATGCGCGCACCCGTCGGATTGTCGCCCAGGGGCGCTTCTCAAACTCCGGCGTTCCAGCCTCCCGCAAGCCGCGCGACCGCGCCGCCGCGCTGGCGATCGCCGCTCAAACCGTCGCTGACCAGGTTGCGGGCTTTGTGATCGAGAAGGCCGAACCGAAATCCCGCAGCGACGACGGCGCGAAGTGAGCCTCTGGCGCTGGCCTTGATGCCTGACCTCTAGACTAGGGCCTGACGTCTCGGCCTGACGTCTCGGCCTGACCTCTCGGCCTGACCCCTAGCGGCGAAGTGGGGGGCAGTTGTTTGCCGCAGCGATCCCACGACCAGCGTCTCGCAGTCACCCTCACGAGGCCGCGATCCAGGGTCCAGCGTCTGCGGGCTAGATCATCGTTCCCAGTGCGGCGTCGAGCAGCAGATAGGCGGACAGCCGCGGGGCGGCGTCTTCGCGAGCCCGTTCAGCCGTGGCGAGGACACGCAGAGCGTCGGGCTCTTCGACCGCAACGAAAGTGCGTGCGGCCTGTTGTAAGTCGCTGTCGGCATCGAGCAGGCGGGAGACGCGTTGAATCTCGGCGGGGGCGACGTCGCGGATGGCGCGACGGCGTTGGCGCTCGCCTTGATGGGATGCGGTTGCAATGCGGCGCAGGTCGGAAGCGCGGACAATGTGGGTCAGTTTGACGCCCGCGCGATTGAGGTGGTCGATGACGGTGGAGACGGTCTCTTCGCGCTGGTCGGGGTCGACTTCCTCGATACCGGTGAGGAGGTCGCGCCAAGACAGGGCAGAGTTGCGCGAGGGGTCCGCCAGCGGCGCCGAGGGCG
>JANMWT010000291.1:0-4635 GCA_031394145.1 Alphaproteobacteria bacterium | reverse complement strand
CATCGGGTCGCGACTTTGCTCCACGCTTCCTTCAGACCTCGCCTCACGACGACGCCCTTGCGCTTCACTAACCCTTCGCCGTCATCAGGCTGGGTAAAGGACTTTCACCGCCAAGCTGTCGATCATGCTCGGCACACAAAGAAAAACCCCGCCTCTGACGAGACGGGGTTAGGAACCATGCTTGGAGAAGTCGCACGCGGCGAATTCGAGATCTGTCTCGCAAGTTCGGCGCCAACCCATCCGGCGAGAAGAAACCGGCCGCATAGCCGGGTTCCCGGTTTGTTAAGATTTCTGGTTCATCCTGTTACGACCTCGACTCAGGGGATTTGTGGAGTTGGGTTGGAATTTGACCGGCCGGTTTTACGTGCGGGAAACCCTGCGCGTGATCTAAACCGGTCCGCGCCGCCAGGACGGCGAAGCGACGACGATTGGGGGCTTGGACGCAATGAACGCAACCGCCGAACAGCCCGTTTCTCCCGAATGGGAACAGGCCCGCGCCGACTGGTGGAAACAGGCCGAGGGCGAACTTGCGCGCATCCAAAAGGCAGTCAATGAGACCGCGCCTGGGGCCCTGTCGCGCGATCTCGTCTATGCGCCGATCCATGATGTCGCCGGACTGGCCGGGGTGTTCGACTATCACCTCGTCGGCAAGGTGGCGCGTGGGTTGATGGACACGCTGCGCCGCGCCGCCGATCCCCTCGAGGACAAGATGGTGCAGGTCTGCAAGGCTTATCTGTCCACCCTGGTCGCGCTCCACGCCAAAGACGTGCGCGGCGAAGGCGGACCGGCCGGCGAAGCCATTCTCGCCAAGCTGGCGGCGATCCGGCCTTAGACGTCAGCTTCTAGAGACACCCATAGAGCGCATCGATGATGCGGCTCCGGCGCGCGTCCTCGAGCAGGTGCGAGCCTTGGCGGTTCATCACATAGGCGGCCGACAGCCCCTTGCCAGGATCGCCTAGGGCGCCCGAACCGCCCCAGCCGGAATGGCCCAGCGTCTCCGGGTTGGGACCATAGATCAGCGGCAGGTTGCGCATCACGCCGGCGGCGAATGCAACTTGACCCGGCAGGATGCGATCAGGGCCAGACACCCGCTCCCTGGTCAGCTGGCGCCATGTCCCGGCCGACAGCAATTGCGTCGAGCCGATCCTGCCTCCAAGCGCATAGGCTGAGAACAACCGCGCGACCGCCAGCGCGCCGCCATGACCATTGGCCGAGGGAATCTCCGCTTCGCGCCAGGCTGCGCCGCCGCGATTGGGGGCCGCCCAGGGTGTCTGGAAGGCTGCCCGCAGCGCTGGGCTCGGCGGCCCGAACCGGGTCGGCTCCTTTGGTTTTATCATCTGGGCGCAGCGGTCATGTTCGCTCGCGGGCGTCCCGATCCAGAAGTCGATGCCGAGCGGCCGGCAGACATCCTCACGCAGGATCGCGCCAAGCGTGCGACCATCGACGCGACGCGCCAGCTCGCCTGCAAGATAGCCCCAGGTGAGCGGATGATACCCTGAGCCCTCGCCTGGCTTCCACATCGGCTTCAACTTCGCCAGCGCCGCCGACAGCGCCGGAGGATCAAGCCAGAGATCAGGATCGATCGGGTCGGGAAATCCGGGCACACCGGCCTGGTGCGACAGCGCCTCGGCAACCGTGACCTCGCCCTTCCCCTCGGCGCCAAATTCCGGCCAATAGATCGAAAGGGGGGCGTCGTAGTCGACCTGCCCGCGCTCGGCGAGAAGTGCGATCACCAACGCGGCGATCGGCTTGGTGGTGGAGAAGACCGGACACAGGGTGCGCGGCGCCCACGCGGTCTCGCGTTTGCGGTCGGTCCAACCGCCAACCAGATCAACCACGACGTCATCGCCGAGAAACGCGGCAAAGCTGGCGCCGAGCTCGAGGTCATCCTCGAAATTGCGTTCGAAGGCTTCGCGCACCGGTTCGAAACCTGCTGCGACAAACCCGGAAGATATGCTCATGGTCGAAGCAATCGCCGGACCGGCGTTGCAGGTCAACCGCACATGAGGTCAAGTCCCAGGACCGAGCCTGCGAGGGAGGACGCCATGTCAGACGCTGGAATCGAGATCAACGGCATCGCCCACATCCAGATTACCGCCGGGCGTTATGCGCCGGCGCGCGAGTTCTACGGCAAGCTGCTGCCCTTTCTCGGCCTCAGAGAAGTGATGGACACGCCCAGCGGCTATTACTGTGTCGGCGGCCGGACCGGCGTGCTGGTGAGCCCGCCCGCTCCGAGCCATGAAGGCGAGCGCTTCGAGCAGCGCCGGGTTGGCCTGCATCATGTCTGCTTCCGCGCCCGGTCGCGAGAAGATGTCGACACGGCGCACGCCTTCATCCTGACGCTGGGCGTTCCGATCATCCGCGCCCCACAGGTCGATGAATGGGCGCCGGGCTATTACTCGATCCTGTTCGAGGACCCAGACGGCGTGCGGCTCGAGATCAACTTCGTTCCTGGCAAGGGCGTGTTTGGAACTGAGGATGGCAAGGTCAAACCCGGCGAACCGCGAAAGCCAAAGGGCTGATCAGCCCGCAGCCTTCGACCAGACCACCGCCTCCAGGATGTGGCCCTCGGGATCGACCAGCACCGCGCCAAAATAATCCGGGCTGATGTCCGGACGCCCGTCTGGCGGACGGATCGAGGTCGCGCCATTGGCGATGGCGGTGCGGTGGAACGCCACGACGGCATCGCGATTCTGTGCGCGAAAGGCGACATGATTGCGCTCGCCGACGCTCGAGGCGGTCGCAGCGACAGGATATAGAAAGAAGCCCCAGTCCGCTTCAACGCCGAAAGCCGCCTCCGCCGCGGTCATGCGCTGGAGCGAATATCCGAGCGGGCCAAGGCAGGCGCTGTAAAATGCGACGGCGCGCTCGAAATCCTTCACGCCGAGCGAGGTGTGGTCGATCATCACCTGGACGGCCCTCCAATGCCTGCGCTGAGATAGGCGCGCGCAAGGACGAAAACACCCCGCGACCCCACCCTAGGCGGCGACATTCCGCTGATAAGCGATCCTGCGAGCGCGCCGAGCGACCAGATTCATCACCGTGCACGCCCGGTTCATCTTGATATTGCCGGCGCGCTCCGTCATGTCTGCCTCATCCAAGATCGAGGGTAATCATGTCCGCGTCGACCGCGTCCGCCATTCGTCCGCGCCGTTCGGTGCTTTATATGCCTGGCGCCAATGAGCGGGCGCTGGAGAAAGCGAAGACCCTGCCGGCCGACAGCCTGATCCTCGACCTTGAGGATGCGGTCGCGCCCGAAGCCAAGATCGAGGCGCGCGAACGGGTGTGCGCGATGGTCAAAGCGGGCGGCTACGGCCCGCGCGAACTGGTGATCCGCATCAATGGCATGGATACCGAATGGGGGGTTGCCGACCTGGAAGCGGCGGTCGCCGCCCGCCCGCACGCCATTCTGGCGCCCAAGGTCACCCATGCGGCCGACATCCGCAAGCTGGAGGCGCTGATGCTCGGCGCCCACGCGCATCCCGATCTCAGGCTCTGGGTGATGATCGAAACCCCGCTGGCGATCCTCAATCTCCACGAGATCGCCGCCCAGGCGGTGGGCTCGCCGCTCGCCGGCTTCGTCATGGGCTCCAACGACCTCCTGAAGGATTTTCGCGCCGATCCGATGCCCGACCGCGCCAACCTGATGACGACCTACACACTCGCCGTCGCGGCGGCCCGCGCCTATGATCTGCTGGTCTTCGACGGCGTCTACAACGACATCGCCAATACCGAGGGCTTCGCCGCCGAAGCCAGGCAGGCAAAAGCCTTCGGCTTCGACGGCAAGACCTTGATCCATCCCTCCCAGGTCGAACCGTGCAACGCTATCTTCGCTCCTCCAGCCGATGCGGTGAAACAGGCTCGCGATGTCATCGCTGCGTTCGCCGACCCGGCCAACGCCGGCAAGGGCGTGCTCAAGGTGAACGGCAGGATGACCGAACTGTTGCACCTGGTGCAGGCAAAGCGCCTGGTGGCGGTGGACGAGGCCATCAAAACGAGAGAGGCGGCCAACGGCTGACGTGGCCCTTATCCTCCTGGTCGGCGGGATGGGTGTCCATAGTTTCTCCCGCCGCGCTCGGTCGCGACCGAACGCGCCGGCGAAAATGGCGTGCTCGAGTTCAACGTTCCGATCTCGGCGCCGTTGGCGGGACGTCTTACGCACTATAAAGGAAAGCTGGACGACGGGCGCGCGGCGCGACCTTCCAAAGACGAATTGGACCACCCATGACCCTCAAATCCGATCCCGGCAATTTCTTTGAGGACTTCGCGGTCGGCGACGAGCTGATCCATGCAACGCCGCGCACCGTCACCGAGGCGGACGCGACGCTTTATGTCGGCCTCACCGGCTCGCGCTATGCGCTTTATTCCGCCGACACGTTTGCGCAGGACTGCGGTCTGGAGGGCGCTCCGATTGATCCATTGCTGGCTTTCCACGTCGTGTTCGGAAAGACCGTGCCGGATATTTCACTGAACGCGGTCGCCAACCTCGGCTATGCCGACGGACGCTTCCTCAAGGCCGTCTACCCGGGCGATACGCTGCGCGCAGTCTCTGAAGTGATCGGCGTCAAGGAGAACTCGAACGGCAAGACCGGCGTCGTCTGGGTGCGCACCACGCATCCGGGCCTGCGCTTCTGG
>JANMWT010000290.1:0-9144 GCA_031394145.1 Alphaproteobacteria bacterium | reverse complement strand
GACGCTGCGGCCGTGGCCCGCTTTACCTCGATCAACACGCACCGCCTCGATCTTGCCGAGCGCGAAAAGCTCGAACTCGATTGCCTCGCCAAGGCGGTTTATTATGAGGCCCGGTCGGAATCGGCGCGCGGCCAGATGGCGGTCGCCGAGGTGGTGATGAACCGGGTCTATGACACCCGCTTCCCGAAGACCGTCTGCGGCGTTGTCTATCAGGGTCAGACCCGCGAGGTCGGCTGCCAGTTCACCTTCACCTGCGACGGCTCGCTGCACATCGCGCCCGCCGGGCCGGCCTGGGACCGCGCGCGCGACGTGGCGCTTCATGTGGCGCTCGGGCTCAACAAGCCGGTCACCGACCACGCGACCCACTATCACACCGGTTACGTGAACCCGTACTGGTCGCCCGGCATGGTCAAGACCGCCGAAGTCGGCCAGCACATCTTCTATCGCTTCCCGAAGACGACGGCTGAATGGGCTCACGCCCGCCTCGCTCTGGGTCTCCAGACCCTCGATGGCCAGCCGGTCGATGCCGACGCCCTGGCGAGCCGCTCGCTTGCCATCGCCGCGGCCGATGCGCAGGCGATCGCGCCAGCCCAGGCCCTGCCTGCGGCGCCGGTTGTCATCACCGCTCCGATCCCTGCTGCTGCTCCGCCCGCCATCCAAGCCAGGATCGAGACGCCGCGGATCGAAACCGCAGCCGCGCCTCCGAGCGTGATTGCGACCTCGCTCGCGGTTTCCATCGAGCCATCAGCCCATCTGGTGCTCGCCTCGGCCGAAACCCGGGCCTTCTAGCGCTGCGCCGGGTTGATCGAGGGTCAGCCCCTCACTCCCTCAGGCGCAAGCTCAGGCCCTCTCTCAGGCAGCCGAACCATAATCCAGCCCGACATCGAGATTGACCGCTGAGTGCGTCAGCGCGCCAACCGAGATGAAGTCGACGCCGGTCTCCGCAATCGCCTTCACCGTCTCGAGCCGCACGCCGCCGGACGCCTCCGTCTTGCACTGTCCGGCCACCCGCTCGACCGCCTGGCGCAGCATCTCCAGGGTCATGTTGTCGAGCAGCACCGCGTCCGGGCGATAAGCCAGCGCCTCGGTGAGTTGGTCGAGCGTGTCGACTTCAATCTCAATCGCGCGCAGGTGCCCGACCGCCGCTCGTGCGCGCCGCATCGCGTTGGCGACGCCGCCGGCTGCCGCGATGTGGTTGTCCTTGATCAACATGGCGTCGTCGAGACCGAGCCGATGGTTGACGCCGCCGCCGAGCCGCACCGCCCGCTTCTCCAGCGCCCGGAAGCCCGGGGTCGTCTTGCGCGTACAGACGATGCGCGCCGGCGTCTCTTTCACCGCCTCGACGTAGCGAGCCGTCAGCGTCGCCACGCCCGAGAGTGGCCCGATGAAGTTGAGCATCACCCGTTCGGCCATCAAAATCGAGCGCGCCGCGCCGGTCAGCCGCACCAGCTGTCGGCCCGCGGCGAAGGGAGCGCCTTCCTCGACCAGGGTTGTCCACTGGGTTGCATCGTCGACGAGCTTCAGCGCCAGACGGGCCGCGTCATATCCGGCCGCGACGCCGCCCTCGCGCGCGGTCATGGTCGCGACCATGCGGGCGTCAGCTGGTATCACCGCGTCCGTGGTGATGTCGCCCGCCCGTCCGAAATCCTCGGCTAGCGCCAGCCGCACCAGCGGCTCGATGACGATCGCCGGCAACGGCGGAATAGGAAGATCGAGGTGTGTCATGGCCTCTCCAGACCGGCGTGGCTGATCAGCGGCTCGCCGTCGGCGCCAAGGCGCATGAAACTGCGCTGAGGACGATCGGTTTGCGGGAAGTCACTGCGATAATGCCCGCCCCGGCTCTCGCGCCGCGCCAGCGCAGCTGCAACGATCAGCGACGCCGTCGTCAGCGCGCGCGCCCAGCCCAGCCGCCGGCCGGCGGAGGCGATCCAGGCCTGGGTTGCGCCAAGCCCGCCCGCCTCGCGGATCACCCCGACCTGCTCATGCATGCGCCTGCGCAGGTCGCCAAGATCCTTGTCCGCCAGCGCCGGGGGCGCTTCGGCGGTCGCAGCGCCGGTATCAGCAAGGTGTGCGTCCTTCAATCGCCGTGCGATGCGCTCGGCGAACACCACGGCCTCAAGCAATGAATTCGAGGCGAGGCGATTGGCGCCGTGCGCACCGGTGGATGCGCTCTCGCCGCAGACCGAGAGGCCTTCCAGCGTCGTCCGTCCCCATAGATCCGAGGCGACGCCGCCCATGTGGTAGTGCATCGCCGGCGCAACCGGGATCGGCGCGATGCGCGGGTCGATGCCAGCCTGCATGCAGGCTTCGAACACCGTCGGGAAATGTTCGGGGAAATGCGCGCCGACCGCTTTTCGGCAATCGAGCAAGGCACCCCGTCCGGCGGCGCGCTCGGCGTGGATGGCGCGGGCGACCTCATCGCGCGGCGCAAGCTCGCGATCGGGATGATAGTCCGCCATGAAGGCGCGGCCAGTCTTGTCGATCAGCGTAGCGCCTTCCCCGCGCAGCGCCTCGGTGGCGAGGGGCGCGGGGTCGCGGCCAATGTCGATGGCGGTGGGATGGAACTGCACGAATTCTGGATCGGCGATCAGCGCGCCAGCGCGATAGGCGATGGCGATCGCGTCGCCCTGCGAGGATTTGGGGTTGGTGGTGATAGCGTAAAGTCCGCCAGATCCCCCGGCGCAGAGCACGGTCTCGCGCGCCAGCAACCGGACGCGTTCGCCGTTCGGCCTTTCGGCCAACACCCCGGCGACGCGCGCCGATGCGTCCTGGAGCAGCGCCAGCGCCTTGACGCCCTCGATCACCTCGATGTGCGAGGAGGCGGCGACGGCGTAGGTCAACGCTTCCATGATGGCCTTGCCGGCAAGATCGCCGGCAACCCGTGCGACGCGGGCGCGCGAATGGGCGGCTTCCAGCGACAGCGCGAGCTCGCCATCCGCCGTACGGTCGAACGGGACGCCCATGGCAAGCAGATCGCGAATCCGCGCCGGGCCGCTTTCAGCGATCAATCGCGCCACGACGGGATCGACGATGCCGGCGCCAGCGGTGACGGTGTCTGCGGCATGAAGCGCTGGATCATCGGCAGGCGAAAGCGCCGCCGCCATGCCGCCCTGCGCCCAGGCGGAGGCTGCCGCCTGGCCAAGCGGCGCCAGGGCGATGACCGTGCAGTGTCGCGGCGCGAGTTTCAGCGCGAGGAAGAGGCCAGCCAGGCCGCCGCCGACAATCAGGATGTCGCGTTCCCCGCTCACAATCTCACGACACCAGATCGCTGTTCGGCCGCCAGAACCTCACGGTTGCCTGGTTGAGCGAATGGAACATGCCGCGCATGTCCGAGCCGAGGGCATTGAGCGTCACCTCGAAATTGTCGGCGGCGTAGCCGCTCGTCACGGTCGGCCACATCGCGGCTGGCTTGACGCTGATGATCTTGTCGATCTTGCTGGTGATGGTGACTTGTTTGCCGGTCTGGGTGGCGATGCAACTTTGCTTGACCTGGAACTCCAGCGGCGGATTGCCGGTACAGGACTGGACCGCCACGAAGCGGCAGGAGAAAAGGCCGGTCTTGTCCGCCTTTGCGACATCCATCTCCCCCGAGAGCTTGCAGTTGGCGTTGATCATGCCGGTCTCGAACTTCCAGCGTCCGACCGGCGTGTGGTCAGGAGATGCCTGCGGCGACGATTTTCCGCTCGGCGGGGCAGGGCTTTGCCCGAGCGCGGCCGGCGCGGCGATGAGCAACGCCAGCACAAGAAGTCCTTGAGCGAGGCTCATGAAATCAGGTCCATGGCGCGCCAGAAGCGGACGCCGGATTTCTGGAGCGAATGGAACAGCCCGACGAACTCGCCCTTGGCGTTGAGCTCGACGGAGAAATCATCCGGCGCGTAGCTGTCGAGCCGCATCAGACGATCGCGCAGGCTTGCGGGCCCGGCATCGACCAGCTGCTCGACCTTGCTGGTGATGGCGAGGCTCCGGCCGCTCAGGTGCGCGGTGCACGATTGCTTGACGCGCTGGAACGTCTTTACCCCTGCGAGCGTGACGCAATCTTCTTGCGAAACAAATTCGCAGCCGAACGCGTCGGGCTTTGCCGTCTTGCGGAAGCTGATGTCGCCCGAGATGAAACAGCCATTGCTGGGAAGGGCGTCGGTCCGGAAGAGCCAGCGCCCGCTCAGGGTCTCGGCGCTGGCTGCCGCGGTAAGACAGGTGACCGCAAGACCAAGAGCGGCAGACCGGATGATCCGATGCGTCATGCCGCTTCCCACGCCCTCAGGAGATCAGGTCGACGTCGCGCCAGAAATGGGCCTTGAGCTGGCGCTGCTCGTCGTAATGGCCGCCAATCATCTCGGTGCGGCTCTTGGACATGGTGACGATGAAATTGTCGGCCCAGTAGCCCGGCACAAATCCCTGAGGCCGGAATTCGATGATCTGGGCGACGGCGCTCTTGACCGCCACCTGGCTGCCAATCTTGGTCGCGGTGCACGACTGCTTCACCTTGATGTAGAGGTCGCCCTTCAGAGGACCGCAGATCTGTTCGGAGATGAACAGACAGGTATAGCTGTTCGGCGTCGGCGTTGGCGTGAAGGTCATCACGCCCTTGATCATGCAATCGCCGTCGAACTTCGAGGTATCGAACAGCCACTGGCCCTTGAGGTCGTCGGCATAGGCCGGGATCGCGGCCATGACGCCTGCAATCCCTGCCGCCGCCAGCGCCATGCGGAAGGTTCGCTTCATCACATCACTTCGATCGGCGCGGCGTGAACGCCGACCTTGAAGCCCGGCGGGGTCTTCTGCTTGGGCAGGGCCAGCATCGCGTCGATCGCGGCCTTGGCGCGGAGACGAATGTCCTCCGGCACGGTGACCTCGTACTTCATGTCCTTGAGCGCGTCGTAGATGTTTTCCAGCGAGATGCGCTTCATGTGGGGGCAGAGATTGCATGGCTTCACGAACTCCACGCCGGGGTTTTCCGCGGCGACATTGTCGCTCATCGAGCACTCGGTGAGCAGAACCACCTTATGGGGGTGGTTCTCCTTCACATAGTGCGACAATGCAGAGGTAGAGCCGGCAAAGTCGGCTTCTTCAAGGACATCTGAAGGACATTCTGGGTGCGCCAGCACAATGACGCCGGGATGGGCGTCGCGGATCTGCCTCACGTCCTCGGCTGAGAACTTCTCGTGCACCTCACAGCGGCCGTGCCAGGTGATGATTCGCACATGCGTGTTGGCCGCGACGTTGCGGGCGAGGAACTCGTCCGGCAGCAGGATCACGCGCTCCACGCCCCATTTGGCGGCGACCGCCTCCACCACCTGGACGGCGTTTGAGGAGGTGCAGGTGATGTCGCACTCGGCCTTTACCTCGGCCGTGGTGTTGACATAGGTGACGACCGGCAGGCCGGGGTATGTCTGCTTGATCAACCGGACATCGGCGCCCGTGATCGACGCCGCGAGCGAGCATCCGGCGCGCAGGTCCGGGATCAGCACGGTCTTGTCAGGAGACAGGATTTTCGAGGTTTCGGCCATGAAATGCACACCGGCCTGGACAATCACTTTCGCGTCGGTCGAAGCCGCTTCGCGGGCCAGCTGCAGACTGTCGCCCTGGAAGTCGCCGACCAGGCTGTAAACGTCCGGCGTCATGTAGTTGTGCGCCAGCACCACGGCATTGCGCAGTTTCTTGAGCTGGTTGACGCCATGCACCAGCGGCGCAATCGATGGCCATTCCATCGGCGTGACGAAATCCTTCACCCGTGCATAAAGGTGATCGGTCGCCGCCTTCACCTCGGCGGTGTAGGCGAGGCCACGCGCCTCGGCGGCCGATTTCCGGCGGTTGGCGCCGGGTATGGCGGGGATCGGGCCAAAGTCGATGATGCGGGCCATGGGGGCCTCCAGTCAGGTCGAAATCTGATCGATGGATCTTGTGCCCATCGTTATGCTCAATCTGAGTATAAACTAGGTCCGAAAAAATGCCTTTCAAGGGAAAGGCCTTCTGCGAACCGCCGAAATCTGAGGGCGAAGCTCCCCTTAGACAGCACTTAAGCTCAACTTGAGCAAAAGCATCGTCTCACAAAATTGTCTCCGCGTCGAGAGGCAGGAATTGCCGGTCTTCGAAGGCGCCGATTGCCGCGAGGAGAGGCGAGGCCTTCTGCCGCCAGCTTGCCAGGCTTTGCGGTTCCAGGCTTTGCGGTTCCAGGCTTTGCGGTTCCAGGCTTTGCGGTTCCAGGCTTTGCGGTTCCAGGCTTGGCCGATCCTGGCTTGGAGGCGGATCCAGAGTTTGCGGGTGCAGGCCGGGGGCCGGGCTAGGTCGACCGCAGTAACGGCGTCTGGACGCCCACCGCCTCGCTGGCGCGGCGGCCATCGCGGCGAAAGCGGAAGAGTTCGGCAGGCCGGCCCCCGGTCGCCGTCGCAAAGGCGCCGACGCCCTCGACCAGGCCCGACTTGTCCAGGGCCCGTCGAAAATTCTGCTTGTGCAGCGGTTGGCCGAGCAGGCTTTCGACCACCTTCTGCAGGTTCGAGAGCGTGAACTTGTCGGGCATCAGGTCGAACACCACCGGCCGGTAGCGGATCTTGCCGCGCAGCCGGCCAATCGCCGTCGCGAGAATGCGGCGGTGATCGGAGATCATCGGTTCGCCCAGGGCGGCTGAGTGCTTCGGCGCCGGCTTGCCCCGATCGCGCGCGGCTTCCGGCGCGAGGCCTGCTTCGAACAGAAGCTCATAGCGTTCCAGCGTCCGCTCTTCGATCCACGGCCGGCCCTCGAGCCCGAAGGCGAGCCGCACCCGCTCCAGGCGTGCAGGTGAGGCTTTGCCACCGCCTTCGGCCCAGCGCGTCAGGGCAGGGGCGATCAAAGCGTCGATCAGGTCCGGGCGGCCTCTTCGGTGGTCTTCCCACGGAAAGAAACGATACCAGTCGCGCCAGACCGCGTTGAACGCCGAGATGTCAGTCCGTTCCGGGGTCAGACCAAGATAGCCCACCGAGATCAGTCGCGCATCGCCGGGCGCATCGCCAAGCTGCGCTTGCGGCAGCTCGCGTCCACGATCGCCAAAGGTATAGAGCTGCTCGACATACCCAAGTTCGAAGCCGGTCTGGGCGCGGACCCAGTCGCGCAGGCCGAGTTCGAAGGTGCGATGGCCTTCCGGATCGAACGCGCCATGCGGCAGACCGCTTTCGCCCGCCCCGTGCCGGGTAGCGAGGGCATAAGGCGCCTCCTCGTCGGCCGCGACGATGACGGCGCTTAGGCCAACGGCGATCGGGGCGGTCATGCGATCACCGCGCCCCGAAATCAGATGGAATGGAGAACGGTCGAGCCTCCTCGGCGATCTCGCCGCGGCCGATGGCGGCGATGGCGTTTGACATCCGGCCGCTGCGGCCCAGCACGGCATCGGCGTGGGCGACCAGCCGGACATTCGGCGAGGCGGTCGGCGAGGCGGCCCGCAGGGCTGAAGCGATCTCGCCCTCGTCGGTTCTCGGGTTGTGCAAGCAGGCGGTGATGAAGGCGCTTGCGGTCGAGCGGCTGATGCCGGCCCAGCAATGGATCAACATGGGTTGCGATCGGTCCCAACCTTGCGCGAAGCGGATCAAGCCTTCTGCATCCGAGAGGTCAGGGGCGCGCCAATCGCCGATATCTTCGGCAATATCGTGGATCGGCACCTTGAGATGCCGGTCGGCGCCATAGCCAGGGAAGGTCGGGAAGGCATCATAAGGGCTGAGCAGGCTAATGATCCGCGCTGGATTGTGTCTGACGGCCAGCTTCGGCGCTAGGGCGAGCGATGAGATCCAGATCGCCATCAGCCTTCCGCGCCCTTCACCCGTTGCCAATCCAGCTCCCTCATCAGGGACGCAAACCGCGTCAGAAACAAGGCCTGCGCTTCGGTCGGCGATAGCGGCGTCATGTCGGGCTCGGCCCCGGGCGGCGGCGCGCCAAAGAAACGCAGCGCCTCATCAACATCGAAGCCGGCGAGGCGCGTGGCTTCGAAGAAAGCCGAGGCCTGGTCGGCGCGCTTGACCCAGCCATGAGCTTCATTCGACATGGCGGGAGACAGGCCAAAGCGCAGCCGGATGGCGGTCGCGAGGCGATCTTCGAACTGGCGATAGTCGACACCCAGCGCCGTCTTGAACGGCGAGATCATGTCGCCGATCACATACTCTGGCGCATCGTGCAGCAGCGCGCCCAAGCGATCCGCCGTACTCGCCTCAGGCCAGTGCTCCGAAACCAAGTGCTCGACCAGGACGGAATGCTGCGCCACGGAATACGCATGCGGACCGCGCGTCTGTCCGTTCCAGCGCGCCACCCTGGCCAGGCCGTGGGCGATGTCCTCGATCTCGATGTCGAGCGGGGAGGGGTCGAGAAGGTCAAGCCGGCGCCCGGAGAGCATGCGCTGCCAGGCGCGCGGCGAACCCACGCCGCCAGGCGCTGAACCAGCCTGCGATCGAGACTGAAATCGGGGTTTATCGCCTCCGTCCGTCACCTGGCTCGTCTCCCGTCGGCTTTAACTGAGCCTGCCATCGCCTGCCTGCCATCGCCTGCCTGCTCGTCACAGAATAGCGAAGGTTTACGAAATTCACAGGAACCGGGTCTCGGGATCGGCGTTTCTCGATCTGCAGAGGGCGCCAGACACGAATTCTAAAGTGTTACCGGCCTCCGGCCCGAAGGCCGACGCGCTTGAATATATTTGCGTAAATTACCTCTGCGAAATCTTTGCGTCAGTCTTTCTTAAAACCGTCAGCGTATGGTCACTCCAAGCCGCGGGAGCACAGCGACAATGTGGGATATGATGGTGGGCGCAGCGCAATCTCCTGCGCTGCAATGGACGGTCATCGCCGGCGGTTTGCTGGCCTACGTCTATAAGCTTTTCAGCTCGGGCGACGCCCCGCTGATGGGAGACATGTACGGAGACGACCTGGACCTCTGACCGATCGACGGGCGGGGGATGTCTCATTCCCTCCTGCACGGCCCTTGATCCCGAGATACGCGCTCCGCAAAGGCGTTGGGTGACGGAATGGGCGGCCTCGGCCGCCCTTTCTGCTTTGTGTGCCGAGCATGATCGACAGCTTGGCGGTGAAAGTCCTTTACCCAGCCTGATGACGGCGAAGGGTTAGTGAAGCGCAAGGGCGTCGTCGTGAGGCGAGGTCTGAAGGAAGCGTGGAGCAAAGTCGCGACCCGATG
>JANMWT010000287.1:0-2016 GCA_031394145.1 Alphaproteobacteria bacterium | reverse complement strand
AGCAGCTGACGCATGTTGAATTGAGGCAACATGCCGTGACGTTCCTTTTTTCCGGTTGACCGCCGCGGACGAGAGAAGACCTCCGCCTAGCAAGACTTGGCTTGCCAACCGAGAGGTCCACCGGAGCGAAAGACGGAGATTTTGATCCGTCCGACGCAGTGTCCGCGTGTGAGATGCCGGTCTTGTAGAGCGCCCAGGGGGGATTGACAAGCTCTCAAACGATAAGCGGGTCAGAGTTAGTCCTACTGTGTCACGCCTAGGATTAGGCCGCGAGAATCTATTTGCCCGCCGGCATGACGGCGGCCTTGGTGCGGGCGATCGCATCCTTCGGGCTGGCGTAGGCCTGTTTGATCACGTCCAGCACCTGCGGTCCGGTCAGCGGCTCGATGTCGGTATAAAGCCGCTGGGCGTCGGCGATGAACTCGGGGTCGCGCGTCGTCGCCATGAACGCGTCGCGCAGCGCCTGGACCCGATCGGCGGGCGTATCGGGCGGCGCGGTGAACGCGTAGGCGATCTGCTGGCGCGAGAACGCCAGGGCGAGCGTGGCGCGGTCGAGGTCGGTGCGGGCATAATCCATGACCAGTGGTACGCCCTGCAACTCCTTGGGGTGGCGCTCGAGCGCGAGCTGGGCGATCATGTTGACTTGCCCCTTCTCCCGCAGCCAGGCCGGTTTCAGCGCCGCCATCGAGCCGATCGAGGCGCCGGAGTTGCCATGTACCTCGCCGCGCTCCACGGCCAGCAGCGCCTCCGCATTGCCGGGATAGCCGCTGACGATCTTGAGGCGGGTGCCGACCGCGGCGTTGAGCACCAGCGGGAACGAGTAGGTGTCGGCGCCGGGTCCCGTCGCGCCCACCACCATTTCGTTGGCCTGGATATCGGCGACGGTCTTGAACGGCGTGCTGGCGCCCGACAGGACGACGCTGACCTCCTTGGCGTGGCTGCCGATCCAGTTGAATTTCAGCGGATCGAAGCGCACGCCGGGCCCCTCGAACAGCGCCTCCAGGAACATGCCGCGCGCGAACAGACCGATCACGGTGCCGTCCTTGGGTGCGACATTGTAGAGATAGTTGGCCGACGTGAGACTGCCCGCGCCCGGCATGTTCTGGACCACGACGAGCGGCTTGCCGGGGATGTGCTTGCCATAGCTGCGGGTGAGGATGCGCGCCTGCGAATCATAGCTCGCGCCCGTCGTGTAGCCGACCACGAACGTGATCGTCTTACCGGCATAGAAGCTGCCCGGGTCTTGGGCGAGCGCGGTCGCCGACCAGGCGAATGCCGCCAACAGGCCTATCAAAACGGTGCGGACCATGCAAAATACCTCGGGTTGAGCGATCCTGTGGGGCTGTGTCATGGCGTGGCTGCTGCCGCCTTCGCCCGCTCGATCACCAGTATCGGGCTGGCATAGGCCTGCTTGATGATGTCGAGCACCCCGGCGCCCGTGACGTGGCTGACATCGACATTGGCGCGGGCCGCATCGGCCAGGAATTCCGGATCTCGAACGGCAAAGTCGAAAGCGGCACGCAGGCCAGCAACCCGGTCGGCCGGGACGTCGGGCGGCGCCGTGAACGCATAGGCGATGCTCAACCGCGCCAACGACAGGCGGAGCGCCTGGGCGTCGAGGTCGGTAAGCGCATGATCGACGGCCAGTGGCACGCCGCGCAGGTAGACCGGATGCGGCTCCAGGGCGAGCTGCAGGATGAAATTGACGTGTCCGGGCTCCGTCAACCATTGCGGCCGCAGTCCCATCAGCGTGCCGATCGAAGCACCAGGATTGGCGTCGACCTCGCCGCGATCGATCGCCATCAGCGCCTGCGCCATACCGGTATAGCCGCTGATGACCTTCAGCCGGGTTCCGACCAGGGCATTCAGCATCAATGCGAACGAATAGGAATCCGAACCTGGTGGCGCGCTGCCGGTCAACATCTCGCGCGCTCGCACATCCGCGACGGTCTTGAACGAACTCTTTGGACCCGACAACAGCGCGCTCACCTCCTTGGCGTGGCTGCCGATCCAGTT
>JANMWT010000281.1:0-4264 GCA_031394145.1 Alphaproteobacteria bacterium | reverse complement strand
CGATGAGTGGGCTAAGTAACTTGGAACAAACGGAATTCGCCCGGGGTGTCGGCCCCGCGAGGGCGGCCCAGGAGACGGGATAATGGCGGCAGACGCAGTTGAACGCGAGTCCATGGATTTTGACGTGGTCATCGTCGGCGGCGGACCGGCGGGTTTGGCTGCGGCGATCCGGCTGAAACAGCTGGCGGCCGAGACCGACAAGGAGATTTCGGTCGTTGTGCTCGAGAAGGGATCGGAGGTCGGCGCTCATATCCTGTCCGGCGCCGTCATCGATCCGCGCGCCATGAACGAACTCTTTCCAGACTGGAAGGACCAGGGCTGCCCGCTGGAGACGCCGGTCACGGAAGATACGTTCCTGGTGCTCGGTGAGGCCGGCTCAATCCCGCTGCCGAACTTCCTCCTGCCGCCGATGCTGCGCAATCACGGGATGTACATTGCCTCCCTCGGAAATGTCTGCCGCTGGCTGGCGAGACAGGCGGAGGCCCTGGGCGTCGAGATCTATCCCGGGTTTGCCTGTTCGGACCTCACCTATCGCGAGGACGGGTCGGTCAAGGGCGTCGTCGCCGGCGTCATGGGCATCGAAAAGAATGGCGAGCACGGTCCCAACTACACCTCGGGGATGGAGCTGAACGGGAAGTATGTGCTGATCGCCGAAGGCGTGCGCGGCTCGCTGGCCAAGCGCCTGATCAATGATTTCAAGCTCAGCGCCGGCAAACAGCCACAGAAATTCGGGATCGGCATCAAGGAGCTCTGGCAGGTGAAGCCAGAGACGTTCAAGCCAGGCTATGTCCAGCACACCTTCGGTTGGCCGCTCGCCAACAACACCGGCGGCGGCACCTTCATGTACCATTTTGGCGATCGCTACGTCGCCATCGGGCTGGTGGTGCACCTCAATTACAAGAACCCGTGGCTGTCGCCGTTCGAGGAGTTTCAGCGTTTCAAACACCACCCTGACGTTTCGCGTTACCTCGAGGGCGGCACGCGCGTGTCTTATGGTTCACGCGCCATCACCGAGGGTGGGTGGCAGTCGATCCCGAAACTGGTTTTCCCGGGTGGGGCGCTGATCGGCTGCTCGGCCGGCTTCGTGAACCTGCCGCGGATCAAAGGCAGCCACAACGCAATGAAGAGCGGCATGCTCGCTGCCGAGGCCGCATTCGAAGCAGTCCAGGCCGGTCGCATGGGCGACGAACTCAAGGCCTATCCCGAAGCTTTCGCGAAGAGCTGGGTGGCGACAGAACTCAAGGCCGTCCGCAACGCCAAACCGCTGTGGTCGCGCTTTGGCACCATCCTCGGCGTGGCTCTCACCGGCTTCGACCTTTGGTGCACCACCCTGTTTGGCGGGGCCTCGCTGTTCGGCACGCTGAAACACGGCAAATCGGACGCCGCCTCGCTGGAGCCGGCCGCCAAACACAGAAAAATCGCCTATCCGAAGCCGGACGGGGTTCTGTCCTTCGATCGCCTTACCAGCGTCGCATTCTCCTTCACCAATCACTCGGAAGACCAGCCCGCGCACCTGAAGGTGAAGGATCTTGAGCTTCAAAAGACTAGCGAACTCGGCGTCTATGGCGGACCCTCGAATCGGTACTGTCCGGCTGGCGTCTACGAATGGGTGGACGAACCCAATGGCGCAAAGAAGTTCCAGATCAATGCGCAGAACTGCGTCCACTGCAAAACCTGCGACATCAAGGACCCGAACCAGAATATCAACTGGACGACGCCTGAAGGCGGCGGCGGGCCCAACTATCCAAACATGTAGCCAACCGGGTAAACTGGCGCCGGGACGTTGGACGTCTGCGGTCTCCCTTGATCCTCACTCATGGGACCGCGAACCATGGAAGGCATTCTCATGAAGCTGAAGCTCCAGCTCCTGTTGGCGGGCGCAGCCCTTAGCGTGCTGGCCGGCTGCGCGGCTGGCGGGGGAGGCGTAGTCAGCCTCGCCGGCGCCAGCGATTCGAAGGGCTGCCGGACGATCTATGTCTTCCGCCCGGCAATCGGCGAGAGCGCAGGCGTGGTCCAGCCGGTCAATTCCTGCGGCAATGTTCCGCGCGACGGGCTGACGCCGCAGGCAAACAAGCTCGTCCAGGTTCAGGAAGCTGGCGCGGCCAAGGCCGATGCGCCGCCGCTGATCCAGGTGTTGATCTCAACTCCCGCCGAAAAGACCCGCCCGGCCTATGCGCCGAAAGTGGCCTATCCTGGCCCCAATGAAATGCTGGAGAACGCCGATATGGCGGCGTTCATGACCCGGGTGCGGTCCGACTACGCCAGCGGCAAGAATTCCGGGGCCTGGGGTTTCGTCATTCTCGATGCGCTGGCGGCCAACCAGGTCCCGATTGCGCAGGATGTCCTCGAGGCCATGGCCAAGCACAACCCGCAGCCTGAGATCCTCAGCGCCGACCATCTGCGCCCATGGGTGCAGGCGGCCGCAGGACGCCTCGACACGGCGAAGACGACGATGGCGGGCCTGCGCCGCATCCTGCCCGGCGCGACGCTGGTCGGCCACCGGGCGCTGCTGGCGGAGGGGGCAGGTGATATCGATGGCGCGCTCAAGATCTACGCCGAGGCCCCTTCCGATTTCATTGCACCTGATCCTGAGGAAGCTGGATCGCCCGGCTACCTCGCCAAGGCGATGGCGTTCAACAGCCAGCGCCTGCTTGCCCTGCGCCATGCCGAGCTGCTGCGCTCGGTCAATCGCGACGAGGAGGCGATCGCCATTCTCGTCCGTCTCGGCAAAGCGGCCAAGGACGATGGCTATGTCAAGGATCGCCTCGAAAAGGCGAGAAAGAAGGAAGATCGTCGCACGGCGCGCACGCTTGATCAGGCCTTGTCGCTCGCTATCGCCGACGAGGCGGATCTCGTCGAGGAACGTCAGTCGATCATGGGCATGATGGTCGGCGGCGGGGCCGAGCCGCCGTTCAACTACCTGATCTCATCCTTGCGCCAGAGCGCCTTGCTGCTCGATCCCAACAATGGCGACATCCGGCTGCAGGAGGTCAACAACCTCTACCAGCATGGCTATTTCGACGCCGCGCTGCGGCTGGCGCAGATCGGCGCTCCCGACCGGTCGCATGCCGCCGGTCTGTATTCGGCGGCGGCCCTGGCGGCCCTCGAGCTCGGTTCGGCCGATGCGATGACCGGACTGGTCGAGCATTCCTTGCAGCTCGATTCCAGCCCGCAGGCGAAAGTGGCGGCGTCAGCCGCCTTCACCAATGCCGGGAAGACCGACCGCGCCATCCAGCTCGTCGATTCTGCGCTGAAGGCCAATCTCGGCAAGGACGAGAAGGTCGGCGCGCTGATGCAAAAGGGGCAGGCGAAGTTCCAGGCAGGCGATGTCACGGGCGCCGTCGAACAGGCGCGCGCCGCCCGCGTGCTCACCGACAATGAGGCGACGCAACAATTCCTGGCCTCGATGCTGGTGAAGTCGCCGCAACGCCCCGAGGGCCTCGCGATTATGCGAAAGATGCTGTCGGACTCGCCGGGGAATGTCGGGCTGATGAACAATTTCGGCTATTCGCTGGTCGACGACTACGCCAGCCAGGCCGAACTCGATGAGGGCTTCAAGCTGCTCAAGGAGGCGAGCCGCCTCTCGCCGCAAGAGCCCAACCTGCTCGATAGCCTCGCCTGGGCCTATTACCAGTATGGCGATTTCCGCACCGCCGATCGCTATATCGGTCTTGCGCTGGACGCCTACAAGCCCTTCCACCATTGGGAGCTCTTCTCGCACAAGGGCGACATCGCCTGGCGGCTGGGCGATCAGGACGTGGCGCGCAAGAACTGGAAGGAAGCGCTGGACTCGCGGCCGCCCAGCAACGAGAAGGCCGGCCTTGCGGCCCGTATCCAGAGCGGTCCGCCCGCGCCGGCGCCGGTCACGCGCGACACGCCCGAGGTCCCGCTGAACCGCAACCATGGCGAGACGATCGAACTCTAAGCGAGGCGGATTGCGGGCTGCGCGGAGGCGGTTACGTCTCACAGGGTTAGCCGATGACGGCTAGAGACGTTTCAGCCTCCGCGCGCATCTTCCTTCAACGGCTCGCGCCGGTTGTGGGCTGGCGCCTGCCGATCCTCTGCCGATCCATGGCTGCGCATGGCTGTGGGCGCCGAGCTCTGGCGACCAAACCGCCGCGTCGCCCGCCGCCAAGAGGCCGAGACCAGGGCAAGCTGACTTTACCAAAAAGAAAAGGCCGGAGCATTGCTGCTCCGGCCTTTTCCGATTGTCTAACCGCTCGACCTAGCCGCTCGACCTAGAGGTCGGGGGTGTCGGCGCGCT
>JANMWT010000223.1:0-24817 GCA_031394145.1 Alphaproteobacteria bacterium | reverse complement strand
CGGTCATGCCGACGATCGATGGCCGCAACCAGCGGGCCCCGAGGGAAAATGGCGCAAGCATTATCGGCGGGACCCATGCAGAGCGAGCGCCACCTAAGCCTAAGGACGTCGCCGTTGGCTTGATGCGCCTCAAGCGCGCCTCAAACATAAGGCCTTGAACGCCTGAGCGTCAGGCGCAAGAGGAAAGCGCCCAGACTGAGGAGCGTCAGAGGAGGAAATTTTCCAAAACCGTGCGCCGGAGCCCAAATCCGTCCACCTGAGCAATGTCCCCTGGGAATACGCGTCCGCAAGCGCCGCCGTCTGGTCGGAGGTCAGCTCAGATCTGCTCCCGACAACCTGTGGACGCAGGCGCACCCTCAGTTGGCGGACTGGCAGTCAGCGGGCGTCAACCATTCGGCTGCAGAATTGGCCTCGCAGGCGTCGCGGTTCAGCGTTTTCGACGCTCGCCAAGCCGTTGATAGAGGCTCGCTCCTCCCAGGACGATGCTGAACCCCGCCATCGTCCCAATGACGAGGTAGATGAAGAACGTCTCGCTGAAGATCAATCGACACCGCGGTTAGGGTTTGGCTGTGGTCGGTTCGGCGGGCTGGCATTGCGGCAGGTTGAGCTGCTCGTCAGCGTCGCACGCATAAAGCTTTCCGCCGGTTGTCGCCCGCCACGCGCGTCGCGTCGGGAAGGAGCGGACATCCGAAATGACGATGTCCTTGGCCTCTCCAGCGCCCGAGATGACGCTTGCGGTCACCTGGCGGAGCTTCTCCTGGATTTCGGCGACCGTGGGAGGGACTGTGCAACCGAAGGCAATGGCCGCCGCCGTCACAATCAAGCTCGATCTCAGGGTTGCACTCATTTCGCCACCGCCTTTCCCAGACCGGAGGGGTCCAGCGCGTGGCGGTCGAGCTTGACCGGGATGTGCTCTTCGACCCGATAGGTCAGAAGGCGACCATCGTCCTCGTGGACCGTCACATATTCGCCAACCCCGAGCTTGTGGTCGCCAAGACGGTAGAGCGGTTCGTCGTCACCCTCCCCGACTTCGTCATAATGAACGTACCAATTGGCGCCGCGGTGGGTCAGAAATCCGTCCGCATGGCGTTCTTCGCCGGGTTTGAAACGGACCACGGTGCACGCCTTGCGCACCTGCCGCCAGGCATCGGGATCAAGTTGTCCAGCAGCGTCCAGCGGCGCCGTGATGATATATCCCTGGCCAGAATCGCCTTCGGGAAATCCCGGATTGCGGGCAAGCCTCAATACAACCTGCGTCAGCGCCATGACAGCCTCCATCGGTGATGATCAAGCCTAGCGAGCGCTCACCCGAAGCATCTGATGTGGATCAAGGCCGACGATGCAGCGTTGGTTGAAGCTGCCGCAGCTTCCCAACGCCCTCGAAGGACACCCGCCATGACCCGCGCCATCCGCAAGGTCTGCATCATCCAGGGCCATCCTCACGCAACCGGCCGCCATCTCTGTCATTCGCTTGCCGACGCGTATGGCGCGGGCGCCAAATCTGCCGGCGCCAAGGTCAGCTGGATCGATGTTGGCGCGATGGACGTACCGATGTTGCGGAACCCTGCGGACTTTATGACGCCGCCCAACGCCGCCTTTCTTGCCGCTCAAGAAGCGGTCAAGGCATGCGATCATCTGGTCGTCGTTTACCCGATCTGGCTGGGCGCGATGCCGGCGGTGCTCAAGGCGTTCTTCGAGCAGCTCTGCCGCTCAAACTTCGCGATCACAACCGGCGGCATGAAACAATGGCCGCAGCAGATGTTGAAGGGAAAATCGGCGCGCGTGATCGTCACCATGGGGATGCCGGCAGCGGCCTACCGCCTCCTCTATGGCGCGCATGGGGTCAAGGGATTTGAAAGCAGCATCCTCGCCATGGCCGGGATTAAGCCGATCCGGGAGACATTGATCGGCGGCGTCGGCGACCTGTCTGACGCCAAGTTCATGGCGCTGCAGGACCGCTGTCGAAAACTTGGGGAGGATCTCGGCTAGGAGGTGTCGGCGCTACTTGTCGGTCTTGCGCAGGGCGCCGAGATAGGCCGCAAGATCGTCGATCCGTTCAGCATCGAGGATGAGTTGTGGCATGGTCGGATGGGGAGAGTGTAACCAGACGACAAACGCGGTATGGGTCATCCCAGGTATGTTGGCGACCGATCTGAAACTTGGCGCTTTGGGGTCTGGCGATACTTTTGGATCTGCGGTCACCGCATGGCATTCGGCGCAAGCCTGCCGCGCGAAAATGAGACCGCGGCTGGCGTTACCGGATTCCTGGCCGAGCGCCGGCGCGGCGATGCAGAAAAGCCCAACGATCGACAGCAGTGCGCGGCGCATCCCAACTTCTCCATGCTTGTTGCTGAGCAGACTTTCACGACCTGCATCGCGGGAGTTGACGCGGATCAAGGCCAGCTGAAGCGCATCCATCGCTCTATTTCTCGTCGATGTCCTCCGAAGTCTTGATCGATTTTAGATAGGCGATCAGCGCGTCAGTCGCGATCGGTGTGAAGTCGAACAGCGGCATGTCGCCGTGACCCACCTGCAAAGCTTCGATGAAATAATTCGCAAGGCCGTCGCGCTCGAAGCGCCACAGCGCATTCCTGAGCGGCGGCGCCTCGGGATTTGGGCTATTGGCGGCGTCGTCGAGCGCATGGCAGGACGAGCATTGGGCGACAGCAATTTGCCGGCCGTATTGGATCTGCGCCCGCTCAGCCGGGGTCAGGGTCGCCTTGGGCGCTCCCTTGGGTGCTGCCTTGGGTGCTGCCTTGGCGCCGACCAGAGGCCCGGCACGACTTTCCTGGGCAACGGCCCTTTCCTGCGCCGGCGCGACAGCGCAGGCGGCGGCAAAGACCAGCATCGCCGACGCCAACGCCAGCCCACGCCTCCGGATCATCGTCAGGATCCGCGCAACGCTGCTTGACCCCATCATGCTGGCTCCTTCTGGGATGATCCGACCCGGCGCGTCGCTCGAAGTCAATGCGATACCAGAAGCGGCACGGGAAGCGCGTTCAAAAGCTGGCGGCTGACGCCGCCGAACACCAATTCCTCAACCCGCGAATGGCCATAAAGGCCCATGACGACAAGGTCAGCCCCGGTCGCACTGATATGGCGACGCAGGATCTCACCGGTCGAGGCGTCATCCCCACGGTCGACGATGATCCGGGGCTGCTTGCAGCCATGCAGGCGCATCTGCCTCTCCAGCATGGGATCGGAGACGTTTTCTCCGTCCGTTCGAACAGTCAGGATGTGGACCTCGTCCGCTTCGCTGAGGAACGGCCAGGCGTCATTGAGGGCGCGGGCGGATTCGCGTGACCCCTTCCAGGCGACCAGCACACGGCGCCCGATCGGGCTCTTGAAGCCGTCGGCGGGAAGGACGAGGACCGGGGCGCCGCTGCCCATGCCAACCGTCCCGGCCGTGACGTGGTGTTGTCCGATGCTCGCGCTCGCAAGCGCGGGGAAAATCGTCAGGTCGTGCCGGCGAGCGCACTCGATCAGGGTCGTGTCGCGATCGCCCTCGATTTCAAGCCAGTCGGACGCGATGCCGGCGCCTCGCGCCGCGCCCTCGAAAATCGCGCGAGCCGCCGCAGCTGCCTTGGCGACGGCCTTGGCCTGTTCCTCGAGGATAAGCTGGATACTTTCGGGCGGAATAAAAGCGAGCGCGGAGCCGGCGCCATAAAGCGCAAGAAAGTCCGACTTGAGGAACACGCCGGTCAACGCCGACTTGAAGCGCGCGGCAAGCGCGACGGCGGCCTCGACGCGCGCCTTCGACGGCGCCGCGTCATCAACGTCAACCAGGATACTGCGATAAGCCATGAGTGGGCGCTCCAGAACCGCCACCTACATGCACTGGACCTGCGGCCCACGGCTTGATCGATATCAATGGCTCGAGGCGCCCCTCCCGATAAAGCAAGCGCAACGCTGGAAACCCGAACCGTGCTAAGATGGCGGCGAAGCTCCAGCCGCGCACTTCGGTCCAACCGTCCTGCTGGCCTATCCGCGTCTGCACAGGCATCCTCGCTCAACTAAGGCGGCCCATGACGACGCGCAACCTGTCGGCCCTGTTCAAGCCAGCCTCGATTGCTCTGATTGGGGCGAGCAATCAACCGGGCTCAGTCGGCGCGGTCGTCGCGCGGAACCTGTTTGGCGGCGGATTTGACGGGCGCATCTTTCCGGTGAACCCGCACGCCGCCACAATCCAAGGCGCGCCGGCGATCGGCGCCGTCAAGGATCTGCCCTCGCCGATCGATCTGGCGGTGATCGCGACCCCTGCCCCGGGCGTGCCCGAGATCATTTCGCAGCTGGGTGAGCGAGGTTGCCGCGCCGCGATCATCATCACCGCCGGTTTCGACCCTAGGATGCATCAGACGCTCCTCGCCGCAGCGCGACCTCATCTCATGCGGATTGTCGGACCGAACGGTCTTGGTTTCCTGTCGCCGATCGCCGGCATCAACGCGAGCTTCTCGCATCTCGCGCCCCTGCGAGGCGGCCTCGCCTTTCTCACCCAGTCAGGCGCCATCGCCACCTCGATCATCGACTGGGCCAATGGGCGCGGGGTCGGCTTCTCTCACATCCTGTCGCTGGGCGACATGAGCGACGTCGATATCGGAGACTGCCTCGATTATCTCGCGCTCGATCGCGACACCAAGGCAATCCTGATTTATGCCGAGACGATCACCCAGGCGCGCAAATTCATGTCGGCAGCCCGGATTGCGGCGCGCGCCAAGCCGGTGATCGTCGTCAAGAGCGGCCGCAGCGCCGCCGGCGCCAGGGCGGCCGCCTCACACACCGGCGCGCTCGCCGGCGCAGATGCCGTCTATGACGCCGCCTTCCGCCGCGCGGGCATGCTAAGAGTAGAGACGCTTCGCGATCTGTTCGATGCGGCCGAGACGCTCGCCAGCGGCTGCACGATCGCGGGCGACCGGCTGGCCATTCTCACCAATGGCGGCGGCCTTGGGGTCCTCGCCGTCGACACGCTGGAAGCGGGCCATGGGCGGCTCGCCCAACTCTCGGAAGCGACCCTCGGGGCGCTCGACCAGGCGCTCCCCCCCTCCTGGTCGCACGGCGATCCCGTCGACATACTCGGAGACGCGCACGCAGAGCGGTACGACCAGGCCTTCGGCATCCTGGCCGAGGGCGCGACCAGTGACGCCATTCTGGTGATGAACTGCCCGACCGGCGTTGCTGACAACCTCGAGGCGGCCGCGGCGATCGTCAAGGCGCGCGCACGATATCCTCAGAAGCCGGTCCTCGCGTGCTGGATGGGCGAGGCGACCGCAGCCGCCCCGCGCAAGCTCCTCTCCGAGGCCTGCCTGCCAAACTACGAAACCCCGGAAGACGCGGTCCGCGCATTCTTGCAGCTCGCGGAGTACACGCGGAACCAGAAGGCCCTCTATGAAACGCCGGAGTCCGGGAGGATCGCAAAGCCGGCTCGACGGGACGAAGCCCGACGGACGGTCCTGGCTGTGCTCTCCGACGGCCGCACGGTTATGACCGAGCCCGAAGCCAAGACAGTGCTCTCCGCCTACAACATTCCCGTCGTTGAAACCCGGACTGCAGCGACGCCCGCAGACGCCGGGCGGGCGGCCGATGCCATCGGCGGCCCGGTCGCGATCAAGATTCTGTCGCGCCAGATCACCCACAAGACTGACGTCGGCGGCGTTCAGCTCAATCTCGTCGGCAGCGCCGCCGTCATTGTAGCGGCAATGGACATGCTTGTCAGGGTCGCGGTCGCCGCACCCGAGGCGGTGATCGACGGGTTTAGCGTGCAGCAGATGATCCGGCGACCACTTGCCCAGGAGCTGATCCTCGGGGCGACAGTCGATCCGACTTTCGGACCGTGCGTCCTCTTCGGTCATGGCGGGGTTGCAGCAGAAGTGATCGCCGATCGCGTCGTCGGTCTTCCACCCCTCAACGCCGCTTTGGCGCTTGACATGATCGGCCGCACGCGGGTCTCGCAGCTGCTTGCCGGCTATCGCGACCGCCCGCCTGCCGATCGCAAGGCGATTGCCGACGTGCTCATTGCGCTGTCTGATCTCTTGATCGACATACCCGAGATCACCGAGCTCGACATCAACCCGCTACTGGCTGATGCGACGGGCGTGATCGCGCTCGACGCACGGATCGTGCTCAGCAAGCCTCCGTCGCCAGTCACGGACCGCCTTGCAATCCGCCCCTATCCCGAGACGCTGGTTCGCCAGCTGGACATCGATGGCGGCAAGCTGACGATACGTCCGATCCGCCCCCGCGACGCCGATGCACTGCACGCGATGACGGAGCGGACCCAGGTCGAAGACCTCAACTTGCGCTTCCACGGCGGCATCCACCATCTGACCGGACCGATCCTCGCGCGTCTCACGCAGATTGACTACGACCGTGAGATGGCGCTGGTCGCCGAGGAAGGCGACGGCGCCATCGCCGGCGTCGCTCGCCTTGTCTTTGATCCAGAGTTCGAGACTGCCGAGTGCGCGATCATTGTTCGCTCCGATATTCAGCGCCACGGCGTCGGGCAGGCGCTGACGACGGATCTTCTTGCCTACGCACGAACCCGCGGCGCCAGGACAGTAACCGGAGACATACTGACCGGAAATGCCGGCACGATCGAGCTGGCCCGACGGTTTGGCGCGTCTTGTTCGCTCAAGACCGGCGAGCCAGATCTGACGCGAGCCACCTTCACCCTCAGCTAAATGCGGCTCGCAAATGCCTGCACATTCCAGCCAGATGCGACCCTCAAAGCGGATTTGATCAGGCTCAACTCCCCATTGCAGCCGCAGGCGCTATTCTCATCTATGGTGTTTACCCCGCCGTCCCACCCACATCGCCCGCATCGTGCGACAAAGCAGGCGCCGTAAGGAGTTCAAGATGAACCGGTTGCAAGGCAAGGTCGCCATCATCACTGGCGGCGCGCTGGGCATCGGCGCCGCGTGCGCAACCCGCATGGCGCAGGAGGGCGCCCGCGTTGCGATCCTTGATGTTCACGAGACAACCGGCGAGGCCTTGGCGATGCAATTGCGTGACGGCGGCTTCGAGGCGCGGTTCTGGCGCTGCGACGTCAGCCGGGAGGCCGAAGTCTCGGCAACCGTCACCGCGACGGTCGGGCATTTTGGAAGGTTGGACATTCTCGTCAATAATGCCGGCATCGCGGGCGCCAATAAGCCGACGCATGAGCTGACGGAGGCTGAATGGGATCAGGTTCAGGCTGTCAACGTCAAAGGCGTGTTCTTCTGCACCAAGCACGCCATTGCGCATCTGAGGCGTTCCGGCGGAGGCAGCATCATCAACCTATCCTCGATCTATGGACTGATCGGGGCGGCCGACAGCCCGCCTTACCACGCCTCGAAGGGCGCTGTGCGCTTGATGAGCAAGACCGACGCCCTCATCTATGCGCCGGATCGCATTCGCGTGAACTCGATCCACCCGGGCTTCATCTGGACGCCAATGGTCGAGACATTTCTCGACGCGAGCGCCGATCCCGAAGCGGGTCGTGCTGCAACAGCCGCTCTGCATCCGTTGGGGCATCTTGGCGAAGCGGATGACATCGCCTGGGGCGCCGTTTTCCTCGCATCCGAGGAAGCGAAATTCATGACCGGCTCTGAGCTGGTGATCGACGGTGGATACACGGCGCGCTGAACCGCGACCAGTTCAAGATAGCCGCCTGACGACAAGCGTTCAAAAACGTGGGGCGAGCTCGTGCTCGCCCTAGTCCTCGCCTCCCTGACGAGATCAGGCAAACCCTGAGGCCATCATCTGCGCCTGCGACGCCAGCCGTTTTCGAGCGCAAGTCGCGGCGCAGGAAGCGACACCCTCTCGCCTTGATCCTGCTCAAGGCGGATTCTTCACAGAAGCTCCACAATCATCGCCAGCCATCGCCAGCCATCGCCACCGCGCCCGATGGCCATTGAGGGAGTTTCGCCATGGAAAGTGATGCACTCATTCGCTCGGCGGTGATCGAGGAACTCGATTTCGAACCTGCCATGAAGGCGGAAGGCGTCGGGGTGGCCGTCAAGGACGGGGTCGTGACGCTGACGGGTCATGTACCAAGCTATGTCGAGACGTTCGTCGCCGTGCGCGCGGCGCAGCGCGTGAAAGGCGTTAGAGCCGTGGCGCAGGAATTGTCCGTGCGTCTTCCCAACGGCCAGAAACGCCATGACGATGAAATTGCCGAGCGAGCGCTGAAAATCCTGGCGTGGAGCGCTGGCGCTCCCCGCGACGTCATAGTTGCGGTCAGCGAAGGCTGGCTGACACTCAGCGGCCAGGCCGCCACCTTCCACGAGAAGCAGGCAGCCGAATTGGCTGTGCGCCAGCTCGGCGGGGTCGTTGGCGTCAATAATCGGATTTCAATCCGCCCGGTGGTCGACGTCTTTTCCGTCAAGGAAAGCATCGCCCGCGCCTTCCAGCGCAACGCCGATCTTGAGACCTCGGCCGTAAAGGTTGAAGTCAACGGCTCGACCGTCACGCTCTCTGGTCGCGTCAAGACCTGGCATGAGCGACGCATGGCTGAGTATGCCGCCTGGGCGATTCCCGGCGTGCGTGAGGTCTATGACCACATAACATTTTGATCCGTTGGTCGACTGCAGCAAGCTCTCAATCCTGCCCCTGCGCCGCCAGTGTTGCACGCGGCTAGCTTTGAACGCTGTCGGCCCTGAACGCAGCCAACCTCGAGCAGGATTCCGCGGGTGGTATTTTGGCGCCGCTCGGTGTGGCTCGGTTCGGTGCAGCTCGGTCGACGCTGGCGAAGGAGCATCTGCCGCTCGCTGTCTCGGCAAATAGCCGCAGCCGGATCTCCCGCGCGGGCAAGAGAGATCCGGCCTGAGTGACCTCGCTCGTCGGCTGACGTCCGCGTTTCGCCGCCTTCGAGCCGGCAGCCCAGAAAATTCCTCCGGGCCTGACCCATGCGACCCATTCGCCGCGTGAGACCTGCAATTCTCCCTCGGTTCCCAAGACCCCGTCTTTGACCTGGATCAAACGGCGCATGCGGTCAGAATTCGCAGATCGGACCGGCGTGTCCGATCAAACCAGCTGGGCGTCTATTTGGGCGGCAGCGATGCGACAGAACAGGCGACGTCGCCGCACCATCGGCCACCAATCATAGAGGAAAATCTCGATCGGGCGCCAATTTGCGACCCATCCAAGAATGATCAACCCTTCGGCAATTGTGCCTTGCACCGGACCGACTCCGAAAGCGACGGTCAAGACCTGGCTGGCCAGCACACAGGCGGCGAGCACGGCGAGCCCGATCGCAAGCGAGATCCGGCCGGTGCGAAGAAGTTCGTGGAGGTCGCCAGCGACCCGGTCGGCGCGTTCGTTGAAGTAATTGGCGAAGGCGGTCCGCACCTCGGTCATGTTGGCTTGCCGCAATTCTTCCGCCGGCATGTGCATGACGATGCGCACGGGATCGGCGCTGGGCAACTCTCTTGCCCAAGAGATGATGAATTCTTCCGCGCTCTTTGCCAGATCCCGGGACGGCAGTGGAAAGGGATCAAGTGGATCGAACAGGGACGTGACCCGCTCCACGCGCAGCTGGATCGGGCCAAGGTTTGGCGGCGCTGATTGGCTCTTCATATTGGCCCTCCGGGCGCGCAGACATGCCAAAGCCAGCCGCGGCCTTCGGTCAGTGAACTCAGTGAGAGAAGATGACGGGTAGCTTGCTGTGTCGGACCATCGTTTCAGTGGCGCCGCCGAAAATCATTTCTTGCCAACGGGGGTGACCGTACCCACCCATGACCACGAGATCAGCGCCGAAAAGCCCGGCCTCATCGAGAATGGCGGCGCCAGCGTCGGCCCGGTCCGCTGCAAACGAAGACCCATCGATTGCAACGCCATGTCGAACCAGATGCTCGCCGACCCGCGATAGGGCCGAGGCGACCTCGGTCCCCTCGCCTGCAGAAACAATGCGGACGGCATGAGCGCGCTTCAGGATTGGCAGTGCGTCGTGCAGGGCGCGGGCTGCCTCGGGCGTGTCCTTCCACGCCACCAGAACCCGCTGGCCCCATGGACGCGGGCTTGCCCAACGCGGAAACATCAGACATGGCCGCCCGGACCCGAACAGCGCGCCCCGGAAAATCGATTCATCGAGGCGAAGGGCGTCGCTTGCGGCGGGTTGCCCAAGGACGATGGCATCCGCCAAGCGGCCCATCGAAGCTACAAGGCTTCGGACCTTGTCCATCTCCGCCTCTGGCGCTTCGATCGCCACCCGCCCGGCGAGCGAGGGAAGCGTCGAGAGGATGGTATCAGCAGCGATCGCGACATCGCTACGCGCCATACGCGAGATGTAGTCCTCCATGTCGACGGCCGAAAGAAATCCGCTGTCGCCCACAAACGCTGGAATGCCCGCGACGGTGCAGATGCGGAACTGCGCATTCTCATCAAGGGCAAGGCCGGCGGCGAGGCGCGCGCGGGTCAAGCCTTCGCCAGACCCGTCGGTGAACACCAAGATGTCTTTCCAGCTCATCAGCGGCGCCCTTTCAAGGCTGGCGTCAGTCTGGCCGGCGCGGCCGCCTGGCGAGGAACGACAACAGAAGCTGGGGCAGATTGACCAAGTTCAGATAGAGACTGAGCGCGCCATAGCTAGAAATCGCATCGAGGACTTCAGGATCCGTTGACTCGTAATAGACGTCCTTCAGACGTTGCGTATCGCTGGCGATAAGTCCCGAAAAGATCAGGACGCCTGAGGCGTTGAGCGCGAGATTTACGGCCGGACTCTGCAGCATGATGTTGGCGAGAAGGGCGATGATCAGCCCTGACAACGCCAAGGTTAGGAAGGATCCAACGCCTCGCAGATTCTGATGGGTGATGTAACCCCAAAGGCTAAGACCCACGAACGCGCCGGCTGTAACCAGAAAGGTCGAGATCAATGCGGCCCCGGTGGAGATAATTGCAAGCAGGCTCATCGAACCGCCGATCAGCGCGGCGATGCACCAGAAGAGAGGGCCGGCGCCATTGCCGGTGGGATCACGCACGAGGAAATTTATCGCGACCAGCATGAGCAGCGGAGCAACCAGGAGCGCGATACCGGTCCAAGTCAGCGCGGTATCGCCTCCCGGCGAGAGCGCAAGCAAGACGTCACGGATCGGCGGACTGAGGAAGATCGCCCCAGCCACAGCCGCCGACAGGACCAGGCCCGCCGCCATTTTCAGGTAGACCCGGGCAAGAAAGATCCTCAACCCCTGGTCGTCGTCAGCCGCATGCGCATAAGGCGGCAAATGGCCTCGATCGGGCGGCAAAGCTGAACCTCCTTGAGAGTTCACCTTGCTCGCACGGCTCACACCTGCGCCAATTGATCCTGATCAACGACCCGGCGGCGGCGAGCGTGCTTTTCGCCAAAACGACATGCTTCTCCGTAAATCAGCCTCGAACCGCCCCAAAACATGCTGCAACCCAGGACTGTTTCTCGGACCGCGGCGATCAAGGCCCCAGTTGCCGCCTATTGGAGCGGTACGGAAGAGGCGGCGCTTCGCGAGGTCGAAAGTCGCCGGGACGGGCTTTCAGCCGCTGAAGCAGCAATGCGTCTTACGCGCGACGGGCCCAATTCCGTCAGCGATGAGCGGATCGCCTCATGGCTGTCGCTCCTGCTCCATCAGTTCGCCAGTCCGCTTGTCCTGATCCTGGTGTTTGCGGCCGTGGTTGCCGGCATTGTCCAGGAATGGCTCGACGCCGCCATCATTCTGGCGATCGTGCTTGGCAGCACGCTTCTCAGCTTTGCCCAGGAGTACCGCGCTTCTGCGGCTGTAGCAGAGCTTCGTCAGCGCCTCGCTCTCACCACGCGCGTGCGCCGGGATGGACAGGTTGTCTCTGCGCCATTCGCCGATGTGGTGAGAGGCGATGTCATTCTGCTTTCGGCCGGGGCCGTCATCCCGGCTGACGGTTTCGTGCTTTCGGCGACAGATCTTCTGGTCAGCGAAGCGGCGCTAACCGGCGAGTCCTTTCCGGTTGAAAAGCGCCCGGGGTCGCTTGCCGTCGCAACGCCTCTGGCGCAGCGGACGAATTCCGTCTTTCTTGGCACGTCGGTGCGTAGCGGGACGGCCGAAGTTGTCGTCATGGCCACCGGCCGCCGAACACAGTTTGGCGCAATTGCCGATCGTCTGACCGCC
Source organism: Alphaproteobacteria bacterium (assembly GCA_031394145.1). Lineage (GTDB taxonomy): Bacteria > Pseudomonadota > Alphaproteobacteria > Caulobacterales > Hyphomonadaceae > UBA7672. The sequence goes on along the minus strand of JANMWT010000223.1, from coordinate 12,740 downwards.
AAACCCATTGAAAGCGACTTTGCACAGAGCGTGCGCCGCTTTGGCGCGATGCTGATTCGCGTCATGATCGTCGTCGTGCTGTTCGTCCTGACCGCCAACCAGTTGCTGGGCCGCCCCTTCCTGGACTCGCTACTGTTCGCCGTCGCGCTCGGGGTCGGTCTGTCGCCCGAATTGCTCCCTGCCGTCGTCAGCGTCACGCTTGCCGCTGGTGCGCGCAGCCTCGCCAGAAGCGGAGTGCTGGTTCGTCACCTTGAGGCGATCGAGAACCTCGGCAGCATGACCGTGCTGTGTACCGACAAGACCGGGACGCTAACCGAAGGCGAGATTGTGCTGACAGCAGCGGTCGACGCGGCAGGCAGGCCGTCCCGATCCGTGGAGCAGCTTGCCTACATCAACGCAGCCTTCGAGACCGGAATAGAGAACCCGCTCGACCAGGCGATCGTTGCAGCGGGCGCGGCCGCTAGCTTGTCGACCGAAGGCTACGCCAAGGTCGACGAGATTCCCTACGACTTCATCAGGAAGCGGCTCACCATCGTCGTGCAACCCTCCAACCAGCAGGACCAGCGCCTGATCATCACGAAAGGCGCATTTATCAACGTCTTGCCCCTGTGTGCGACCTACCTCGCCGCTGATGGCCACGAAAGCGCGCTAGACACCGTCTCGCGCGCAAAGATTGAAGCCGATTACCAGGCGCGGAGCGAACAGGGCTTTCGTGTTCTGGCGCTGGCGACGCGGCGGATCGGCGTCAAGCCGGACTATGTCATGGCTGACGAAGCCGAGATGTGCTTTGCCGGGCTGCTGATCTTCGCCGACCCGCCCAAGCCGGAGAGCGGCGCGGCGATCCGCGATCTCGCCTCGCTCGGCGTCGCGGTCAAGGTGATCAGCGGCGACAACCGTCATGTTGTCGCCTCGGTCGCCCGAGCGCTTGGACTGGAGGCGGCGACGCTCCTGACCGGGCCTGACATCGCCGCAATGAAGGACGAGGCGCTGTGGAATCTCGCGCAGCGGACGACGCTCTTTGCAGAGATTGATCCGCAGCAGAAAGAGCGGATCATTCGCGCCCTCCAGCGTTCCGGCCAGTCCGTCGGCTATTTGGGAGATGGCATCAACGACGCGCCAGCGCTCTATGCGGCGGATGTCGGCATCTCGGTTCAGAACGCCGTCGATGTGGCGCGGGAAAGCGCCGACGTGGTTCTCTTGCGGCGCGATCTCGGCGTCATCCGGCAAGGCGTCGAAGGCGGCCGGAGAACCTTCGCCAATACGTTGAAATATATCTGTATCACGATCAGCGCCAACTTCGGCAACATGATCAGCATGGCGGTGGCGACGCCGCTCTTGCCCTTCCTGCCGATGGCGGCCACACAAATCCTGCTCAACAATTTCATGTCAGATTTGCCGGCCATGGCGATCTCGTCTGATGCGGTCGATGCGCCGCAACTGGCGTCATCGCAACGCCTGCGCGTCGCAGATATCCAGCTGTTCATGATCGTCTTCGGCCTGATCAGTTCGGTATTTGATCTGATAACTTTCGCCGCTCTACTGCTGGTGTTCAGGACCGGCGAGGCCGCATTCCAGACGTCCTGGTTTGTCGAATCTCTCCTGACGGAACTGGCCGTGGTGCTGGTTCTGCGCACGCACGGGCCTGCCTGGAAGAGCCAGCCTGGCCAGCTCCTGCTCTGGATAACCACCGGTGTGTCGCTGCTTGCCCTGGTCGCGCCCTATCTCGGGCCCGTGTCGTCGATATTCGGGTTCACCCCGCTGCCTCTCCCGCTTCTGACGAGCCTTGTCGCAATCGCGCTCGGCTACGTTTTGGCGACCGAGGCCGCCAAGCTCTGGTTTTATGGACGCCTTAAGCAAAAACAGGCGCCATTGATTTGATCCCGGACAGAGAGCCGGCAAGTAGCAGCGTCACGATGATCCGCCTGTTGCAGGGGAGCTCCGGAGGCGCCCATGAGACTTCTACCTCCCCTCGCCGGATCCTTCGCGGTCCTCTTGTTCATCGCTGTCGACGCCTGCGCCTCGTCCGCGCCGGCAAACGGGCCGGCAAACGGGCCGCCCATCGTTGAATCAATCGGTTGCCGCGGGCCTTACGAGGACGTGGCGGCGAGGCTGGTTCAGCTGCGTCTCGACCTGAAGGTCTCAGCCGATCAGGAATTCGACTGGGTTGCCTATGCGAACGCCTATCGCAACTATGCGGAAGCAAGGACGACTGCTCCGATCGGCGGCATCGGGGGCCCCTCTAAGAGACGCCCGGATGATGGCGCGCGATTCCTGCGCCGCAGCGTCCGAGCGGCGCGCGATCAGCTCTACATGTCGCTCTCGCGAGAACCGAAGATCTACGCAGATACGATGGCCTGCCGTCTGGCTTACCCCTAAATCCGATCTATCGATCACGCGCCGCCACCCCGGACCATCAGTCAGTGCAGCTCGAGCGTGACTCCTCGAAGGCAAACTAGATTTGATGCCGCCCTAGCCACGCATCAATCGCCGACACAGGGTCATGCGCAACGTTTCGGGTCAATTCGCAGGCCAGCAAACGACGTGTCGCGCTATCCAGCCCGTCACGGATCGCACAAAGCGCATGCGGAGGGGCGCAAATAACCAGTTGGCTGGCGCGGCTCTGCCTGGCTGCCTGGCCGACTGACGCGGCAACCGCCAGAAGCTGCCCGTGGACAGGCGTACCGCAAAGAATCTTCTCATCGTCGCAAGTCCGGGCAGGCGACGCCGTTGCTCCAGAGACGACGGTGGTTGGTAGCGGAAACGGCAATTCTTCGAGCACGGCGCCAGGTCGGCGCCGGATGAATAGTCGAGCAACATCTGCGTCAGCGACCAAGATCAACGCGTTTTCGTTACCGACGTGGTCCGCCCGCTCCATGTCATCCACCTTCACGGGAGGGATCACCCGACTTCAGACGCCAGCTGCGCCATGCGCGTTCTGAGCGATGCTCGTCTTGCGGAACGACGACCAAACCGAAAATTGCGCCGATCATCAGGGCCCCGCCGAGCCAAAGTCCAGGGCGTCTCCTGACAGCGTTCTGCAATACCCGCTCAGCGCTGTCCCATGACCGTCTCGCAGTTCGTCCGGCGGCCGGAGGCGGGGAGAGACGTCCAAACGCCGCATCAGATCGAGCTGGCTTGAGGGTTGCGGATGACGGGCTCATCTATGCGCCCCGATCCGAGCTGTCGCGTTGACTTCGGCATAAGCGATATCCGGGCACGTCGCGAGACGCGCGGCGGCCGCCCGCGCCGCCGCCCGTGCCGCCTTCAGGTCGTTCGAGGGACCGTCCTTGCCATGGCGCACCAGCACCAGCTCGTTCGAATAGGTAACGCGGTCAAGCTCAAGCTCGGCCAGTTCCGGACGGCCCTTCGTGAAGGCCTCGAACCTGGATTTCGCGTCGGGCGCGTTCTTCCAGAAGGCGTCGAGGATGTCCTTGACTTTGGCGTCGTCCTTGAACTTGACGACGATCTCCAGCGCCTGACCCGGCAGAATCGCCGGCACGGCCAGTTCGCTCCGCGCCGCCCCAGGCTCGCGCGCTGGCGGAGTTCGCTGGGCACTTTCTCTCGCGAGTTGCCCCGGCGCCGGCTTCGGCAGCGCAGCGAACGGGTTTCCCGCACCAAACCCCGCACCAAACAACGTCAGGGCGGCGATCGGGGCGGCAGTCAGGGCGGCAGTCAGGGCGGCGATCAGGGCGAATGCTCCGAACCGGGATCTCTCGATGATTGGCATGATCGCCTCCACCGGCGCGCGGGCTCTTGTTCAAGGCTGAGGGCCACGCGGCCGAGCGCCCAACACTGTCGCGAGTTGAGAGGGATGGATTTGGGCTGGATCAAGCGCCCGGCGATCCCTGGCAAATCTTCGCAGAGGCCCTTTGCGCTGGCTCAAATCACCGGTCGCCATCGCGGGCGATCAATAGGCCTCGATCGTCGCGAGATCTGGGCCCGAGTGTCGGGACAGTCCGCATATGAGGAGTTTTGCGATGGCTGGCCATTATCACGCGGTCGTCTGGATCGATCACCGTGAGGCCAGGGTCTTCCACTTCGATCGGCATGACGCGGAGCACCTTGTCATCCATCCTCACAATCCGACGCATCACCTCCATCACAAGGCCAATTCGATCGGAAGTGGGCACGCCGCCGAGGATCAACAATTCCTCCACGCCGTGACCCAAGCGATCGCGGATGCGGGCTCGGTTCTGATCACCGGCCCCGCCAATGCAAAGACCGAGCTGGTCAAGCACATCCATCGGCATGATCCATCGCTGGTCGAGAAGATTTCCGGCATCGAGAGTGTTGATCATCCAACCGACGGCGCCCTCCTCGATCACGCCCGGCGCTACCTCGCCGCGGCCGATTGGCTGAGATCCTGACCGTGACGTCGGATGCCTCCCTCGCCGAGGGGTCGACACGCCGGTCCCCCGGCGATCTGACCGGAACGACGCTGCGTGTGCGGCCAATCGGTCTCGACACGCTGAGGGAGAATGTCGTGATCCTATCGCGACACTGCTTGGCCGCTCGACCAGAAAGGCTTGCCGGCTTTCGCAAAGTTGAAGTCAGAGGCAAGCGGGCGTCGATTGTCGCCAACATCTTGATCTCGGATGACCCCGCAGCCGTCGGCGTTGATGAAATCGGACTGACGGAGCCAGCCTTGCGACGCCTCTGCGCCGCCGCGGGCGACCTCGTCGAGATCGCGCTTGCGCCTTCGGCCGAAAGCCTGGACGCCGTTCGCGCCAAGATCCGCGGCGAGGAGCTGTCGTTCAAGGATATGTCGGCGATCGTCGGAGATCTTGCCGCTCATCGCTATTCCGACATGGAAGTCGCCGCGTTTCTCATCGCGTCCGCAAGCTTCATGACGACCGAGGAGGTCCTGTCACTGACCCGCGCCATGGCCGAAGCAGGCGCGCGTCTTGACTGGCCAAACGAGATTGTCGTCGACAAACACTGCATCGGCGGCATTCCGGGCAACCGGACGACCATGATCGTAACACCAATTGTCGCGGCGCATGGCATGACCATGCCCAAGACATCATCGCGCGCAATTACCTCGCCGGCCGGGACCGCGGATACGATGGAAGTCCTGGCGCGCGTAGATCTTACCGCGAGCGAGATGCGCTCGGTGGTCGAGCGTTGCCACGGTTGTATTGTCTGGGGCGGTCACGTGAACCTGTCGCCCGCCGATGATGTCCTGATTTCGGTGGAACGCCCTCTGTCGATCGACACGCCCGAACAGATGGTTGCGTCGATCCTGTCAAAGAAGATCGCCGCCGGCTCGACCCATCTCGTCCTCGACATACCGGTCGGGCCGACGGCCAAGATCCGCTCGCTTGCCTATGCCCAGCGCGTCCGCAAACTGTTCGAATTCGTGGCCGGGCGCCTCGGCGTGGTCGTCGACATTGTGATCACGCGCGGCGATCAGCCGATTGGGCGCGGCGTCGGTCCTGCCCTAGAGGCCCGCGACGTGCTGCAAGTGCTGGATCGGGACGTCCGAGCTCCAAGCGACCTTCGCGAGAAATCCATCCGGCTCGCCGGTCGAATTCTTGAATTTGACCTCGCCCTGCCCGGCGGCCAGGGGGAAGCGCGGGCGCGCGAGCTCCTCGACAGCGGCGCGGCGCGTCAGGCGCTCGATAGCATGATCGAGGCCCAGGGCGCGCCACCGCGGTCGGCCTCCATCGGCCCGCTGGTGAGCGAAGTCCAGGCCTCTCGCGACGGCTGGATCAGCGCCGTCGACTGCTTCCGGATCGCTCGAATTGCGCGTCTTGCGGGCGCACCAAACGATGCCGGCGCTGGCATCGATCTTCTGAAACGCCCCGGCGATCGCATCCGCGCCGGGGAGCCGCTCTATCGGTTGCACGGGGTTGAGCCCTCCGATTTCTCAACCGCCAAGGCGGCGGCCGAGGAAGCGTCTGGCTTTGCAATCGCAGGCTCAGCAGCATGACGGCTCTGCTTCAAGCTTTCTCCGATGAAGAGGGGCCGGCTCGACGCCTGGCTCAAGCGCTGGGAATCCAAGCGGCCATCGTCGATGTTCACCGCTTTCCCGACGGCGAGATCCTGCCGCGCGTTCCCAAGTGCGCCGACACCACGGTCGTCTACCGGTCGCTGAACCACCCCAATGACAAAATCATCGAACTCGTCCTGGCAGCCGAAGCGTGGCGGCGTAACGGCGTTCGACGTCTGGTTCTTGTCGCCCCTTATCTTTGCTACATGCGCCAGGACAAGGCGTTCTCCGCAGGTGAGCCGATCAGCCAGCGAGCCATTGGACGGCTCCTGGGCGGCCTTTTCGATCGCGTCATCACCGTCGATGCGCATCTGCACCGCACCCCCACGCTCGCTGAAGTCTTTCCCGGGCGGGAGTGCGTCAACCTGCGAGGCGCCGGCGCGATCGCCGGCTTCTTCCGGACCCGAGGCGTACCGCCTGGCCTGGTGGTCGTCGGTCCCGATGCAGAATCAAGGCAATGGGCGGAGGCGGTCGCCGGATCGCTCGACGCCGTCTGCGCGGTGTTGACCAAGGAGCGCCGCGACGACGCCCACGTTGTCCTTCATCCGCCAGCGGCGCTCTTCGTGTCGGGCAAGCCCGTCCTGATTGTCGATGACGTCGCTTCCAGCGGGGCCACGCTCATCCAAGCATCGCGACTGCTGTCGGCGGCGGGCGCGTCTTCGCTCATGATCGCCGTGACGCACGCACTCTTCGACGCCGCGGTGACCGAGACGCTCCGCAGCCTGGGCGTCACAGAGATCTTCTCGGGCGATTCCTGCCTGCACGCGACAAACGCAATTCCGCTCGCGCCAATCCTGGCCGAAGCGCTGCGATCGGAGACGATGAGATGAGCGCAGTCCTGCACTTTCACGGAGCCGCCGGCTGCGTCACCGGCTCGTGCGCATTGATCGAGACGGACCAGGCGAATGTGCTTGTCGATTGCGGCATGTTCCAGGGCACCAAGACGCTCAAGGCGCTCAACTATGGCGCCTTCCCCTTCGATGCGAAGCGGATCGACGCCGTCATGCTAACCCACGCTCATGTCGATCATAGCGGCCTGCTGCCGAAACTCGCGCTCGCCGGCTTTACCGGACCGATTTTTGCAACTGCGGGAACCCGCGATCTCTGCAACGTCATGCTGCCCGACTGCGGCTCGATCCAGGAACTCGAGGTTGATCAACTCAACCGTCGTAACCGACGCCGGGCGGCGACCCTGGTGAGCCCGATCTACACCGCCGCCGACGCCGTCGCGACGATTCCGCTCTTTCGGTCGATCCAGCTTGGCGATTGGGTGGAGACGGCGCCGGGGGTGCGGGTGCGATGGTGGAATGCCGGCCACATTCTAGGATCGGCGTCGATCGAAATCGAGATCGCAGAACCACGGTCCAGCAGGCCGTTGCGGCTCTGCTTTTCCGGCGATATTGGACCCGGTGGTCGGGATCTTGCCGATGACCCACAAGGACCCTCGGACATTGATCATCTGATTGTCGAGAGCACGTATGGCGGCGTCGAGCGCCAGACGGTGGGCACGGAAGCCCGACGCAATGTGCTGGCGAACGAACTGAAGGCGGCCTACGCCGCCGGCGGGCCGCTGCTGATACCGGCCTTTGCCGTCGAACGGACGCAGGAACTGATTGTCGATCTTCTCGATCTTATGGAAAAGGCGGAGGCGCCGCCCGGCCCGATCTTTCTCGACAGCCCGCTGGCCATCAGAGCGAGCGACGTATTTCTGCGCCGCGGCGCTCTCCAATCCGGTCAAAATCCCTTCAAGGGGTTGCGCGAATCCCGCCTGCTGCAATTCACTGAGAGCTACACCGAAAGCCGGGACCTTGAGCGCCAGAAAGGCTGGCACATCATTATTGCTGCGAGCGGCATGTGCGACGCCGGACGCGTGAGGGGCCATCTTCGCCGCTTGCTTGCCCGCGAAGAAGCAACGGTCATGATTGTCGGTTACCAGGCGTTGGGCACGCTCGGGCGACTTCTCGTCGACGGACAGCGCTCAATCCGCATTCAGGGCGACCCGATCTCAGTCCGTGCGCGAATCCGCAACATCGATGTCTACTCGGGACACGCCGATGCCCGCGGCCTGGAGAAATGGGTCCAGGCGCGGAGGCCGGTCTCCGGAACGGTCTTTCTCGGGCATGGCGAGCCGGCCAACCTCAAATCCCTGCAGTCTCGCCTCGTCGCATCGGGTCTCGCCGCCAGCCAGATCGCCATCGCCGAGCTCGATCACGCTTATCGCCTGACGCCGGGGAGGCCAGCCGAAGCTATTGCCGGGCCTGCGCCGAGGGTAGCCGCGGACATGGTGGCGAGGCTCGATTGGCACAATCAACGCGCGGCCTTCCTTGCGCGCCTCCAGGAAGCCGTTGAGCGCGCGCCAGATGATGCAGCGCGTGAACGCATCCTGAGCCGGCTCGGTGCGTCGCTTGATGAACGGACGGGCTAAGCCGCTCTGACTGAATCTGATTCAGATCAAGAGCGGCGCACCCGACCCCCACCATGGTTAGGTTTGCAGGCGAGCGCGCATGGATCGATCTGATACCCCGATGAGCGGTCCTGAGCCTGGCGCGCGCCGCGCCGGCGCCGCTGGCGCGGTTTCTTCAGATAACCTAGGGTCAGCCCCAGCACGGTTGAACTGGGAGCGTCCGCTGAAGACTCTATTTTCCGACGAACGATTCCGCACAGTCACCGAGACGGTGGTCGATGGATTGATCGTCATCGACGCTGAAGGAATCATTCAGTACGTGAACCCGGGCTGCGACAAGCTTTTCCGCTATTCGGGCGGCGCCCTGATCGGCCAAAACGTCAAGATTCTCATGCCGTCGCCTTTGGCGGAAGCACATGATGGCTATCTTCATCGCCATCGTGAAAGCCGCGTCCGGCGCATCATCGGCATCGGGCGTGAGCTGACTGGCCTTCGCTCGGACGGCTCCCTCTTCCCGATGCACCTTTCGGTCGGCGAAGCCCAAGTCAGTGGCGCGACGATCTTCGTGGGTATCATCTACGATCTCACGGACAAGAAGCAGGCTGAAGAAACCATCCTCCATCACCAGAAACTCGACGCCATTGGCCAGCTTTCCGGCGGCATCGCACACGACTTCAACAACATTCTGAGCGTAATCGGCGGCAATCTCGAAATGCTCGAGGGTTACGATCTGTCGCCGGCGGCAAAGCGCGCGGTTGTCCGGGCGCAGGACGCTGCAGTCAGGGCGGCGCGCATCACCCAGCGCCTGTTGGCGTTCGCCAGACGCCAGCCGCTGTCGCGCCAGTCCGTCGATCTCAACCCGACCTTGGCCGACATGGCCGACATGTTGCGGCGCTCCCTCGGCGAAACCATCGATGTCAGTATGCTCCTGGGAGACGATATCGGCGCGATCGAGACCGACATTGACCAATTCGAGACGGCGATCCTCAACCTCGCGCTGAACGCGCGCGACGCCATGCCCAATGGGGGTCGTCTCAGCATCGAGACCGAGAATGTGGTGTTCGAAGAGGGTCTGGGTTCGAAGAAGGAGGTTCCGGCGGGCGTCTATGTTCGCGTTTCGGTCTCGGACAACGGCATTGGCATGACGCCCGAGGTGCGCGAACGCGCCATCGAACCGTTCTTCACAACCAAGGATGTCGGCCAGGGCACCGGTCTTGGCCTCAGCATGGTCTACGGCCTGTTGAAGCAGCTCGGCGGTCATGCCCGCATCTACAGCGAGGTCGGGCGCGGCACGCGCGTCAGTCTATTTTTCCCGCGCACCGGGATCGCCTCGACTGCGCCCGCCTCCCTCAACATGTCAGAACCGCCGAGCGGTCGCGGCGAAACCATCCTGGTTGTGGAGGATGACGCCGATGTCCGGCTGGTCACCGTGTCGCGACTTGAAAGCCTCGGTTACACTGTCCGGATCGCAACCGACGCGGCAAGCGCCCTGGCGGACGTGCGAGCGTCGGCGAACATTGATCTTGCTCTGCTCGACGTGGTCATGCCCGGCGGAATGGATGGGCACACGCTAGCCGACGAGATCGAGCGCCTGTCGCCGCGCGTGCGCATCATCCTGACCTCAGGTTACTCTCCTCGTATGGCGCAGGTGGGCGCGGCGTTAGCCCGACCCTTCCTCTCGAAGCCATCGTCGCGGCTGCAGCTGGCGACGTTGATGCGAAACGTGCTCGATGCACCGCCCGCTCCGGGCGCTTGAGCGGCCTCTCAACGTCGCAGCTGACCGCAACACATGCCACCCGTCGCATCTGTGGCGCGCAAGACTCGCGACGCTGCAGCCTTCACAACCGCCCCAAGTCCATCAGCGGGACCTGCGGAACGAGACTGCACGTCTGCTCAAGAGCAACGGACACACCGCATCGCTGAGGACGGCGCCGATAGCGCGAAAGCACAGCACATCGAATTCTCTGGCGTCAGGCGTGGATGCGCACCGACACAAGTCCGGACCACAGCGCACCAGCAGCGCCGAACGAGAAATGTTTGTCTGTTCTCGGGCGCGGCTAGCTGCTTTGTGGCGCACAGTCGGGCAAATTCAATTGCTCATCCGAATTGCACAGATAGGCAACATTGGCGACAACCGCGTGCCATGAAGCGCTCGCGGATTTTCGCTCGAAATTCACGACAACCACGGCCTCGGCGCTAACCTTGCCGCCAAGCGCCTCCGCCGTGGCTTTTTGGATCTTCGAGTGGAGCTGCTCAGGCGTCTCCGTCCCGACGCAGGCTGCGAGTGTCATCGCGCTGGCGAGCATGCAAAACATTGTCCGGAGCTTCATCGCGACTGTCCCGCAGCTGAAGGCGGCGCGAGGCGTCGCCCGATTCCAATGTTTCGGGAGAACGGGCATTCACACGACAGCGTTCTCTCGTCGGATGATCGTGAGCGAGGCGCCGAAAACGTGCTCTGATCCAGATCAAATAGCCGGTGACGCCCGCTCGCGCTATCCATCGAACCAGCCCTGGGGCGCCTTGCCTGCTGCAATTCCAGCCGAGCCAAACATCAGCCGCCGGATTGAGGCGGTCGGCGACGCTCACACCCAAGCGGCGCCTTTGGCCCCGCTTCAGGCGCGCTCGGCCGGCGGGCTATTTTCCATCCTGGCGGGAGCTCAAGGGATGGTCATCGTCATTGAGCACGCGCGCCGCCGCGCCGTCGGGGTCCTCGAACTGCCCCGATCTCAGCGCCCATATGAAGGCGATGAGACCTGTTGCGCCGAGACCCAGCGCTGCTGGAATCATGTAGACGAGCACGTTCACTTGCCGGCCTCGGTTTGGATCGGTCGGGGGTGAGACAAATTCATCCGCAGAGCGTTCAAGGTGACGAGGATCGAGGACGAAGACATGGCGATCGCGGCGATCATCGGCGTTACCAGGCCCGCCAACGCGATGGGCACGGCGATGAGGTTATAGACAAAGGCGAACCGGAAGTTCTCCTTCATGCGCTGCGACGCGGTGCGCGCGACCTCAAGAATACGAACAACCGCAACCAGACTGTCGCCGGCAAAGACGCAATCGCTGGCATGACGTGATATATCCAGCGCCCCGCCAGGAGCGAGGGAGGCATGGGCGTTGGCGAGCGCGCCGGCGTCATTCAGACCATCGCCGACCATCAACACCCGCCTGCCCTGACGCTGCAAATCTAAGAGACGATCGGTCTTGGATCGCGGCGTCGCGTCAGCTGTCCAGTGGGTCAACCCAAGCTGCTCGGCAATCAGTGATACACGTTCGGGGGAATCTCCTGAGAGGATCTCCGCGCTGACGCCCATTTGCGCAAGGCGCTCGATCGTCTGCCGCGCCCCGGGCCGCAGCACGTCAGCGAAGCGAAGCGCTATCGGAGCAGCCCCATCACGCTTGAACCAAAGCCCGGCCCGCTCGGCGCGGTCATCGACGCCGACGAAGCCGGCAGACCCCAGCCGCGCGGGTACGCCGTCAACCAACCCCGCAACGCCCTGCCCCGCCTCTTCACGCACGCCGACGGCGATGGGACCAGGACCGGCGGCCAGGGCGATGGCGCGCGAAAAAGGATGGCGGCTCGCCCGCGCAAGGTGCGCGGCGGCTTCAATGTCTTCATCGCCCCCTGCGCCGGGAAGCAGGACGGGGTTGCCAAGGGTTAGGGTGCCGGTCTTGTCGAAGATGACATGATCGATCTCGGCGATCCGCTCAAGCGCATCCCCCGAAGCAAGATAGCATTGTTCGGCGAACAGCCTGCTTGCGGCGACGACCTGCACAACAGGCGCGGCGAGCGCCATGGCGCAGGGGCAGGTGATGATCAGTACGGCGATGGCGATGAAGGTTGCGTGCTCGATCCCCGAACCCGCGACCAGCCAGCCGATGAAGCCAAGCAGAGCCAGACCATGCACGCGCGGGACGTAGGCCTCGGCCGCGCGATCGGCAAACTTCCTGTAGGATGACTTCTTCTGTTCGCCGGCTTCCAGCATACGGGCGATGTCGGCAGTCAGCGACGTATCGGCGGTCGCCCGCGCCCGGACCTCAAGCGCCGACAACAGGTTGATGGCGCCGGCATGAAGCACCTGACCGGGGTAGGCGGTGGCCGGCTCGACTTCACCCGTAATCAGGCGAAGATCGATACTGCTCGTGCCTGCAATGACTTCTGCGTCGACGGGCAGGCGTTCGCCCGGCGCGATGACCAGCGTATCGCCGACGGCAACCTCGGAGGCGCGCACAACCCTCGCTTCTCCATTGCTCGAGACGCGCGTGACCGACGCACTTTGCAGGGCCGCCATTGCGTTGGCGGCGGCATAGGCGCGCCGCCGCAAACGGGCATCCAGGAAACGG
>JANMWT010000193.1:0-3498 GCA_031394145.1 Alphaproteobacteria bacterium | reverse complement strand
GCTCGTTTCAGCTGTTCACATCCACGGCTGGGCAACGATCACCAGTCCGTGTATCTCGCAACTTATTGATCAGGGGACGCCGGTCATTTGGCGCGGCGCGACAGGCTATCCGATCGGCTGCAGCAGCCCGATGCACCAGGCCGGCCTCGAGGCGCGCCGCGCCCAATACGCGGCGGTCGAGCTGCCGCAAGGCCTGGCGATTGCGCAGGCTCTGGTCTCGGCCAAGATCACGAATATGCGCGGATTGGTGCGGCGGCGTGCGGCGCTACCGGGGCGCGAGTGCCTGGCCGTGCTCGCCCATCACGCCCGGCGTGCTCAGACTGCGGCCACGCTCGATACGTTGCTTGGCATCGAGGGAGCGGCGACGGCGCAGTATTTTGGCGCCTGGCCGGAAATGGTTTCGGCCCGCGCCGGCGATCTGACGCTGGCGACCCGGACGCGCAGGCCGCCGCAGGATGAGGTGAACGCGCTGCTTTCCTATGCCTATGCTGTGCTGGCGGGCGAATGCCTAAGTGCCAGCGCCGCGGCCGGGCTCGACCCGCGGCAGGGGTTTCTGCATCGGCCCCGCGCGGGGCGACCGGCGCTGGCGCTCGATCTCATGGAGCCGTTCCGGCCGCTGATTGCGGATCAGGCGATCTTGAGCGGACTCAACAACGGCCAGATGAAGCCAGACCATTTCCGGATCGAGGGGCATGCGGTGCTTCTCAGCGACGATGGCCGGAAACTTGCGCTGGAACTGCTTGAGAAGCGCTTCACCGGGTCGGTGACCCTGGAAGGACGTACTGAGGCGGTGTCCTGGAGGCAGGCCATCGGAATTTCAGCACGTGCGCTGGCCGACTGCCTCAAGACCGGCACGACATTCCAGCCGTTGGAGCGTGCCTGATGTCGGTACGGCTCTACCTGATTGCCTATGACATCTCCTCGCCCAAGCGTTGGCGGCGTGTGCAAAAGGCAATGCGCCGCCTCTGCCAGCGCAGTCAATTGTCCGTGTTCGTGTGTCGTGGCACGGCGGCTCGCATCGCCAAACTTGAAACCACCCTGAAGCGCGAGATGGACGCAACCGAAGACCGTTTGATGGTGCTCGATCTGGGTCCGGCCGAATCGGCGGCGGCTAAGCTCAAGGCGATCAACTCGATTGCCGACCTCACGGAACTTGGAGGGATCGTGCTGTGACCGCTTGGCAGACCTGGCGACAGGCATTTCGCGCGCGCCCAAAACCCGTTCGCGTGGTCGAGGGCGCGCGGATGGAGGACATAGCGAGCATCGAAACGCTCGCCGAGGCGTGGAGCCGAGTGCGAGCCAACAAAGGTGGGCCAGGCGGCGACGGTGTGACGATCGGAGAACTTGCACCGGAAATCGAGAGGTCGCTCGAAGCCCTATCAGCAGCGCTCCTGGCCGAAACCTATCGGCCGCTCAAGATACGCCGCGCCTTCATCAAGAAGGCGGCCGGCGGGCTCAGGCCACTCTCCATTCCGGCGGTGATCGACCGTGTGGCTCAGACCGCAGCAATGCTGGCGCTTGAGCCTTCAATCGATGCGCATCTGAGCGAAACCAGTCTGGCCTATCGCGTTGGCCGTGGCCCGCCCCAGGCGATCAAAGCAGTGCGGGACGGACACGCCAAAGGTCTGGTGTGGACTGTCGATGCCGACATCAAGAGCTATTTCGATACGATCTGGCATCGCCAACTGATGATCGACCTTGCGATCTGGATCGACGACGAACGTATTTTGAGACTGGTCTTGAAATGGCTGAGGACTTTCGGCTGGCGCGGTCGCGGTGTTGCCCAGGGCGCGCCGGTATCGCCACTGCTTGCCAATCTCTATCTGCACCCAGTGGATCGCCTGATGGCGACCATGGGTTGGCGCATGGTGCGCTATGCTGATGATTTCGTGGTTTTGACAGGAAGCGCGAAAGACGCCAGCCGCGCCATGCAAGACGTCGAACGGATTCTGCGCGGTCGCGGGCTGACGCTCAACCGAGAAAAAACCAAGATCGTCGGGCCGGGAGAAACGTTCGCGTTCTTGGGTGCAACCATGACACCGGGTGCGGCAGAGTCGCCAAAGCCTTGACGCCGAGACCTTCTGAAACCGGCTTCCTATTCTCAAGTCTGCTTCCGACCGCAAAAGCGTGTTTGAAGCCCAAGGTGCGAGGAACGTTGCCTGCGGCCGATCCCAGTCCGATTTCCGTTGTGGCGTTTACCAGGTTCAATTGATCCTGCTTGGCTGATCGAAGGAGAGCAACATGTTGATCGATTCCCTCAGAACGGCTCGTCCGCGTCCCATGGAATACAGCGAGGCGACGAAACTGATTCATCCTTATCGTTGCAGGCTGGTTGCCCTGTCCGGCAGCGGCGGCCTCGACGAGATTGTGCACCGCGCCGAGCTGTTGAGCCCACTGTTGTCAGGACTTCGGCCCGATGAAACGCTAGGTCTGACGATCGGCTATGATGCCGGCAAAGCAAGGCTCGACATTTGTCTCGACGGTACGGCGCAAGGTGCTAGCGAGGCCGAGGTCGAGGACCGCCGGAAATCGCAATCGCTGCTCTTGGGCGCTGTTGTACGGGCCCAGTTTCCTGGCTTCGTCTTTCACACTCAGGCCCTGCACAGCAATCACGGCGCAGCGACGGCAATCACCACATTCCTCAGGCCGTTGGGCCGCCGGACTGCTCCATATCGGCTGCAGCAGCGCGAGCTTGGTCCGCAGCTGGTCGAAGCGGCCACGGCCCACTCCGTCCTGCTTCCGGCCATGGGACTGTCGTCCGAACGTCTTGCGACGGCGGTTGAACTTCTGAAGTCTCGCCAAGAAAGTGCAACCTTGGGTCTTATCCTGCGCATGGTGCGTTTCGATGCCGTCGCGTTGCGCTTGCTGAGCAATGCGCGCGAAGCCGCTATCCGTGGCGAACCGAGAACGTCGATTGAAGTCGTACGCCAGCTCGCTGAAACACTCAGTGACGATGCACTCATGTCAGCGCTGCTAGACGAGGCCAGCGGCGTCGAGGTGTCGCTCGCCGTCACCAGCGCCACGCCGCTCGACGACGCCAGCGGCCGCATGTTTTGCCACGCCGTGTTCGGCGTCGAACCTGCCGAAGCTGGGGCAACGGCCGAACTCGATTTGTCCTCGATCTACCCGCGGACTTTTGCCCTCAACCGGATTGTCGGCGGTCTTGCCGCAGCCGGTGTTGTGGCGCTGAAGCGGGTTCCGGCGCTTTACGACCCGCCGCTGGCCAGCGGCACCCTGCTTGGCCACACCGGCGACGGCCGGCAGGTTGTCATTGCTGAGGCCGACCGCGCGCTGCATACGTTTATCATCGGCGCCACGGGTACGGGCAAGTCGACATTGGTCTTGAATCAAGTCGTCGTCGACATGGAAGCTGGCAGAGGTCTCATTCTGCTTGACCCGCATGGCGACCTTTGGGAGGCCGTCAGAACCCGCGTGCCGGCGCATCGGCAGCGCGATGTTGTGCTCGCGCATCTGGGTGATCCAGCACATAGCTTCACC
>JANMWT010000186.1:0-2593 GCA_031394145.1 Alphaproteobacteria bacterium | reverse complement strand
CCGGCTCGAAGCTGGTGGCGACCTACCTTTATGACAACTCGGTGCGCAACGCGGCCAATCCCGACCCGGCCAAGACGGTGACCTGGGGCGATCAGTCGTGGGAGGAGATGCACTACACCTCGATCTACTATCAGTGGACCGACGAGACTGCAGCCCAGCCTTCCGATGCGACCGCAGCGATGCGGGCCTGGCGTCTGATGGGCATGATCGACGCCAATCTCGACGAGAAGGTGCAGCCAGGCGAACTGCACGGCAAAATGGCGACGATGATCAAGAGCCGCTTCGCCGAGTTCGACGCCAACCATGACGGCGTGCTCGACATGCCCGAGCTGACCAAGTTCGCCGACAAGCTGATGCCGGGCCTCGGCGGCGGCGCTCGCCCGGCAAGCGGCGGCGCTCCTGCAGCCGGCGCAGTCGGCGCGTCCGGAGATCCAACGCCTTAGGACGGTGCGGCTACTGCTCGATCATCTCGCCGTACTTCGCCTCGAACTCTTTGGTGCGCGGCCGCGGATGATAGCCTGATGCAAGATAGAGCTTCAGCACGCGCTTGCGTTTGGGTCCAAGCGGGATGGTGAGATAGCCTGCCGGCTCGATCGATGCGAAGTCGCCGCGGATCATGGCCCGGAAATTGGGCACAATGCTGGCGATCAGCACCTTGGCGTCTTCGCCTGGCCGCATGGTTCCAGCCTGTTCAGCGTAGCTGTGCGGTTCATCGCCCCGCCGCCAGGCGCGGATCGGCGGCAGCGGCAGGTTGCGCGCATAATAATCGACGCCATGCCAGACCTCGCGGTCATCCAACATGACGGCGGTGGCGTGGTCCTTGGCGGTGATGGCGCCGAGCTCGGCTGCGGTTTCCTTCCAGCCCCGCACGCGCTTGTAGGCGTTGGCCCCGCCGAGGCTGTCGCCAAGCGAGGGCGCCGCCCAGCCGATCACATAGACCAGACCGAGCGTCAGATTGAGCGCCACAGCCGCCTTCACGGCGAAGCCCCAGCGGGGCCGGGCGATCCACGACGCCACCAGAACGGCGGCGGCAGGATAGGCGGTCGCGGCCCAGTTGGCGTGGGCGCGACTGATCACCGATTGCGCGAGGATGACCAGGAGCGGGGGAAGAATGAAGGCCAGCAGCCAGAGCTCGCGCGTGAAGGCGTTCTTATCGCGCGGGCGAACGAGCAGCACGCAGCCAGCCCCGAACACAAGCACACAGAGCGGACCAAACACCGCCATCTGATCGACCAGGAACTGGCCAAGATGGCCTGGATCGAAGGTGGCGTTGCCCCAGTTTGCGTTGTCCGTGGTGTGGCTGACGGTCTCGAACTTGTTGGCGGCGTTCCAGGCGAGGTTGGGGGCCAGCACCAAAATCGCCACAGCCAATGCGGCGAGCCCCGCCCATGACAGCAGCGATTTGCGGGTCGGCTGATCAACGATGGCGGCGATGATCGCGCCAGCAAACAGATAGAGCGCGGCGTATTTCGCCAGCATGGCGAAGCCAAGCGCGAGACCGAGCAAGGCGCCGTTGAGCACACTGGGCTGGTCGCGCAGCCGCCAGAAGCACAGCAACGCCGCCGCCCACATCGACAAAAGCACCGCGTCGGTCGACATGATCGTCGAGGACAGCCAGACGCCTGGCATCAAAAGGTAGACGACCGCCGCCCAGACGCCGATCCGGGCGCCGAACGCCTGACGACCGAGGCAGTAGAGAAAATAGCCGGCAGCCCCGTGTGCGATCGGCGCCGAGAGGCGCACCGCCCACTCGCCGTCGCCAAATATCGCGGTGGTCGCTGCGATCAACCAGGCGATCAGCGGCGGCTTGGAATAATAGCCCCAGTCCAGGACCCGCGACCACCGCCAGTACTGTGCTTCATCCGGCCCAAGCTGCAGCGGCGAGGCGATCACCGCAGCGATCCTCAGCGCGACCAGCGCGCCGATCGCCAGCGCGACGGTCGCCGAGGGATTGCGGCGCCAGAAATCGATCGCGCGGTCCATGTCGTGGTCCTTGGAGAATGCGCCGCTGTCGGGGCCGCGATTCTTCGGAAGATGCGCGCGACCCTATATGCCCGAGCCTCGCGCCAGAAGAGGGGTGATTCTCCGCATTCTGAGGCGCCGCGGCGTAGTTTTCGTGCGTGATCCGTGGCGCCTGCGCAACATGGCGCCCGGAAAGCTGATCACATCTTGTGCGCTCCGCCAGAATCCCGGGCATCGGGGATGCCTGGCTGCGACAAGCTTTGTGACAGGCAATCGTGGGCGGCGCGACGGCGGCTCGCGTGCGGCTGTGGATGACCGCGCATGCGGAAACGGAATTTCTTGTAACTATCAAGGCCCCCAAAGCGCCGACGTTCGGCGAAATTTGTCCACAGAGCGCGACGCCAAAGCTCCGGCTGAATTCAATTGCTCCGTATGCGGATAAACTGCATTTTCCGCGGCGTCTCAGCCGTCAGAAAACATTCATCAGCGCGTCATTGAGGCGTCGTCGCCGTCGCGGTATCGCCGCTTTGGAACGCAGGGGTCTCAAGGCCCCGGCTGCTGAGGGGTGAGATCATGAGCGTGTGGAAAAGGTTTGCCGGCGGCGTGGCCTTCACGGCGCTGACGGCGGCGA
>JANMWT010000162.1:0-1608 GCA_031394145.1 Alphaproteobacteria bacterium | reverse complement strand
CGCTGGCGCTCGGCATCACTGACGGATTTCTGCTCGCAGCCTATGCGGATTTCATGCTTGATTACGGCCGTCCTCAGGAAGTGGTCACACTCCTCAAGGATTGGACGCTGGCAGATCCTTTGCTACTGCGTCTGGCGCTGGCAGAGCACGCGCTCAACTCACCGGCGGCGGGTGTCCATCGCGCTTCACTCGCTGACCGCTACAACGCTGCGCGCTTGCGCGGCGATACCACGCATGAGCAGGAAGAATCGCGCTTCTCCCTGCAAATACTGAAACAACCGGCGGTCGCTCTGCGCCTCGCCCAAAGCAACTGGCAAGTCCAGAAAGAGCCGCGTGATGCCCGCGTTTTGCTCGAAGCCGCGATCGCTGCGCGCGAGCCGGTAGCCGCGCAGCCGGGGCTCGACTGGATGGCGCAGACGAAAATAGAAGACTGGTATTTGCAGCGATTGGCGCAAGAACTCGCAGCCATGCGTAAAGGCTCCCGGTGATCCGCGCCTTGGGTTGCCTCGTGCTAGTACTTTGCACCGGCAGCGCGTTCGCCCACAAGCCAAGCGACAGTTATCTATCGATCTCGGTTGACGGCGTCAGCCTTCACGGACAGTGGGACATTGCGTTGCGCGATCTCGATTTTGCGATCGGGCTCGACAGCAATGGCGACGGTGAAATCACCTGGGGCGAAGTGCGCAGCCGGCACCAAGAGATTGCCGCATACGCGTTGGCGCGTCTCACCATGGCGCTGGACGGGGTCCCGTGTCCATCGCGCGCGACGCAACATCTCGTTGACCTGCATAGTGACGGCACCTATGCAGTGATGCGTTTTGAGGCGCAGTGCGCAAAAGCCGGTGGTGCGCTGGAGGTCGGCTACAACTTATTTTTCGATCTCGACCCCCAACATAAAGGTTTGTTGCGCCTCGAGTACGCGGGCGCCACGCGCACCGCGATTTTCAGCCCTGACACCGCGCGGCAACGCTTCGAACTCACGAGCGCAAGCCGTTTCATGCAGTTCATCGACTATGGGCGGGAAGGCGTCTGGCATATCTGGAAAGGCTTCGACCACATTTTATTTTTACTGGCGTTGTTGCTGCCGGCGGTATTGGTGCCGCGCGCCAAAGGTGCAGCGGCACAACCGGGCTTGATCGGCGGGTGGCGTCCCGTAGAGGCTTTCAAGCCCGCGTTCTGGGACGTGTTTCAGATCGTTACGGCATTCACAATTGCGCATTCGATCACCTTAAGCCTGGCCGCACTCGGCGTGATCACACTTCCGACTCGAATCATCGAATCGGCGATCGCGTTATCGGTAATGCTGGCCGCGCTCAACAATCTCTACCCATTATTTCAGCGCCGCCGCTGGATCGTCGCATTTTCATTCGGCCTCATTCACGGTTTTGGATTCGCGAGCGTGCTGGCCGATCTGGGTTTGCCGCGCGATGCACTGCTGGTGTCCCTGGTTGGATTTAATGTTGGAGTCGAAGTCGGTCAACTCGTGATCGTTGCCGCGTTTCTACCTTCAGCATTTGCGTTAAGGCGGACTGGGCTCTACCAACGGCTGATCTTCATTGGCGGGTCCGGACTCATCTTTGTTTTGGCGACGGGGTGGCTGATCGAGCG
>JANMWT010000101.1:0-15232 GCA_031394145.1 Alphaproteobacteria bacterium | reverse complement strand
TCTGAAGCTGGCGCGGCGTTGGCGCATATCCCGCTGCTCGCCCCGGCAGTGCGCGTCCCACAAGACGTTGGCCTTCGATGCCGTAATAGAGCGCCAGCCCACGCATCATCGCTTCGACATTGGGATCGCGGTCCAGCCGCTCGCCCTGGAAGCTGACGATCAGGATGTCGCCATTGAACAGCGGCAGCGGCGTCATGAAGCCATCCCGGGCGCCCAGACTGGCGGCGGTGCTGACAACCCGCGCAGCTTGACGATCAAGAGCGGCGGGTTTGAAGGTTCTGTCCCAGTAGGCGGCTCGCTCGAACCGCAGGGCATAATCCATGACCGGGTCGTGGCGGTAGAACCGTCGATCGACATAGGCGCGCATCCAGGCAAGGTTTATTTCACCGAAAGCGCGGCCAAGTTTGATGTTGCGGTTGCTGTCGGCCATCACGCCTGCGGCGACGTGGGTCACCCCAAACGGGCGCAGGCGTTTCATCAGCTCGCCCTGGAGCGCGAGCTCAGTCTTCGCCTTGGGCGCCAGACGCGCGAACGCCAAGAAATCATCCGCAAGGCGGTCGGTCTGTATGCTCACGACAATAGTCCCCCCTTGTCCGTTGCCGGACACCCGCTTCCTCCGGGATCGGAAACGCGGAGGACCGCCCGATCCTAATCCTGAGCGTCGCCGGGGACCAGTTTCATCGGAGGGGCCCGTCCGGCCATCAACCCGTCAAGGAACGTGTCCAGCAGCTTGGCGAGCTCATGCAAATGGCCCTCAGACAGGCCTGAGCGAAGATCGCATTCGCAGAGAGCGGTCGACCGAGACCATGTCTCTAACCGTCCAAGACAGGCTTCTTCTTATATCGATCGCGCGCGCTCAGAGCGCCTCTTTAAGCCGTGAGGCGCGCTGCGCCACGAAACTGGAAAACCGCTCCATAGCGCCGACGCCCTGCGCCCCAAAGCCTGCACGCGCGGTGTCGACGCCGCCGGTTACGGCACTGGCAAGCGCCTTCGCCCGGTGGCGGATGTAGGGCTCGGTGAGCCCTGTCTCTTCGGCAAACTTGGCCCAGTCGCGCGCCACGAGATCCTCAAGGCGGGCTCGCTTTGCGATCTTCATGGCGAGGTTGGAGCTGAGTTCTGGATAGCAGACCGTCGACAGGAGATCATAGAGTGGCGCGAACTCGATGCCCGGGTCGCGATAGAGCAGGCTGTAGTTCTTGCCGTGCGCATCGGCATTTCCAATGATCAGGTTGAACAGCGCTGCATCGAGAAGCTGGAGGGCGTCGCGCGCAGGACGCGTCGCGGCGCGGCGGATGAGACTGAAACAGTCCCGGAAGCCCGGCCCGCCGTCGCTGGCGTATTTCAGGGCGGAAACATAACCCATCGCCTGGCAGAAATCCTCCTGGTGCAATCGCCGCGTATGGCCGTCGGAATCAGTCTGTCGATCGTATCGCTTGATCACCAGAAAGGACCGGTTGCGCACCGAGCCGATCTCGACGTCGGCGACGGTAAGGCCCACGGTTCGCGCAAGTCGCATGGCAAAGGCTTCATTTTCAGTCGTGCCCTCGAACCGGAGAATCGGTGGTTTGAGGATATGCGTCGTCGGCTCGCCCGGGCGTGGAAGGGCGAGGCCACGTTCCGTCATCACCAGCGGGACCTTGGGCTGAGCGCCGGCCAGAGACAGGCGCAGGCCCTCCTCACCCGCCAGCAGCGGCCGTGACGGAAGCCGGTCCAGGAGATCGCTTAGCGCTTCGTCAGATAAAGGATCGGGAGGAGCGTCGTAGGACGCTGCGGGCGGCGTCTCGCCATCGGGCCAAAGTGAGAGGGCGCCGGCGACTTCGCCGCCAAGCTTCTCAAGCAAGCGGAACTCGTTCTGGTGCGAGACGCCGAGGGCGCGCGCCGCAGCGATGCGCTGGCTCTCCTCAGGGAGCAGGCCTTCGAAGAATGGTCGGCTCTCGCGACGCGAGAACGGTTCCGACCGCAAAGGCAGTGAAACGGAAATGGCGCGCGCGCCCGGCGCCTCTTGCCAGTCCACGCCATAAGCGAATTTCATTTCGCCATGACGATCGATGACCAGGCGCCCGACGATGTGATCGCCCCACCAGACCGCGAGCGAGCGGGTCATCTCCGGTCGTCCTCCGGCGTCGTGATGTCGAGCTTGCATCCAAGGGCGTCGAGAACCGACATGGCTTTTCCAAGTTGTGAGGAGCCCTTGCCCGCTTCCAGCTCCACGAGAAATCGCAGGCCAACGCCTGATCCCGCCGCCAGTTGCGGCTGGGTCAGGCCCTGCGCTTTGCGGGTCTTGCGAATAAGGTCGCCAATCTGATGAGCGTTCATGCGTAATGTCCCGATCGGGATATTACTGGGCAAGTATGGGAAAATCAAGAAAGAAAATCCCGATCGGGATATTTTTGTCGTTTGACGGGCTCTAGCGGCCCTGACTTTCCCGATCGGGATATGAGCGTCTTCGACGCAGTCGTTGGACTATTGTCTTGAAAAATATAGAGTCAGGATGAATTATCGCGCATCTGAAATGCGAGATAATTCCGTTTCGCGCCATGCAGCCGTCTTGCGGCGGCTCCATACCAACCGACCGGCTCGGTGGTTAGATCATCTCGGAGGAAGCCATGCCCAGTGTGAGCATCAACGGGCTCGACATCTATTACGAGGACACCGGCGGTCCGGGTCCGGCGGTGATCTTCTCCCACGGCCTGCTGATGGATCACGAGATGTTCGCGGCCCAGGTCGATGCGTTGCGAGGCGCGTACCGCTGCATCACCTGGGACGAGCGCGGCCATGGCCGCACCGCGACGGACACACTTGAGCCCTTTACCTATTACGACTCCGCCAACGATCTGGCGGGCCTGCTGCGCTATCTTGGCGTCCAGCGGGCGGTGCTGGCGGGCATGTCCCAGGGCGGTTTTCTGTCATTGCGTTGCGCTCTACGCCATCCCGAGATCGTCCGCGCCTTGATCCTGATCGACAGCCAGGCGGGGGTGGAGGATCCCGAAGTCATGGCTGGCCAGATGGAAATGAGTCGCCAGTGGATTGGAAACGGCCTCTCGAGCCCGCTCGCCGATGCGGTCGAGCAGATCATCCTTGGCGCCGGCTGGTCTGGCGCGGCAACTTGGCGGGCCAAATGGGCGACGGCCAAGCCGGTCAACCTGGCTCAATGCATGCAGACCCTGGTAGGTCGCGACGACATCACCGATGCGGTCGCTCGGATCAAAGTTCCAGCCCTCGTCATCCATGGCGATGCCGACGCGGCCATTCCTTTGGAGCGCGCCCAGGTTCTGGCCGAGCGTTTGCCCGACGCTGAATTGGTGGTTATCGCAGGCGCCGGCCACGCCTCCAATCTAACCCACCCGGCGCCGGTCAATGTGGCGATCAAGCGGTTTCTGGAGCATCTAGAGACCTAGGCGACGAAACGTAATTCCAAGAACCGCATTGCGATGTCCGACGCCGAGCCATACCTCAACGCCGCCTGAAATCGTGGATCAAGTTTGCGGTTCGACCAACGCCGTCTTCCGGGATCTGGTTTCGTCGAGTTGACCGGCGTGATCGCACCTACACGCGACACGCATCACATGCCGGGAACGCGATCGAAGGCTCGCCTTGACCCAAAGCGATCGAACGTGACAGCTTCCCGACTGGGTTGCCGGCGGGGCTGTGGGCGCATGGATTCGACCTGTTCTAAAATTGCGGGATTGGTGCTCATGGGAGTTGTCCTGCTGGGACAGCCCACCCTTGAGCGAGCGGATGGCCAATCCCCGCCAACGTCCATTCAGGGCGTCGCGAGCCGACCGCGGCCCAACAAGAACCTGCCTCCCGCCTTAATCGATTCACGGCCAATCGTCGCCTATTTCGATGACAAACCTATGCCGGATACTGTGCGAGGCCTGCTTCAGGAACTGAAGCGTCCCGACACCTGCGGAAAGGGCGCGCCACTGCAGTCTGATCAAGCGTGTGCGCTTGTGTTCTACAAGCTGGACGACGCCTTTACGCCTGATCGCTTGCGACCGCCCATGATCATGAGGGCGATCTATCGGATTACCGAGCCGGACAATCTAGCCGACACGGTCATCCTGATGCCCGATGGGAAGGGCATTCTAAAGCACTACACCAACGAAGACCTTTTCTATCCGTTGCGGAACATCCGGGCCAATATCTGCCAACGGGACAAACGCATGCCCGACCAGTGTAGGGCGACGGCGAGCAAAGGCGTGCTCTACCGTCCGTATGGCATTCTGGGGAAACGCGAGAACGACCGGGAAGATATTCTTCCAGCCAAATCGGCCAACAAGCATTTCTTTCTCAACCTGGAGCCCGCTGACGCCGAATGGCTCAAGGAGCAGGAAGTGCGCGATCTGTGTCTGCGACACATTCTTTGCCGCTAGCCGCGCGACCGTTCTCGTAATTGTTGGCGCAGCCTTCCCAAAACGATCCGAAGTGGACCGCCGAATTGGGCTGCTGCCGGTCGCGCATACCCGCTCCCAAACCAGCGCCGCCTGTCCCTCGAACACAACCGGGCTGAGAGAGCCGATGGTTGACTGACGACCGCTCAATCTTGTCAGAGCGGCCAAGCCGCCAAGAAGTCGCCAACTCAGACAAACGCGCGGACGCGGTGATTGCTTCAATTCGATCAACTCAGGCCGACGACGAAACGGGCGAATGGTAACGGAAGACAATCCTCTGTTTCGCCGATTGTGCGCCAGTTCAAGGGGCCTCCCTCAGATGGGCCGTCGTCGGATTGCTTGTGGTTGCGGCTGGCATTTTTGCGATCTGCTTCGCCCTCAAGCGCAGAACTCAGCGGTATGCGCGGCAGTCTTGGCGCCGTTGTCCGTGCCCGCCTGCCTGGGGCTTGAATGACCGTCCCAGCCCAGGCGGCGATCTTACCTGGAGGGGCGGCGCGACGGCTTGGCAAGCCGAAGCGCCGTCCAGCTGAAGAACTCACGCGCTGCGCGCAATCGGTCGGCGCGACGACTGCTGGGTCCGACAAGGTTCATGCCCTCAATCGTAATCTCGCTGAATGACATCATGCTGGCGATGCGTCGCTGCACGACAGTCTCCCACATTTCGTCATCGACGCCGAAATAGGTTGTGCGATCCCCCGGCCGTCGGTGTCGCTGAACAAAGCCTGCGGTCACCAGAAATCGCAATGTCGTCGTAAGCGACGCCCGGCTTGCACCGATTGCCTCGGCAATTTCGCCAGCCGACTGCGTCGGCGGTTCGCAGATCAGCAGCCACCCGATGACTCGCCCGGTAATCGGCGGCAGGGCATATTCTTCAACAAAAAAAGCGGCGACGCGCTCGACCCAGCCGAGAACATCGCGCCGCCCAGCACTGGTCGAAGCTCTTGCCAGGGGAATCACCAACTTATCGATTGCTAATCGTTTCAGTAACTGCTGAAATGGCTAGCAAGTCAACCGGATGGACTAGGCGAGGTATCCTCGCCGCACGGCACCGATTGGCGAGTTGATGAACGCTCCCGGCCGTCGGCGCGGCGCATCCTGGGTGGCGCAGTCTGGGTGGCGCAGTCTGGGTGGCTCACGTGTCGCGACGAATATTTGCCATTCTGGTGGTTGTGATTCTTCTGGCGGGCGGCGGCGCCTGGTGGTGGTTTGCCAGCCGCGCCGTTCCGGCTGTCGCATGGCAAGGCTATGGCGAGGCCGATTTCGTCAAGATCGGTCCAACCCAATCCGGACTGCTGACGATGGTCAGCGTCGCTCGCGGCGACGAGGTCGCCGAGGGCGCGCTGCTTTTCACCCAAGATGACGCCGCCGACCAGGCGGCGCGCGATCAGGCCGCCCGCCTCCTCGCGCAGGCCCAGGAGCAGTTGGCGAACTTGCGGGAGGGCGGACGCCGCACCGATATTACCGAGGCCGAGGCGAACCTCGCGGACGCCCGCGCCACGCAGGTCAGGGCGGCAGCCGATCTCGCGCGCGGGCAGGCGCTGTTTCCGGCAGGTGCGACCTCGCAGCAAAATATCGACCAGCTGGAAGCGGCCTACAAGTCGGCCAAGGCCAAAGTCGATGCGCTGGACGCCATGCTGTCGCGATCGCGCGCTCCAATCGGGCGCAATCGCGAGATCGAGGCGCAACGTGCAGCCGTAGCGGCCTCGCGGGCAGCGCTCGATATGGCCGACTGGCGTCTTGGCCAGCGCCGCATTTTCGCGCCGGCCAAGGGCCGCGTCGCCGACATCCTGGCGCGCCAGGGAGAAACCATGGCGGCAGGGGCGCCCGTCGTCTCGCTGTTGCCGCCGGCAAACATCTTTGTTCGCTTCTTTGTTCCGGAAGCCGCCATTGCAAAGCTCCATCGCGGCGATCCGGTTGCGCTGGCGTGCGATGGCTGCCCGGCCGATCTGACAGCGACCGTCTCGTTCATTTCACCGCAAGCCGAATACACGCCGCCGGTTATCTACAGCGAGGCGAGCAAGACCAAGATGGTGTTTCTGGTCGAAGCCAGACCACAGCCGCAACAAGCGGTCCGGCTAACCCCCGGCCAGCCGGTTGTAGTGCGGCCGAAAGGAACGCAAACGCCATGACGATCGAGCTGGCGAGTGCACCTGCGAACCAACGGGCGAATGATCTGGCGATCGACGTGCGGGATCTGCACAAGAGCTACGGCGAGCGCAAGGTCGTCGACGGCCTCTCGCTCGCCTTGAAGGCGGGCGAGATCTGTGGCTTCCTGGGCGCCAATGGCAGCGGCAAGACGACGACGATCCGCATGCTGTGCGGCCTGGTCAAGCCCGATAGCGGCGGCGGCACGTGTCTTGGCCTCGACATCATCGCTGATGCGCCGCGAATACGTCTGCAAGTCGGTTACATGACGCAGCGCTTCAGTTTCTACGAAGACCTGACGGTTTTTGAAAACCTTGATTTCGTTGCCGCCGTCTATGAAATGCCGAACCGGCGAGAGGCGGTGCGCTCGATCATCGACCGGATGGGTCTTGCGGACAGAGCCGATCAGTTGGCGGGACAGCTTTCCGGCGGATGGAAGCAAAGGCTCGCTCTTGCGGCCTGTGTCCTGCACAAGCCAAGGGTCCTCCTGCTCGATGAACCGACGGCCGGGGTTGACGCCAAGGCGCGCCGCGAGTTTTGGGATCTCATTCATGATATGGCGAGCGAGGGGCTCACGGTTCTAGTCTCGACCCACTATATGGACGAGGCCGAGCGCTGCGGGCGCATTCTCTATCTCTCCGATGGCAAGATCGTTGTGCAAGGCGCGCCGGATCAAGTCGCGCGCGGCAGCGGCCTGGTGACATTTGAGGCGACCGGCGCTGGTCTCGATCTTGCTGCTCGGAAGCTGCGCGACATGCCGGGCGTCGAGGCCGCGGCGGTTTTCGGTGCGGCGCTGCACGTCGCCGGCATGGATCGCGCTCTGCTCGAAAGAGCGACCAGGTCGCTTGAAGGCGCCGGGCTCGCCTGGCGCGAGGCGCCGCCGCAGCTTGAAGATGTCTTCATTCATCTGCTCAGTCAGCCACCGAAGCTCAACCCGTGAGCGGCTTCTCGCTTAAACGGTTCCTGGCGGTCCTGCGCAAGGAATGGATCCAGATCCGACGGGATCCGTTCACCCTGCGCATGATCATTGCCTTGCCAGTGATGCAGCTATTTCTGTTTGGTTTTGCGATCAACGCCAACCCGCGGCACCTGCCGACCGGGCTGCTCTCGGTCAATCATTCCAAGTACGAGCGGACGCTTGTCGCGGCCCTCAAGAACACCGGCTATTATGACATCAAGTCGCTTTCGTCCGAAGCGGAGGCGGAGCAGGGCCTCGCCGACGGCGAGCTATTGTTCGTCATCAACATTCCACCCGATTTTGACCGCTCGGTTGACCGAGGCGAACGCCCGACCGTGCTGATGGACGCCGACGCGACTGATCCATCGACGATCGGCAACGCTGCGGCCGCGCTCGCCGCCCTGACGACCGCACTCGACCGCGATCTGCCGCAAACCGTGCGGTCCAAGCCAGGAAGTCTGCCGTTTCAGTTCGAGCTGCATTCCCGCTACAATCCAGAACAGCTGACGGTCTTGAATATCGTGCCCGGGCTGATCTGCATCGTGCTCACGATCTCGACCCTGTTCGTGACGACGCTGTCGATCACCCGCGAGACCGAACGCGGCACGATGGAAAACCTCCTCGCCATGCCGGTTCGGCCAGTTGAGGTCATGCTCGCAAAAGTGATTCCTTACATCGGCATAGGCTATGTCCAGGTCATTCTCATCGTGGCGATCGCAGCCGTCGTGTTTGGGTTGCCAATCCGGGGCTCGATTCCTCTCCTGTCGCTTGCGCTCGGCCTCTTCATCGCCAGCAATCTGGCGCTTGGCGTTACCTTCTCGACAATCGCGCGAAATCAGATGCAGGCCATTCAGATGGCGCAGTTCACCCTGCTGCCGTCCTTCCTGCTATCTGGTTTTATGTTCCCGTTCAGAGGGATGCCAGTCTGGGCGCAATGGGCAGGCGAGCTCTTCCCGGTCACCCATGCACTTCGGATCGTGCGCGGCGTGCTCCTGAAGGGTAACGGCCTTGCTCAGATCGCTCCAGACCTATGGCCGATCGCTGCGTTCACGATGGTCGTCGCGGTGGTTGCGATCTGGTCTTATCGCGAGACGCTCGATTGAACCATCGATCTGGCGCTGATGGGAGATCCAATCGAGGACTTGGCTTGAGCGCCCAAGCAGCGGCGCAGCAACCCGAACGCTATTTCATTGGGGGGGCCTTCGAGGCCGCACCGATGACTTTGGTTTTGGCCGCCTTGTGTGCGACAGGGATTTTTCTCGATTTGCCCTTCTCAGTTGGACTCTTGCTCGCTATCGCTCCCGAGGCGACTTTTTTGACGGGCAGCTGAGCGCTTCTGCCGAGCTTCATCGCTTCCATCAGGTCTGCGTGCTCGAAGGCTCCCGACATGAAGTCGATGTCGTTCCGAGCGATCTTTTGCACCGCCGCAACCGCGCGCCAGTTAGAAACCGCTTCGGCGACTTCTCCGACGATCGTTCTCGCTTCCGCGCCAGAAAGCCCAAATCCCCTGGCGACCGACATGACGGTGTCGATCGATGAGCTATGCTCGAGTTCGTTCAACGCAAGCACGTGAATGCGAGGACTAACGAGCGGGGGCGCCGGGTTCATGTCGTACGCGGGCGACAGCCGCCAGCCTTGGCCTGCCCAAAGGAAGCCGTGATTCCTTAGGTGATCATCGGTATTCGTGACAAGCACGTTAAATGCCATGCGCCGCCATAACTCGCGGGCGTCTTCAGCAGGGTAGGCGCCGATTTGGCGGATGACGTCTAAGATTTCCAGATAGCTGTGATCTTCGCTGTGATCCTGCGCGTCCAATGCTGTCATCGCGGACATGAATGGGATGCGCACGTCGCCCGGCGCTCGATCGAAGCGGTCCATCAGGAGAGCAGATTTTGCGCCAGCGCGAACCATCCTGTAAGGCGGTATTGTGATGCCAGCATGTTCAGCAAGCCTGAGCACTACGGCTTCCCACCGAATTACCGGCCACTCGTCCTGCGCCCACGGAAATTTCGCGATGTGCAGACGTCCATGGTCTCGTATCGTGGCTTTCGGCCGGGCGCCGCCCAGAGATCCGCCTGGTGCGAGCACGAGCTCAATGTCGTTCTTTCGGGGCCGGCCTTTTTCAATGCGGTCTGTCGCTGAAAGTAAGTCGCCGAGTTCGATCAGCGGAGGTACAGGCCGGCCGCTGTGCGCAAGAAAACTGTCGTCACCCGGGCGCTTGAATCGGAGAGCGCCAAGCCGAGTCTCATCATCGACGCCAGCAAGGAAGTCAGAGCCCAACAATGTGCGGGGCGTTCGCTCTTCGGCTCTGGCCGATTCAAGTTCGAAATGGCGCATGAGTTTTCGGCCCCAGCGGTCTGGGGCGGGATCGGAGAATGCGCTGAACAATCCATCGGCGGAGTGAAACTTGCCCGCTGACAGCATCAGGTTTGGAGCAAGCGCGAATTTCTGCGGAAGCTTCAACCAACGGGCATCATACTCGAACGTCGCCGTTTCCTTGCCCTGACGCTCGTTCACCCATAGTCGCCCGATTGGTATCGCTTCTCTCTTCAAGTCGACGTAGACGTTCAGCTCGCGTTCCATCTTAGGATGCCTCTCGAGGCTCGCGCGGGCGGATTCGCTTCGGCAGCTGTTCTTCCGCCAACTCTCGTCCCAGAGGGTCTGCGCCGGGATCTGCCAGTTCGGCCAGGCGCTCGGTCATGCCAAGCACAAACAGAACCGTCGCATAGCTCGCAATTGAGACGGAGGCGTCGCCATGTTCGATGCGGCGCAGCGTATTGCGGGTCGTAAACGCGCGCTCGGCCATCAGCTGCGTGGTGATGCTGCGTCGGCGGCGCGCAACGGAAATGTCGGCGCCGAGCGTCGCCAGAGCACGGCGCACAGCCATTGGCAGGGCTGATTTGGATCGGGAAGCTTTCAATTTAGCGGCCCACATTATGCCCGTTACGTAGTTTATCGAGCATCATATGGCGCATTATGGTTGAATGCTCAAGGCATAGTTATACTATGATTCGTATTATGCGCATAAAGCTCTTTAGTGGGCAATATATGACCCATAAAGTGCGCCGCTTCAAAGTGCCTTCGACGCCCTCGAGGTAACCAACGTCCTGCAGCTGCCCCGCGAAGCGGGCGCAGTTGCAGGACCAGACCGGGTGTGGACTTGCTCGGACATCGATCACGTCTTCCTGCAGGCCGATTGCGGCGCCTGCGGGGAGGGAAGATGCTGCGGCCTTGCCAGTCGTTCGGCAGGTCTTGGCGGAGGTAACGTCCGATGCGCCAGTTCTTTTCAATCATTGCCGCGTGCGCCGTTCTGATTGCGACGCCGACGCCGATCGCCGCTCAGTCAGCTCCGGCTGCGGATCGCTTGAAGGGCGATCTTACGCCGATTGCGGCAAAGGATTGGAACTCAGACCGGGCAGCGCACCTCCTTGCCAGAGCGGGCTTTGCCGGGTCGCCCGAAGACGTCACAAAGCTTGCTTCGATGACCCCGGCGCAGGCGGTCAGGAGCTTCGTCTATTTCGATAAGACCAGCCGCCTGCCAGCCTTCGACGAGTCAGACATTCACGATCCGGCGCTGGAGCCTTTCCCTGAGAGCCGGCCGGCAGCGACCGACCGCGCGAAGACGAGCGGCGCATCGATGGGGATCAAAGCCAAGCCTGCCGGCAACCGCCCGCTCCAACCTGTCGCCGATGAATTCTTCTACTGGCTGCGCGCGAGTGCGCTTGAGACCAACCGCGTGGCGTATTGGTGGGCGAACCGCATGCTCACCAGCAAAGCGCCGCTTCAGGAAAAGATGACGCTATTCTGGCACGGCCACTTCGCCAGCAACGAAGACAAGGTGAGGGACTACCGCAAGCTGCTGAAGCAGCTCGAGCTGTTCGAGGCCGGAGGTATGGGCAGCTTCCGCGATCTCACCGTCGCCGTGGCTCAGGACCCGGCGATGCTCTGCTTCCTTGACGCCAGCAAGAATGTGAAAGGCGCCCCCAACGAGAATTTCGCCCGTGAGATCATGGAGCTCTTCACCATGGGCGTCGGAAACTACACGGAGAAGGATGTGCGCGAAGCGGCGCGCGCCTTCACGGGCTGGAATTATGACGACTTGAAGTTTGTGGTCAGCGCAGACCAGCATGACAATGGTCCGAAGACGTTCTTGGGCCGCACCGGCAATTTCGATGGCGTCCAGATCATCGACATCATCATGGACCAGCCGGTCACGGCCAACTTCCTGGCTGGCGAACTCTACCGTTACTTCGTGCGCGACGACCTCGATCCCTCGCTGCAGGCCAAGCTCGGCGACATTCTGCGCAAGAATAAGTACGAGATCGCCCCCTTCCTCGAGACAGTGTTTTTGTCCAAAGATTTCTACAGCGATGCGTCGGTGGGTACGCACATCCAAAGCCCCGTCGAGCTCGCCATCTCGACCTATAAAAAACTCGGCCTCAAAGTCGTGCCGGGCGTGCCCGACTTCAATGTGGCCACCGGAGCGCTCGGCCAGCGGCTGCTTGCGCCTCCGACCGTCGCTGGATGGGCTGAGGGCCGCGCCTGGATCACGCCGGGCCTGCTGCTTGAGCGCGGCAACTTCGCCCGCGATGTCCTGTTTCCCGACATCAACTTCATTCCGCCCGACCGCTACAACTTTGCCGGCGACATCCGTCAGGTGTCGCAGCGCATCCGGGACGGCGCCGACATCACCACGGCGACCAAGCAAGTGGAGGGCGCCGCAGAGTCAAACATGGCGGCGGACCGCGACGAGGATTTCAATACCCGCTACGCCAGCTATCGCGGTTGGCAGATGGCCATCGAACGCGTGAAGGCTATCCCCCGCGACACCGCCCACATCAACCTGAGCGCAATGGTCCGGCAGAACAAGCTGACGACAACCTCGCAGGTCGTCGACTATTTTCTGGCGCGCTTCGTGCGCGTTCAGCCTTCGCCAGATGCCCGCGCGCGTCTGATCAAGTTTCTCGATGCGGACCTCGGCGCCTCCGATATCGGGCGCGCCGACACCTACATGGAAGATTCGTTGCGAAAGCTGACGCATCTGATCATGAGCCTGCCTGAATACCAGCTGGATTGATCGCCATGACACATCGTCCACATACGCATCGATCGACGCGCCGCGGTCTGCTCGCCTCCGGTTTGGCGACCGGGGCTGGCCTCCTCGCGCCGCCATTGATGTTTGCGCCCTCGGCGACGGCGCAGGCCAATCAGGGGCCAAGTGGCCCTATCCTCGTCGTGCTGGAGCTCTCCGGTGGGAATGATGGGCTCAACACCGTCGTTCCCTACGGGGATGACGCCTATTACCGGTTGCGCCCGCAGATCGGCATAAAGCCGGCGAGGCTGCGAAAGCTCGACGACCATTTCGGACTTAGCTCCGGCATGGTCGGCATGGAACGGCTCTACAAGGACGGCAAAGTCGCGATCGTCCATGGCTGCGGCTACGCTGACCCTTCCTTCTCGCACTTCACCTCGATGGCCTATTGGCACACCGCCGCTCCCAACAGCGGAGAGCAATATGGCTGGGTTGGCCGGCTCGCTGACGCCATGGCGCCAGACGCTCCAGCTAACTTCCTGATCAACATCGGCGCCACCCAATCGTTGGCCGTGCGCGCCCGCAAGCACGTTCCGGTGGTCTTCAACAACCCGGACAATTTTGTGCGCGAGGCTTTCTTCGAGGAGAAAGAGGCGCTGGCGGCGCTGGCCGATCCTGGCGAGGTCGCCAACCCCTCCCGTCGCTATCTGCTGGACATTGCCAGGAGCGCCAACGACGCCTCGGCGCTGGTGCGAAAGGCTTGGTCTAACTACCGCACGCCGGTTGACTACGGTCTCGTCGATCTCGGCCTGCGGCGCGTGGCGGCGATGATCAGCGCCGGCTTGCCGGCCCGGCTTTACTACACCTCCTACGCCAACAACGCCTTCGACACGCATGTCGTGCAGAACGACGTGCATGGTCGGCTTTTGACCTACACGTCGGATGCGATCGCGGGCTTCATGCAGGACATGGAAAGGCTCGGTCGCGCCGACGACGTGACAATCATGCTCTTCTCGGAGTTCGGACGTCGTGTGCCGGAGAACACCAGCCTCGGGACTGACCATGGCGCAGCCAACAACATGTTCGTCGTCGGCAAGAAGGTGAAGGGCGGCCACTACGGAGATTTGCCCAGTCTCACGAAGCTGGATGCCGGCGACAATCTGGTTTTCACCACTGACTTCCGGCGCGTCTACGCCACGATGGAGCAGAACTGGCTCGGCCAAAAACCCACGCCGGATCTTTTGAAGGGTACGTTCGAGCCCCTCGCACTCGTTTGAGGAAATCGTGCTCTGCGACCGGCGTAGATTTTGGAACAGCCGGCCGAACGCTTCATCCAGACCGCGCTTCGCGAATGGGCTTATGCCCGAGCCTACGACACCTCAGACCAGCGCGCCGAGGCGCTGCCCGCCTGGACCCACAGATACAACTGGCATCGACCTCATGGCGGGATAAAAGCTCAAACACCCATCAGTCGCCTCGGCCTCACCGAGGTCAACCTGTTGAGAGTCCACATCTAGTCGTTGAACGCGGTTGAGGTGAGTTTAATCCCAGCAACTACTAATCCACTACCGGTTCTGAGCTTCTCGATAAGCCTGCTCGCCTATAGCGGGGCCGCCCCTTCGCTGAGGATCGAGAAAAAAGCGTCGTATTGGAAAACGCGGTCGCGTTGGCGACCTGTGATTTCGCTTAGCACACCCATCTCGGCCAGCGTCCCCATAGCTTTTGTGCATGCCGGAAAGGAAAGCTTGGTCGCTTTGGCGACAGCAGTTGCCGTGGCCAACGGGCTCCGTTGGAAGTGCTCATGAACTCGCAAGATGGTTGAAGCGCGCCGGCCGAGGACCTGGATAGCCTGTCGGTCTTTTTCGAACAGATCGAGCGTACGGCGAGCAGCATCGGTCGCTTGATCTGATACCGTAAGAACTCCCTCCAAAAAGAAGTCGAGCCAGGCTTCCCAATCGCCGTGCTCGCGAACGCGCGTCAGCAGCTCATAGTACTGAGCTCGATGCTCTTTCAGGTAGAGGCTGAGATAGAGCGTTGGCGCTTTCAGGGCTCCCTCGTGGCAGAGCATCAGTGTGATGAGGAGGCGTCCAAGTCTTCCGTTGCCATCTAGAAAGGGGTGGATGGTCTCGAACTGGACGTGAGCCAGCGCCGCCCGCACAAGAATCGGCAGGGGTGTTTCGTCCTGGATAAAGTGCTCAAGCGCGCCGAGCGTTTCATCAAGGTGCGTGATCGGTGGCGGGACGAATTTGGCGTTTCCCGGCCGTGTCCCGCCTATCCAGTTCTGTGATGTTCTGAATTCACCCGGCTGCTTGTTTGCGCCGCGTCCGCCTTGCAACAGGAGCGCGTGGATTTCGCGAAGCAGTCGAAGGCAAAGCGGAAATCCTTCTTTCAGGCGGCGGAGCCCGTGGTTGATCGCTGCGACGTAGTTGGACACCTCCTCCACGTCATCGATCGGTGTGGAAGGGTCTTGCGCATTTTCATAGAGCAGCAGGTCGGTAAGCGACGATTGCGTACCTTCAATCTGCGAGGAGAGAAGGGCTTCCTTTTTTACATACAGGTAGAGGAAGAGAGATGTGTTCGGCAGCAGGGTGGACATGCCGTCTAGCCGGCCGAGGGCTTGGTTTGCTTTGTCGAGGAGTCCGTACCTCG
Organism: Alphaproteobacteria bacterium; assembly: GCA_031394145.1. Classification (GTDB taxonomy): domain Bacteria; phylum Pseudomonadota; class Alphaproteobacteria; order Caulobacterales; family Hyphomonadaceae; genus UBA7672. The sequence goes on along the minus strand of JANMWT010000101.1, from coordinate 54 downwards.
GCGCGAGGTCGAGTGCTGGATCGGGCGGCAAGGGAGCGGGCACATAGGCGCGCA
>JANMWT010000095.1:0-1518 GCA_031394145.1 Alphaproteobacteria bacterium | reverse complement strand
AGACGCACCGACACCCGCAAAGGGCGAACGTGATCACCGTCAACGTCAATCGGTGCGTCTTCGAAGATTCAGTAGTTCCCAAAATCATTGATCCCATTCGCTAGTTCAGAAGTTCTGAACACAGCGGCCTTTCCGTCGGCGCCTCGTCGGTCGTGCCGTATGCCTCTTCGATCATCTGGAGCAGCCAGTGCAGCATCGCCCGCAACCGCAGCCGCTCCAGGCGGATCAACCGCCCGCCTCGCCGAGGGGTCGACAGCACTTCGAAGTGGAGCCAAACCCACTCGTTGCGGAGCAACAGCGCCAGCCCCGCGTACAGCAACCGCAGCTCCGGACGCCGGGTCGAGGTCCGACCCCGCGCCTGGTTCATCTGGCGGTAGCTCGACTCGATCCCGAACCGAGTCCGGTACGTCTCCCGGACCCACGCGCACGACCGGCCCTCCGCGCCCCAACACGCGTAGACCAGGGCCCGACGCCCGTGTCGCTTCCACTGGCCTCGGAAGTTGCGGCAGGACACGCAGATCGACACCGTCGCCGTCCGCTTCGCGCCACTGGTGACCGTGTACTCGAACCAGCCGCTCCGCTTCATCGCCGCGAACACCCGGGTGCCGCTCGGGCCCCGCGGGTCGTCGGCCTTGAGGCCGCGGATCACCACCGGCATCAGGAACGGTTGCCGGGCCGCCTGGAGGTAGCGGAGCACGTCCACGCTGTAAAAGCCGCGATCCAACAGCACCAGCCGGCTCTTGATCCCGACCGAACGGGCCTGCTTCAAGAGCCGTTGCACGACGTCCTTCATCGCCTCGCCTTTGGCCACGGCCGTCAAGGCGACGGTGAACCGCTGCCCCTTGAGGACGACATAAGCCGTGGCGTAGGCGTGGAAGTGACTGGTGCCTCCCTTGGCCTGACCACGGTAGACCTCGTTCTCGTCGCGGAAGGGCTCGCCGTGGTAGGGGATCAAGGTCAGGTCGATCGCCAGGCGTTGCGGCCGTCGCCGCAGCGCCCGGGGCAGACGGCCGGCCAAGGCGCGATTGAGCTGCCGCTGGAGTTCGGCGAACTCGGGCAAGGAGGCGATGAGGGCCTTGCGGACCGTCTCCTCGGAAGCGAGGTCCGTGAGCCGCTCGCACGCGGCGTGGATCGAGGTGATGCCCGTGGCGGCGACCAGGAGGACCGCCCAGAGGGTCTGAGCGGTGACCTTGCGCTTGTAGTCGCGCATCGGGACGAAGTTCTGAAGGTGCCTGGTGGCGGACTGATGGACCTGCTTCCGGTTCAAGGTACGATGGCGTGGGCGCATGGCTCCCTCCGGGATCGGCTTCGTTACCCAAAGCCATATTCCGAAAGGTCCTTGCGCCCATCTATCTCAACCTCCCCATCGATCGAAGGTTTTGGGAACTACTGAGACTGGTTGGCTTGGACCGCAGCTGATCTCAGGCCCTACGTCCACACTGCCCTCGATATGTTCGGTCCCGATCGTCTTATGTTCGGATCCGACTGGCCGGTCTGCAAACTCGCCGCGACTTACGG
>JANMWT010000092.1:0-26577 GCA_031394145.1 Alphaproteobacteria bacterium | reverse complement strand
GGCGCGCCTCGCCCGCGCCGGAAAGAGGGACGCCCAAATACCGACAGATACCGACAGATACCGACAAATACCGACAAATACCGACAAATACAGAAAGGGCCGCGAGGCGATCCTCGCGGCCCTTCCCGTCATGTTTGAGCGGGGTGTCGCTTAGCCCTCGGACCCTTGTCCGTCAGGCCTTAGCGATGACGCCGGCTCTCGGAGGCTGCTCCGAAAGCCAGATCGACCGACAGGGAAACACCCCGGCTCATCGTGACTGACATTGGATCACCTCCTTTCGCATGGTTGATGGTGATGCGAGTGTGGGGAGTGTCGCCGCCCAGCGCAAGAGGGTGGGCTGCAGGCCCGTCAATGTCCGGGGGGCGCGACCGGAATAGGCGGCTGAGCGGCGGGTCGCGGCCGGCTCGGCAGATCAGTGGTCGGATCGGTCGGTTGCGGTTCCAGAACTTTCACGACCAGTTCGGAAGCGGCCTCGACCAGCACGAAGCGGCCGTCGACGCGGGCGTAATACTGGCCGGGCGGCGCCGAGGGCAGGCCGTAGCGAACCGGATCGGGCACCACCAGCACGCTTGCTTTGGCGATGCGGCGATTGGGCAAGGCCAGATCTGTCGCCGCGTTCTCGCGTGCCACCGCCAGGCGTTCCTGCTGCTGGCGCACCTCGGTGCGATGGATCTGGTCTTCAAGCTCTGACTGGCGCTGCGCCGAGCCGGCGGCATCAGCGCCTGGCGGACGCCCCTTCGGACCCGGCGTGACCGCCTTGTCGCGCTCGGCCTGCAGGCGCTTCTGCTGGGCGTCGAGCGTGGTCTGCTCCTGCGTCTGCTTTTGCTGATCGAGACCCTCGAAGCGAGGCGGCGTAAAGCCCTGAGCCAGGGCGGGGACGCCGGCAGTGGTCAACAGGGCGAAGCAGGCCAGCATGAGAGGCTTCATGGCGACATCCTATCCTATGACGCCGCTCGGCGCCGATCATCGGGGTCAGCCGTCCCTCGTGCGGAACGTCAAATCTGGTGGGTCCGGGTCGATCGGGCAACCTCTTGTTGCTGACAATGCGCGGCGTGCAGGCGCCCGAAACCGGCCCCGAACCAGCCCCGAGGCCTGGCGTCTGCGCCGACGCAGGGAAGGTTTTTTCTGAGCCTGCCGGGTGAGCCCGGCGGGCGGTTCAACGATCGCTGAGGGCGCGGGCCAGCCAGCGCCTTGCTGCTTGCCTTGCGCCGACCCTCGCCTTCACGCTGTTGACAGCTGCCCGGGCCGCCGTTCTGCGCACCGGCCTGCTCGCCGCGTCAGCCTTTCTGTTGAGCGGGCCTGCGCTCGAATACTTCCCCGAAGGCCGGACCTATTTTGCCGGAATGTGCGTGGCGTTCGCGACCACCTGGGCGATCGGGCTCGTGGTGATCTGCAGCAGATCGCGGCGGATCGTGATTGCCTTGGCTGTCCTCGGTGCGCTTGCATCCCTGATCCATGTGTTCGGCGCCCTGTTTGTCGGCAGTTTCGCCGCCAGCCTGGTCGCCGTGGGGCTCGCGACCCGTCGTCGCGATCTTGCCGGCTGCGGTCTGGTGGCTGCGCAATCTCGAGATCGGGCCGGGGTTCATGTTGGCGCCGCTGGCGGGGCTGATCGGGTTTGCAGCTTGGCGAAAATCGACCCGCCTGCCGCTCAGCGTCTTCGTACTCGCTTATTTGCTATTTGCGCTTCTGCCGATCCTCATCTCGTTCAAGACCCCGATCATCGTCGGGCGCTATTGGGGCGTCGGTGCGCCAAGCCTCGCTGTCCTGCTGGCCTTGCTGATGCGCGGGTTCGTGCTGCAGGCCGATCGCCCAGGCCGCCTCGCGGCCGGACTCGCCGCAACTTTCTTGATCCTCGCCAGCGGCTTTGGCTTTACTGCAGCGCGCCGCTTCGCTGCCGCCAAACTAATCTGGCAAGGCGCAGCGCAAGTGGCGGCGCTAGCGCCAGCGTGTTTGGCTGGCTCGATCCATGTCGCGGCTGATTATTTTCCTGCCTTCGCGCTCGCTAGCCGCTTGCCTTCAGAGACCTTTGTCGATGTGAGAGCGCCGGGCGCGCCGGGCGCGCCGGTGCGGCGGGTTGCCGAGATGACTTGCCCGGTGGTCGGCTGGCGCGAGCACGCCGAGATCCAGCCTGACATGTCGGACGACGCGCTGGTTGCGCGTCTGGCGCTGCAAGCCGCCCCGGGCGAGGTCATGGTCATGCGCCATCGCTCCGGCTATGTCGTCTTGAACACGCACGCCGCGCCGGCGCGCTAACCCCTTCGTGTGGGCGGCGACTGCGGGGGACGATTGACGATCTGCGCTGGAAGCAGCCAGATTGTATGCACATCCTGGAAGGGCTCTTCATGCATCGCATTGTTCTGGCCGCACTCGCGGTTTCGCTTCTTGCAGGACCTGCGTTGGCGCAGCGTTCGCCCTCCGAGACGGCTGCGGTGGCGTCGGGGCTCGACATCCTCTGCGGCCCCTATTTCAAGCCGGGCGCCTCCAAGAAGGCCGATGACTATGCCAAGGCGGTAAAGGCGTCCGGTTGGGAAATGCACGAGGCGCCCGGCGTCGTCGTCTTCAACACCGAAGGCGCGTGGGGCGAGGGCCGCCTCGGGTTTCAATCTGACTTTGAAGGCGCCACCTGCCGCATCACCCTCTGGCAGCCGGCCGGGATCACCACGGCGCACGACGACGCCCCGACGCTGAAAGTGCTCACCGACTGGATCAGCCGGACGATGCCCGGAGCGAAGATCACCCGTGACAAGAAGAAGCCTGAGGACGGCAAGGGTCCGCCGGATGCGCTCGACACCTGGTGGACCGGAGGCAAGAACCTCAGCGTGATGTTCCGGACCGTTCCGCCGAAAGGTCACCGGCCGGTGATCTACATCGACGTCAAACGCGGCGATTAGGAGCGGGATTTCCGGATCGAGCGCCCGATCTTTTCGCGCTCGGCGATGCGGGACCTGAGCCCGTCGAGGAAGGTCTGCAGCCCAAACTCGAAACCTTCCTCGCCCGCCACGACGATGCCAGCCGTCGCTGCGGCGCCGGGCGTCGATTGTTCCTGAAGCGCCGCGCCGATCGCATAGCGCCTCAGGGTCTGCATGGTCAGCCGCGATTCCATATCGCTGAGCCCCGAGCGCATCACCGTCTTCACATTGTCCTCGAACGAGATCTTGGTGTTCGGCGCCCGCGGCCGCGGGCGGGCCATCACCTGTGCGCCGTCGCGGCGGGAGAGGGCGGTCTGGCGGATGGCGCGCGCGCCCTCGGCCAGCCATTCGGCCCAGTCGAAATCCGGGCCGTCGATGTTTGGCGACAGCAGCGCCTGCTCGAACATGGCGCCCGACATCTCGTTGAGCAGCTCGTTCTTGTCCTTGAAATGCCAATAGAGTGAGGCGCTCTTGATGCCGAGTTCGGCGGCGAGGCGGCGCGTGCTGAGGCCGTCGACGCCAACCTGGTCGAGGAGGGCGAGCGCCGTCTGGACGATGATCGAGCGGTCGAGATTGCCCTTTTCACGCACTGCATCGACCGCATCCTTGCTGCGGGGGTGGCCCGGGGCTGGCGCGGGGGCTGGCGCAGTCGCCTGCTTCACTCGTTGGCTCACGGGCGTTGGCTCACGGGCGTTGGCTCACTAGCTGGTCGCTTTCAGGTCACGCCGAGCATGGGCTCGGCCTGCCGACTGTCCGTGAGCTTTGCCCAACGATCAAGTGTTCGCCGCCTCAGGATCGAAAGCCGGGCTGGTTCAGCTCGGCAGCGCGTCTGGGGCGGCCTGTATCGAGGTCTTCTGCTGGCGGTAGAGACCAACAAAATCGATCGGGTCGATCAGCAGGGGGGGGTGGCCGCCATCGCGGGTGACTTCCGCAACGATCCGGCGGGCGAAGGGAAACAGCAGGCGAGGGCATTCGATCAGCAGCATCGCCTCGGCGTCAGCCTGGCCGGCGTTCTGCAGCTGGAAGACGCCGGAATAGACCAGCTCGACGATGAACACGACCGCATCCTGGCGCTTGGCCTTGGCGTTGAGCTTGAGATCGACCCCGAAAATATTCTGCTCAGGTGGGCCTGGTTCCACCCGGACGTCGATGCCGAGCTCGATTTCCGGGGCGCCCTGACCCTCCTGGGCGGAGAACAGTCCGGGGTTTTCGAACGACAAATCCTTGGTGTACTGAGCCAGAACCCGGATCATCGGCTCAGGAGCGACCGCGTCGTCGGTTTCGGGCGCATCGCTCATCTTGCGGATCCAGTGCAGAAAGTGTCGATTTGCCAAGGCTTGGCGTGATAAGGCGGGCCGGGCTATCACGCTCGCGCGACGCCGGCAACCGCAGGCTGACTTGCCGGCAATTGTGATTATATTGAGTGAAGTGTGGGATCGTTCGACGTTAACCGACGTTCCCGAGATGGCGTAAAGGCGAACCTTGAGTATCGAACTTATCATCCTTGCGGCGGTTGCGGTTTTCGTGATCTCGCGCCTGTATTCTGTTCTCGGGCAGAAGACCGGCGCTGAGCCTCCAGCGCATCGCCTGCGTGAAGCGGTCGCCCGCGCGCCAGACGTTGAGGAAGAACCCGAACCTGTCCGCCCGCCGGTGCGCGCGGCCTTCACGGGCCCCGCAGCCGCAGGCCTCGAAACCATCGCCGCGATTGATCCTTCGTTTTCGCCGGAGGATTTCACCCGCGGCGCCCGCAAGGCCTATGAACTGATCGTGGCGGCGTTCGCCGACGGCGATCGCGATGCCCTGAAGTCGCTGGTCGATGAGGATGTCTTCGAGGTCTACAGCGAGGCGATCGCCCAGCGTCAGTCCGCCGGAACCGAGCCGATGCGGCTCAACCGCATCAAGACGGCGCGGATCTTTTCAGCAGCCGTCGCAGCCGATGACTTCGCCCGTGTCGCCGTGTCGTTCGAGGCCGAACTCACCGATGGTGAAAATCTGCGCACCGCCAAGGATATCTGGACGTTCAAGCGCTCGACCAAAAGCGCCAGTCCGAACTGGCTGCTTGACGAGGTCGCCACTGCGTCCTGACCGGACGTCTCCCCGGCAACGACCGAGCCTTCGCGATGAACCGCCGTCTCTCTGATCATGATCGCCGGGCGTGGGCAATTGTCGCCCGCACGGTTCGCCCGGCGGCCGGACGCGCTCTTCCCGAGATCGACCCGGCGGCGCCGGGGCGGGTCTTTTCAGACCCGTCCCCGGACCCGGCGCGAGCTGCTCCGCAATCGCATCGACCGCCGATGCGCACACCGGCAAGTCCAGGTCCGCTTGCCGATGTCTCCAATCATCGGCCGGTGCGCCGCGGCCAACTTGATGTCGAGGCGCGCCTCGATCTTCATGGTCACACCCAGGACACCGCCTTTCGCGAACTCGCGGGATTTCTTCTGACCCAGCGCGCGCTGGGGACCCGATGCGTGCTGGTCATCACCGGCAAGGGCCGGCTCGGCGGCGGCGTTCTGCGCTCGCGCTTTCTCGACTGGATCGGGACGGCTGAGATCCGGCCTCTGCTTGCGGGCTATTCGCGCGCGCATGCCCGCCATGGCGGGGAGGGCGCCTTCTATCTCTTATTGAAGGCGAAGCGGTAGTCAGCCCTTCGGGCGCGACGCTTTTTCCGCGAGGCCCGACAGGCCCTGGCGGTTGGCCAGGACAGCGGCGACGTCATCCAGCGTGACGCCGCGCGAGCGCAGGGCCACCAGAAGGTGGTAGAGCACATCGCCGGCCTCGGCCGCGACCTCGGCCTCGCCTTGCGAGGAGACTGCGAGCGCCGCCTCGACGCCTTCTTCGCCAAGCTTCTTGGCGCAGGCGCCAGCGCCCTTGGCCAGGAGTTGCGCCGTATAAGAGGTCGCAGCGTCGCCGCCCGCGCGGGCATCGATCGTGGCGGCAAGCTCATGCAGGACGGCGGCCAGCTGGCGGGCGTCGCCGAGCGCGGATGGGGGAAGCGGAGAAGGCGGGACGGAGGCGCTCATGCCGGAATTTCCTCTGTCCATCGGACCCGCGCGCCGGCGTCGGCGAGGGCGCGCTTGGCGTCAGCGACCCGCGCCAGGCCGAAGTGGAAAATCGATGCAGCGAGCACAGCGTCCGCCCCGCCCTTGATCACGGCTTCGGCCATGTGCTGGACATTGCCGGCCCCGCCCGAGGCGACGATCGGCACGCGCACAACATCGCGCACGGCGCGCAGAAGGTCGATGTCGTAGCCGTCCTTGGTGCCGTCGCGGTCCATCGAGGTGAGGAGGATTTCTCCGGCGCCGAGCTCGGCGGCGCGTTTTGCGAAGATGATGGCGTCAAGCCCGGCCGGCTTGCGGCCGCCATGCGTATAAACGCCCCATGATGATCCCTCGCGCCGCACATCAAGCGCCATCACCACCGCCTGGGCGCCGACCTTGCGCGCGCAAGCGGTCAGAATGGTCGGATCGAGCACGGCGGCGGTGTTGATCGCAACCTTGTCGGCGCCGGCTTTCAGCATCGCCACCATGTCTTCGGGCGCGCGCACGCCGCCGCCGACGGTGAGCGGCATGAAGCAGGCGTCGGCCGTGCGCTCGATCACGCCGATCATCGCGCCGCGCCCTTCAACCGAGGCGGTGATATCGAGGAAGCAGAGTTCGTCGGCGCCCTGCGCGTCATAGGCGCGGGCTAGCGCGACCGGATCGCCTGCGTCCCGGAGGTCGAGGAAATTGACGCCCTTGACGGTGCGGCCGTCCTTGACGTCCAGGCACGGAATGACGCGGACCTTGAGCATCAGCCTGCTCTGGCGCGGCGAGGGAAGGGCGTCAACCGGGCGGCGCGCAGGAGGCGGGTTCAGGGCCTTGCGAAGGCGTTGATCTGGAGCGCTTTTAGCTTCATGCCCGACGCGCCGCCAGCAGCGCCTCGACCGGATCAATGTCGCCGTCATAGAGGGCGCGGCCGAGGATCGCGCCTTCGATCGGTCGGCCGACGCGCGATTTCAGTGCGCGCAGGTCATCAACGTTTTTGACCCCGCCCGAGGCGATCACCGGGATCGATACGGCGTCGGCCATTGCCCCGGTCAGCTCGATATTGACCCCGCCCTTGGCGCCATCGCGACCGATATCCGTGACGATCAGGGCGGCGACGCCGCAATCCTCGTAAATTCTTCCCAGGTCCACCGCCTGCATGTCGGTGGTCTCGGCCCAGCCCTGGACGGCGACGCGGCCGTCGCGCGCATCGATGCCGACGGCGACGCAGCCGGGAAAGGCACGGGCGGCGGTTTTCACCAGATCAGGATTGCGCACCGCGATGGTGCCGAGGATGACGCGGGCGACGCCCGCGTCGAGCCAGCGCTCGATGCCATCCATGTCGCGGATGCCGCCGCCCAGCTGCACCGGCGCTGGCATCGCATCGAGGATCGCAGCGACCGCGTTCTGGTTGACCGAGCGTCCTTCGAACGCGCCATTGAGATCAACCACGTGCAGGGCCTCAAACCCCATCGCCGAGAAGCGCAGGGCCTGGTCGGCCGGATCGTTGTTGAACGAGGTCGCGGTCGTCATCTCGCCGCGCAGCAGGCGGACGCAGACGCCGTCCTTGAGGTCAATGGCAGGGTAGAGCTTCATGGGGCGCCCCTTGGAGAGGGGATCGCAGGGGTTGTCAACGTCGGTGCGGGTCACGTCCGCTTGAAGGTCAGGGTTTCCAGCGCAGGAAGGCGGCGAGAAGAAGCTGACCTGCCTGCTGGCTTTTTTCCGGGTGGAATTGCGTGCCGAACAGGTTGGCCTTGGCGACGGCGGCGGCAAACCGGCCGCCATAATCGCAGGCCGCTGCGATATCACCGGGCTCCTCGGCGCTCAGCGCATAGGAGTGGACAAAATAGACTTCCGGCGCGGGGCCCAGATCTGCCAGCAAAGGATGGGGCGTCATATCGACCAGCGTGTTCCAGCCCATGTGCGGGATCGGGAGGGAGGGGTCGGCCGGGTTGAGACGCTCGACGGCGCCTTCGATCCAGCCGAGGCCGGGCGTCTCGACATCCTCACGGCCGACATCGGCCATCAGCTGCATGCCAACGCAGACGCCAAGGAAGGGTCGGCCGCGGCCGAACACCGCCTCGGTCATCGCGGCGATGACCCCGGAGCGGGAGGCGAGGCCCTCGGCGCAATCGGCATAGTGGCCGACGCCGGGCAGAACGATGCGATCGGCCCGGGCAATGGTTTCAGGATCATCGGTCAGCTGCACATCGACCTTCAGTCCGGCATGCGCGGTCGCGCTTTCGATCGCGCGTCGCACCGACCGGACATTGCCGGAGCCATAATCAATGATGGCGAGGCTGCTCATCGCCGCGATCTAGCCCGCAACGCCGAGTGTGTCATCTCTCCTGCAGTGGGTATCCTGCATCGGGCCTCGAACCGGGCGGGCGCCGTCCTAGAGACTGCCCTTGGTCGAGGCGACCTGGCCCTTCAGGCGCGGGTCGAGCATCGCCGCCCCTCGCACGGCGCGCGCCAGCGCCTTGAAACAGCTCTCGGCGATGTGGTGCGAGTTCTCGCCATAGAGCAGTTCGATGTGGGCGCAGGCGCCCGAATTCATCGCGAAGGCGTGGAAGAATTCCTTGAACAGCTCGGTGTCGACTTGACCAACCTTGTCGCGGGTGAACGGCACCTTCCAGATCAGGTAGGGCCGGTTGCAGAGGTCGACGGAGGCGCGCGCCAGCGTCTCGTCCATCGGGATATAGGCGTGACCGAAACGGACGATGTTGGCGTATGAGCCGCACGCCTGCTTGAACGCCTGGCCAAGAACAATGCCGACATCTTCCATGGTGTGGTGCTGGTCGATGTGGAGGTCGCCGGTCGCCTCGATCTCAAGATCGATGGCGGAATGCTTCGAGAAGCTTTCCAGCATGTGGTCGAAGAAGCCGATCCCGGTCGACACGCTCGACTTGCCGGCGCCGTCGATGTCGACGGCCACCCGGATCTTGGTCTCTTTCGTCTCGCGGACAACTTCCGCGCGGCGCTTGCTGTCGGCCACGGCTGGCTCCTGGGCGTTAACGACGTATTCGCATCCCGACCCTAGCTTTCCCTCGGAAAAGTCACGGAAACCTGAATGCCCTTGAGCATTTAGGCCGGCAACCGGGGAAACGCCATGGCGGCGTGCGTATCCGGGGAATCGCGAGGGGCGTCATGCCGGCGAAGAAGCGCAGCAGAAGGGGGTTCAGGCTCGGCCTCGCCGGCCGGGTCGCGCTGATCGGCTGCGGGGCGGCGATCACCGCCACGCTGGCGCAATGGATTTTGACCCCCGTGCTCGCCCAAAAGACCTTTGAAAACGCCCGCCTGGTTTATGCCGCAGGCGCAGCCCAGCAGCTCGCCCTGATCGCCGAGCAGCCGCTCGAGACCAAGGACGAAGCGCGACTGGGCGATCTGGTCGCAATGATGAGCGCCCCCCTGCCGGGGGGCAATGCGGCGGTCATCGACCTCAATGGCCGGATCATCGCCGCCACCCCTGGCGCTGGCGGCGTCGTGGCGATGCTCGACCCCGCCCTGATCCGGGGCCAGGGCGCGATCCTGGCGCGCGGCGGCGACCGGATCGGCGTCTACCCGATCAAATCCGAAAACCGGACGGTCGCTGCAGCGGTTGTCGCCTTTCGCCCAAGAACCATGCTCAGCTCCTGGCTGAGCGTCATCTGGTGGAACGCTCTCGTGCTGGTGCTGGCGCTTTTCGTGATTGCGCCCTTCCTGCTGCCACTGGCGCGCCGGGCGCTCTCGCCGGTGACCCGGCTTGAACAGCGCATCCGTCAACGGCCGGCCTCCGACAAGTCCAAGCTCGCCGATGCTGCGGACGATTCCCTGCTGAAGCCGTTACTCTCGGCCATCGACGAGGTGCAGGAGCGTTCCGAAGCCTCGACCAAGCGGGCGATGCGGCTGGCCTTCGCCGATCCCGTGACGCGCCTGCCCAACCGGCTGCGCTTTATTTCCAAGCTGGAAGAGCTGGTCGACCGCAAGGGCGCGTCTGTCTTCCTCGTGGTCGCCGATATCAACGGCTTCCGGAAGATCAACGCGACGCTGGGCCCGCGCGAGGCGGACAAGGTGCTGGTCGAGGTCGCAGAACGCCTGAAAGCAAGCGCGATCGAGGTCGGACACGGCTCGTTCTTCCTTGGTCGGCTGGGCCCGGATCAGTTTGGGCTGATTGTCGCCGGTGTCGATCGCGCGGCGGTCAAGGCGTTCATGGCGATGGCCGATCGCGCCATCTGTGAGCCGATGGTGATCGAGGCGCAGTCGCTTCGCGTCACCGCCTCATTCGGTTCAGCCTGCGCGCCCGAGGACGCCAAGAGCGCGGCCGAGGTGATGAAACAGGCCGAGCTGGCGCTCAAGGAAGCCAAGCGCTCGCCGGCGGCGCGCCGCGCCTTTTTCGACAGCCGTCTCCTCGACAAGGCGAGGGAGCAATCGCGCCTTGAGGCCGAGTTGCGCGCCGGACTTGATCGCGGCGAGTTCGTCGCCGTGTTTCAGCCGAAGGTCAAACTTGAGACCGGCGAGCTTGTCGGCGCCGAGGCGCTGGCGCGCTGGCGTCGGCCGGATGGCAGCGTCGTCTCGCCGGGCGTCTTCGTGCCGATCGCCGAGGAGCTCGGCTTGATTTCAAAGCTCGGCAATTGCGTCATGCGCGATGCCTGTTTCGCCGCGGCCGCGTGGAACAAGACGGGTCCGGCTCTGCGGATTGCCGTCAACGTGTCGCCCTACCAGTTCGGCGAGCCGGACTTCATCTCGAGCGTCCAGCTGGCGCTCGATGATTCAGGATTGAACCCCGAATTGCTGGAAATGGAGATCACTGAATCGGCCGCCGTCGAGGACCCGGAGAAGGTGGCGCGCACCATGTGGCCGCTGCGCAATCGCGGCGTGCGGCTCGCGATCGACGATTTCGGCACGGGTCATTCCAACTTCACCTCGATCACCCGCCTGCCGTTCGACGTGTTCAAGATCGACCAGCAATTCATTCGCGCCCTGTCGACCGATGCGCATGCCCCGGCCATCGTCGAGATGATCCTCGCCATGGCCGAAGCCCTCGGCCTCGAGACGGTCGCTGAAGGCGTCGAAACCAAGGAGCAGGCCGATTTCCTGGTCCGCCGCGCCTGCACGATCGGGCAGGGCTATTATTACAGCCCGCCGCTTCCCTCGGCCGAGTTCGACGCCTTCGTGCGCTCGTGGCGTCCACGGCCGGCGTCGCGCTTCGCGGCTTGAGCCAGGCTCGGGCTCGCTGTCTTGCGATCAGTGTCTTGCGCGCTCTGCCCGGCCGGGCATTGCGCCTACGCCGGAATGCCGAACGGCGTCGATTTCATGATCGCGATCTCTTCTTCGGTCATCTCGGTTGGCACGTCGGCGAAGAGCGGGGTTGAGAGATAGCGCTCGCCGGTGTCAGGCAGCATGCAGAGGATGTTGGCGCCCTGGGGGGCCTCCGCCGCCACCTTCAGCGCGCCGGCAAAGGTCGCGCCTGAGGTGATGCCGACGAAGATGCCCTCCTTCTTCGCCAGCTCCTGGCTCCACTTCATGGCTTCAGGACCCGGAATGGTCAGCACTTTGTGGATCAGTTTCATGTCGACGGCGTCGCCCGTGATCTTCGGGATGAAATCCGGCGTCCAGCCCTGCATCGGGTGCGGCTTCCAGGCCGGATGACCGGCGGCGGGCGAGCCGTCGGGGTTGCGCGTCTGCATCTCGCCCGAGGTCAGAAGGGCGGCGTCGGTCGGTTCGCAGACGACGATCTTGGTTGCGGGGGATTCTTTCTGCAGCACGCGCGCAACGCCCTTCAGCGTGCCGCCGGTGCCATACCCGGTCACCCAGTAATCGAGCTTCTCGCCCTTGAAGTCCTCGATGATCTCGCGCGCCGTGGTGCGCGTGTGCATGTCGGGGTTTGCTTCGTTCTCGAACTGGCGGACGTAGAACCAGCCATGCTTCTTGGCGAGCTCCTGCGTCTTGGTGATCATGCCGGTCGCCCGAAGCGCCGCCGGCGTCAGGATCACTTTCGCGCCGAGGAAGCGCATCAGGCGGCGGCGTTCAACCGAGAAACTTTCGGCCATGGTGATGACCAGAGGATAGCCCTTGGCGGCGCAGACCATGGCGAGGCCGATGCCGGTGTTGCCGCTGGTCGCCTCGATCACCGTCATGCCGGGCTTGAGTTCACCGGAGGTCTCCGCCGCCTCGATCACCCCCAGCGCCAGACGGTCCTTGATCGACCCCAGCGGATTAAAGGCTTCGACCTTGACCCAGAGATTGACGCCCTTGGGGCCGAGCCGGTTGATCCGGACGACCGGGGTATGGCCAACCGTTCCAAGAATGTCCTGATAGCGCATGGCGATCTTCCCTGCTGGCGGTAGGCGAGGGTCTTACCCCCCGACGCGGCGCATTGCCACGGGCATAGAGGCGCCGAATGGCGACGGCCTCAAATCAAGGTTAAGGACAAGTTTCATCGATTATCGATAAATCTTGTTGCTGAAACCCCGACAAGTGGCGTAGGGTGGCTGATGTCAGGAAAGTACGTCACGCGATGAGCCCCGCCCCCGATTGGCATTCGACGACCATCCTTGCGGTCAAGAAGGGCGCCAAACTCGTGCTGATCGGCGATGGCCAGGTATCGATGGGCGACACCGTCATGAAGGGCAACGCCCGCAAGGTCCGCCGCATCGGCGAGAAGGGCCAGATCCTCGCCGGGTTCGCCGGCGCCACAGCGGACGCCTTCACCCTCTTCGAGCGCCTCGAACAGAAGCTCGAACGCTTCCCTGGAAATCTGCAGCGCGCTGCGGTCGAGCTGGCCAAGGACTGGCGCACCGACAAATTCCTCCGCAACCTTGAAGCCCTGATCATCGTCGGGGACGCCACCTCGCTCCTGGTCGTGACCGGCAGGGGGGATGTGCTCGAGCCGGAACATCCGGTCACCGCCATCGGCTCCGGCGGCAATTATGCGCTTTCCGCTGCGCGCGCACTTTACGGATACGAAGACGACGCCGAGACCATCGCCCGCAAGGCGATGGGAATCGCGGCGGAGATATGCGTTTACACCAACGCCAATTTCATCGTGGAGACCCTCGATGTTTGACAAGTCCGATCTCAAAGCGGCGATAGAGGGCGGCGCCCTTTCCGCCGATCAGGCCGCCCGTTTCGAGGCCTTTCTCAAAACGCGTTCAGATCCCGATCGGATGCTGGACGCAGAGAACCTGCGCTTCCTCGCCAACTTCAACGATGTCTTCCTGGCGATCGGCATGGCGATCCTGGTGGCGGGCGTCTCCTTCCTCTCAGCCAACATCTTCAGCAACCTGCTTGGCATGTCGAAATTCACCGTGACGCTGACCGCCCTGCCGGTTCTGGCGGCGGCCTGGGGGTTGGCGGAATATTTCTGCGGCCGCAGGCGGCTGCTTCTTCCCTCGATGGTGCTCTCGGCGGTGATCTGCGCCTCGACCTCGATCGCCATCGCCTCGCTCTTCCTGCCGGACGGCTCGAACCTCAATTTCCGCGACGACGCGCTGCCCAACTTCGCTTCGACCATGGGCTTTGCCTCGTTCGGCGCTTCGGCGCTCGTAGCGCTGGCGATCTTCTACCGCTTCCGCCTGCCGTTCTCGCTTTTCTTGACGGCGCTCTCGGTGGCGGGCGTGTTCTATACCGCCGTCGCCAGCTTCAGCGGCGATGCGCACCTGCTGTTTGGCGGCGTCGCCATGCTGGTCGCCGGCTTCCTGACGCTGACCGTCGCCATCGCCTTCGACGCTCGCGATCCCAATCGCGCCAGCATCTGGTCGGACAGCGCCTTCTGGCTGCACATGGCGGCCGCTCCGCAGATCATGTTCGGCCTGCGCGGGCTGATCCTCGGCTCGCACTTCGCGCCGGGCGGCCTGACCGATGCGGCGATCATGCTGGCGGTGCTGGTGCTCTTCGGCGTCTTTTCTCTGGCGGTGAACCGCCGGGCGCTGATCGTCTCCGGCCTCCTGTCCTTCGCCACCGCCCTTTGGGTGCTGGTCGACAAGGTCGGCGGCGGCAGTTCGCTCACCACCCTGATGCTGACTGCGCTTTTGGTCGGCGGCTCCATCGTGCTCCTGGGCGGCGGCTGGAGGACGGCCCGTCGCGGCCTGCTCAAGCTGGTGCCGCACGAGGGATTTGCCGGGCGGATCTTCCCGCCGGAGCCTGTCTGAGACGGCGTCCCACGAGAACCCGCTTGAAGAGGCGGGCCCGCGTAAGCTAGCGAAGACGGACCGCCTGATCCCGGCGGTCCGTATCGCGTTTGCCACAGAGTCCTCATGTCTGAATTCACGCCTCGGGAAATCGTCTCCGAGCTCGACCGTTTCATCGTCGGCCAGCCCGACGCCAAGCGCGCCGTGGCGCTGGCGCTGCGCAACCGCTGGCGGCGCAAGCAGCTGCCTGAGGCGTTGCGCGAAGAGGTGACGCCCAAGAACATCCTGATGATCGGCCCCACCGGCGTCGGCAAGACCGAGATCGCGCGCCGTCTTGCGAAACTTGCGAAGGCGCCCTTCCTCAAAGTCGAGGCGACCAAGTTCACCGAGGTCGGCTATGTCGGCCGCGACGTCGAGCAGATCATCCGCGACCTGGTCGAGATCGCCATCACCATGGTGCGCGAGCGGCGGCGCAAGGACGTCGCCGCCAAGGCTGAACATGCGGCCGAGGAGCGGGTGCTCAACGCCCTGGTCGGGGCGACGGCCCAGGCGGCGACCCGCGAGAGCTTCCGCCTGAAGCTGCGCAAGGGCGATCTCGACGACAAGGAGATCGATGTCGACTTTTCCGATACCGCCTCGCCCTTCTCGGGCATGGATATCCCGGGCCAGCCAGGCGCCTCGGTCGGCATGGTCAATCTCGGAGACCTCCTGTCGAAGAGCTTTGGCGGCCGGACCAAGCGGGTGCGCACCACGGTCAAGGAAGCCTACAAGCCCTTGCTCACCGAAGAGAGCGACAAGCTCCTGGACAACGAGGCGATCACCCGTGAAGCGGTGCGGGTGACCGAAGATGACGGCATCGTCTTCCTCGACGAGATCGACAAGATCGCCTCGCGGGCCGAGCGCGCCGGCGCCGACATTTCCCGAGAGGGGGTGCAGCGCGACCTGCTGCCGCTGATCGAGGGGACGACGGTGGCCACCAAGTACGGCACGGTGAAAACCGACCACATCCTGTTCATCGCCTCGGGCGCCTTTCATGTCGCCAAGCCCTCCGACCTGCTCCCTGAGCTTCAGGGCAGGCTGCCGATCCGGGTCGAGCTCAAGGCGCTGACGCGCGATGATTTCCGTCGCATCCTGACCGAGCCTGAAGCCAACCTGATCATGCAGTATGTGGCGCTGATGAACGCCGAAGGCCTGATCCTGTCGTTCGAGCCCACCGCGATCGACGCCATCGCCGATCTTGCGGTGCAGGTGAACGATGCGGTCGAGAATATCGGCGCGCGACGGCTGCACACCGTGATCGAGCGCGTGCTCGACGAGATCAGCTTCACGGCCTCTGATCGCAATGGCGAGAGCGTGGTCGTCACCGCCGATTATGTCCGCGAAAAAGTCGGCGCCCTCGCCGGCGACAAGGATCTCTCGAAATACATTCTCTAGTGCGGTCGGCTCTAGTGCGGTCGGCTCTAGCGGGGTCGCTTCGCCGACATGTCCTTGATCATCTGGCGTTCCACTTCGGCGACGTCGGCGCCGAAATCCTCGGGCTCATAGACCTCCCGGACCTCGATCATCTCACCGGCCGGGCAGGGCGCCTGGCGGGCCCAGTCGACGGCTTCGGCAAGCGACCCCACCTGCAGCATCCAGTAGCCGCCGAGGATCTCCTTGGTCTCGGTAAAGGGACCATCGCTGATCAGCGGCTTGCCCGCGCCGAACCGCACGCGCGCGCCCTTTGACGTCGGCTTGAGGCCATCCCCGGAGATGATGACGCCGGCGTCGATCATGCGCTGATTGAACGCCAGCATGGCCTGGAGCAGATCATGATGGCCATCGACCGGGTCCTGCTCGGTCTCGGCGTTCGGACCGGGATACATCAACAACATCACGCGCATCGCTTGTCCTCCACTGCGGCCCAACCGGCCTCGCCGCCCAAGGACGGCCGATCATGAGCCAGGCCGACATATCGTGCAGGCTTTTGGACGGCGTCGTCGATTAGCCAGCCGCCTTGCGAAGCGGCATGTGCTTCTTGCCCCAGTCCTTGAGACCGATCAGGGCGGGGGCGAAGTCGCGACCCTTCTCGGTGAGCTCGTAGGCGTAGCGGGGCGGCCGTGTCTGGTATGCATTCCTTTCTAGAACTCCCGCCTCAACCAGCCGTTTGAGCCGGTCGGCAAGCACATGCCGGGTCATGCCCAGGCTCTTCTGAAACTCTTCGAACCTTGATTTTCCTAAGAAACAATCGCGCACGATCAGCAACGTCCAGCGATCGCCGATCACCGACATGGCGCGCGCCACAGGACACCAGTCGGTGCTGAGGTCGTCCCAGCGCGGTTTGGTGGTTGGTTCCATGGCGGCACTCTGCACTGGTTGCCTCGGTCTGGAAAGAATGTACGTTCCAATTACGAACGCAAGGTTGAGACATGGCGGAGAAACGGGCGGCTCTGGTTGTCGGGGCGGGGGACGCAACCGGCGGGGCGATCGCCCGGCGCTTTGCTGCGGCGGGGTATACCGCCGTCTGCACCCGCCGCGAGCTCGCCAGCCTCACGCCCCTTCTGGACCAGATCCGCAAGGACGGCGGCGAGGCGCATGGCTTTGGGTCGGACGCGCGGGTGGAGGCTGAGGTGGTCGACCTCTTCGCCGCGATCGAGCGCGACATCGCCCCGCTCAGCGTCGTCATTTTCAACATCGGGGCCAACGTCAATTTCCCGATCCGCGAGACGACCGAACGCGTCTATCGCAAGGTCTGGGAGATGGCGGCGCTGGGTGGGTTTCTTGCTGGCCGGGAGGCGGCCAAGGTCATGGTTCCGCGAGGCAAGGGCACGATCATCTTCACCGGCGCGACCGCCTCGATCCGCGGCGGGTCGGGTTTCACGGCGTTCGCCGGAGCGAAGTTCGCTCTGCGGGCGCTGGCGCAGTCGATGGCGCGGGAGCTCGGTCCCCAGGGCGTCCACGTGGCGCACTCCATCATCGATGGCGCCATCGACACGGAGTGGATCGCCAAGAATTTTCCGCAGCGCCACGCCCTCAAGGACCAGGACGGCATCCTCAATCCTGACCACATCGCGGAGGCCTATTGGATGTTGCATCAGCAGCCGCGCGACGCCTGGACCCATGAGCTCGATCTGCGGCCCTGGATGGAAAAGATGGCCTGAGGGCTGAGGTCGACTTAAGCGGGCGAACCAAAAACACGACCCAAAAACAGGGGGAGGGCGAGATGCCAAAGACCGTCGAGTTCTTTTATGACTTCACCAGTCCAACCGCCTATCTGGCATGGACGCAGCTGCCAGCAATCGTGAAGCGCGCCGGCGCCCGGCTGGTCTATCGGCCGATGTTTCTCGGCGGCGTGATGCAGGCGACCGAGAACCGTCCGCCGGGAACCGTGAAGCCCAAGGCGAAATGGATGGCGCAGGACCTGCAGCGTTTCGCCAAGCGTTATGGCGTGCCCTATGCGCCGAACCCGCATTTCCCCATGCTGACGCTGATGGTGCAACGCGCGGCGGTCGGCTGGCTCGACCGGCCGGATTTCGACGCCTATCTCGCTGCGATCTTCAACGCCGCCTGGCGTGATTCAAAGAACATCGCCGACAAGGCGGCGCTCGCCGAAGTGCTCAGTGCGGCAGGCTTTGATCCTGCAGACTTCTTCGCCGCGGCGGAAAACCCCGCCAACAAGGAAAAACTGAAGGCCAATACCGATGAAGCCGTCTCTCGCGGCGCCTTTGGCGCACCCACCTTCTTCATCGGCGAGGAGATGCATTTTGGCCAGGATCGTCTGGACTTCGTCGAAGAGGCTTTGCGCGCCTAGACTTTAAGCCCGGCAGCGATCGCCAACTCGCGCAGATTGATCAACGGTCGCGGGCCGACATGGCTGATCGTCTCGGACGCCGCAAGGTTGCCGAGCTTGGCTGAATCGAGCAGCTCGAGGCCGTGGGTGATGCCATAAAGCACGCCGGCGGCGTACTGGTCGCCCGCCCCCGTCGCATCGATCACGCGCGCTGGCGTCACCGGTGCGGTCCAGGTGTCGGATCCTGAGATGATCACCGAGCCTTTTTCCGAACGGGTGATCGCGGCAATCTGGCTGTCGGCGCGGATTGCATTCAACGCTTCATCGAAGTCGGTCGTCTGATAGAGCGCCATCAATTCAAACTCATTGGCGAACACCAGATCGCAATGGGTGCGCACGAGGTGGCGGAAACCTTCGCGATGGCGATCGACGCAGAACACGTCCGACAGGGTCACAGCGACCTTGCGGTCTGACGACTGCGCCACTTCCGAGGCGTGGACGAACGCGGTCTTTGCTGCCGGCTTGTCGAACAGATAGCCCTCAAGATAGAGCCAGTCAGCCGAGGCGATGGCGCGCGCGTCGAGGTCGGACGCGGCAAACTCCGTCGAGGCGCCGAGATAGGTGTTCATCGACCGCTCGCCATCCGGCGTCACGGCGATCATCGAGCGTGCAGTCGCGGCGCCGCCCTTCAGCGGCGAGCCGAAGAAATCGACGCCGATCGCCTTCATGTCGGCGACATAGGCGGCGCCGATCGCATCGTCCGCCACCTTGCCGAGGAAGGCGGCGCGTGCGCCAAGGCTCTTGAGCCCGGCAATCGAATTGCCGGCCGAGCCGCCAGAAGTTTCTGTTCGTTTCGCAGGCAGGGCGTTGTAAAGATAATCGCAGCGCGCCGCATCGATCAGGTTCATCCGCGCCTTGGCGATGTCGTGGCGGACCAGGAAGTCGTCGTCGACTTCGGCGATCACATCCATGATGGCGTTGCCGAGCGCTACAACGTCGTACCGGGTGGCCATGAGAATCCTTCGATGGACAGATGAACCCCGCGGTGGATAGAGCGGGCGCGAGGTCTTAAAGACCGCGAGCCCATGGAAAGCAAGCCGGGACAGCCATGCTCAAGCGCGTCGCCCTTCTCATCGCCCAGAACCTCGCTTCCGATGCGCCAGATCGCCGCGCCGACGCTTATCTGTTCGATGTCCAGTGCAAAGTGCTAGCGGCGGCGTTCGGACCGGCCGGCCTGTCGCTGGAAACCGTGCGCTGGAGCGAAGCAGCTTGGGACTGGCGCCAGTTCGACGCCGCCCTGGTGCTGGCGTGCTGGGATTACCAGGATCGGCACGACGTGTTTCTCGCCCGCCTCGCCGAAATTGCGGCGGCGGGCGTCGCCATCTTCAATCCGCTCGATCTGGTGCGCTGGAACATCAAAAAGACCTATCTGCGCGACTTCGAAAGGTGGGGCGTGCCGATCGTCCCGACACTGTGGTCCGAAGCGCCGCAGGCGGCCGACATCCAGGCGGCGTTCACCACTTTTGGCGCCGAGGAGGTGGTGCTGAAGCGCCAGGTCGGCGGTGGGGCGCGCGGCCAGGCGCGATATGCGCGGGCGAGCGCGCCGGTTTCGGGTCAGGTGCTTGACCGCCCCGGAATGATCCAGCCGCTGATCCCGACCATCGTCACCGAGGGCGAATACTCCTTCCTGTTTATCGATGGCGCGTTCAGCCACGCCCTGGTGAAGCGAGCGGCTGCGGGCGATTATCGTATCCAGGAGGCTTATGGCGGCCGGTCGTCGAAGGTCGAACCCGTGCCCGCGGACCTGGCCCGCGCCAGCGCGGTTCTTGAAGCGCTCGAAGCGCCGCCGCTCTATGCTCGCGTCGACATGGTGCGCGGCGCCGACGGCGGTCTGATGCTGATGGAGCTCGAAGTGCTGGAACCTTACCTGTTTCCGGTTGAGGGCCCCGGCATCGGCGCCATGCTGGCGGCGGCGTTGCAGCGGCGACTGGGCTAGGGCTGTGCGCCTCTCTTTTATCCTGCGGCGTCCGGTCCTAGATTCGCATGCAGGAGGACGCGATGAAGTATGTGTGTGATGCGCCCGGCCGTCGGACCTGGTTCCGCATCGAGACCGACGCGGAAGCCGAGGGGGAAACCCGGCTGATGCGGCATGCGGTCGAAAAGCATTTCCGCCGTGAACAGGACCGCGCCCGGCAGTCCTACCAGCCCGGCGCCGGCATTGAACGCGACGTGGCGCTGAAGGGCCACCTTGCCCGCACCACGCCGTTGTTTCTGACGCTGCGGGCCGATGACGGCGAGGGGCTGGCCACCGCCATGCTGCCGCCACAGGGCCGCGAGGACCCGGACTTTCGCACCATCATCGTCGGTCCGGAAAACGCCGATCCGTACGCGGCCTATGGCGAGGCCATCCTGGCGCTTGGCCGGCATTTCGGCCTCAGCCTCGAGCGTGCACAGTGCTACCCCTACGCCCGTAACGACTGATCGATCGCCTCGGACAGCTCCGAAGGCGGCGTCTTGGGCTTGAACTCACAGAGCTCGCGGATCACACAACCGGGGCATCTGGGCTTGCGGGCGATGCAGACATAGCGCCCGTGCAGGATCAGCCAGTGATGTGCGCCCTGCTTGTAGATCTCCGGCGTCACCTCGAGCAGCAGCGCTTCGACCTTGTCGGGGGTCGGGCCGGGCGCGAGGCCAGTGCGATTGGCCACGCGGAAGACATGCGTATCCACCGCGATGGTGGGTTCGCGCCAGGCTTCATGCAGCACCACGCTCGCCGTCTTGCGCCCGACGCCGGGCAGGGCCTCCAGCGCCTCGCGGTCGTGCGGCACCTCTGCGTCATGCAGCTCGATCAGCTGTTTTGCGAGGGCGACGAGGTTCTTCGCCTTGTTGCGCCAGAGGCCGATGGTGCGGATGTGCTTTGCAACGCCGGCTTCCCCGAGCGCTGCCATCGCCGCGGGCGTCGGAGCAATCTGGAAGAGCGCCCGCGTCGCCTTGTTGACGCCGGCATCGGTCGCCTGCGCCGACAGCACGACGGCGACCAGCAGGGTGAAGGGGCTGTCATAGATCAGCTCGGTCCTGGGATCGGGCCGGTCCTCGGCAAGGCGCCGGTAAAGCTCCGCTGCCTTGGCGGGCGGAAAGCCCTTTGGCTTCCTCGGGTTGCGCTTTCGCTTCTGGGAGGTCTTCGCCATGGGCGGGGAAGCTAGAGCAGGTTGGCGGCCGATGGATAGGCGCAACGGGCTTGCAGAGACGGCGGCGCGCCTTATGGTTTCATCCATGCCCGCCGCGGTCTATCTCGATGCCGTGCTGGAGCCGCCGCGGTCGCTCAGTCCGTGCGGCTTCGATCGCGTCATGCTGGCGCTGGGCGGGCTGAATTTCCTCCTTGGCCTTGGGTTCATCGCCGCCGGAGCGTTTCCGGTGGTGGGGTTCATGGGTCTCGAAGTGCTGCTGCTCTGGCTGGTCTTCCGCGCCAGCTTTCGCGCCCAGTCGGCGCGCACCTTCGTGCGGGTGACCGCCGAGGCGGTCGATCTGCGCAAGGTAGATGGTCGGGGCCGGGAACGTCGGGCCCGGCTGCCGGCGGGTTTCGCCCGCGTCGAGCTCGATCGCGACGCCGACGGTCCAAACGCGTTGCGGCTCAAGGCGTCCAACCGCGCCTATGCGATCGGCGAGCATCTGACGCCGCGCGAACGCGAAAGCTTCGCGCGTCGGCTCGATGAGGCCTTGGCCGAGGCGCGGGCCGAGCGCCACCCTCCCGAATAAAGTGGCGATTACGCCGGGCGATTACGCCGGGCGATTACGGCGCGCGATTGCTGCGGGCAGCTACTGCGGGCAGCTACTGCGGGCGAGTGAAGGCGGCGAGGGCTGGCGTGGCTCATCCGCTCGGGCGATACTCCGGCCTGCCCAAATTGCCCTGGTCAGACCGCCCTGGTCAGACCGCCCTAGTCAGATCGCTAAGGAGAGGCCTCGCGATGTCGATCGAGTTCTTGCACACCATGGTCCGCGTCGGCGATCTCGATGCGGCGGTGAAATTCTTCTGCGAGGGCCTCGGCCTGGTCGAGGTCCGGCGCAGCGACTATCCGCAAGGCAAATACACGCTGGCCTTCCTCGCCTCGCCAGACGACATCAGCCGCGCCGGCTATGACGGGAAGGAACGCCTGCCGCCCGGAGTGCCAATGGTGGAGCTGACCTACAACTGGGACGAGAAGGACTATGGCGGCGGTCGCAATTTCGGCCACCTCGCTTACCGCGTCGACGATATCTACGCGGCCTGCGAGCGGTTCCAAAAGTTGGGCGTGACCATCAACCGCCCGCCGCGCGACGGCCGCATGGCCTTCGTGCGCTCGCCCGACAACATCTCGATCGAGCTCCTGCAGAAGGGCGAAGCCCTGGCGCCAAAAGAGCCCTGGACCAGCGCACTCAATATCGGAAGCTGGTAACTAGAGCCGCTTGCCGAAGAAGGCGACGATCGCCTGGCTCAGCCGCTCATGCACCTTCGCCCGGTCGACGCCTGTGCGGTCCGTGCACAGCGGCACGCCCAGCGCCTGGATCGGCACGCCACAGCTATCGACATAGACGAAATGCCCTTCGCCAGCGTCGAGCACGAGGCGTTCGTCCTGCGGGAGCTGCTCCATGAAGCGGCCGGCGTGGGCATCAAAGGGCAGGAAGTCGTTCTGCGCCGAGCCGATCAGCAGCGCCGGGGCGGTCACCGCGGCGAGCGAGGTCTTGTTGAAGCCTTCGCCGAGCGCCGGATCCATCGCCACGATGGCGCGGATTGGCCGGCCCAGCGCCTCTGGGGCCTGCTTCGGGTCCGCCATCGCGCCAGCAGGATAAAGACAGCTCTTGTCGCCCTTGGCCGCTTCTGTCCGGCAATACGCCGCCACGTCTGCGCCGTTGATCTTTCCGCCCGCCAGCATGATCACCGTCGTCCCGCCGGATGAATGGCCGAGCAGCCCGATGCGCTGCGGATCGACATGGCCAGCCCATGCCGGCTGCGCCAGCAGATAGTCGAGCGCCACCTTGAAGTCGCGCGTGCGGTCGCCGAACTTCGCCACGGTCGTCGGGTTGATGGTCGCGGCGCCGAAGGCGGGCGATTCGCCGAAGTGCGAAACGCCCAGCACGACATAGCCATGCCGCGCCAGCGGCTCGGCGATCCAGGAATAATTGACCGCAGCCCCCATCGCCCCGTGCGACAGCAGGATGACCGGCAGCTTCTGGCCGGAGATCGTCGCGCCCTCGGCGATCTTTCCCTCGCTGATGCCGTATTTGTGGACCGCTTCGGCGGGTCCTTTGGCGGGAAACCAGATGTCGAGCTGGATCGGCCGGTTGTTCGCATCGGTGATGCGTGCCGACTGATATCCTGCGACAGAGGCTTTGTGGTTCGGCTGAAGCCCGGCGCAGCCCGAAGCCAGCAGCGCGAGCGCCGCAACAAGACCTGCACGTGTTCGCATTGAGGTCCCGCTCGTCACAAGGTTGACCGGCACCGTCCGCCCGGGCTCGGCTCGAAGCAAGACCGGATTACGTCTTCGCTGTCTCAGCCTCGTCAGGCTTGTTCGGCTTCTCGGATTTTGCCGGCTTTGCATTTGGCGCCTTCACCGGCCTCGCCGGTTTTTGCGGTTTGGCCTTGGGTTGCCTGGGCGGCCGGGGTTGCCTGGGCGGCCGGGGTTTCTTGGGCGGCCTCGGTTGCTTGGGTCGTTTGGGTTGCTTGGGAGGTTTTGGTTGCCTGGACGGCTTGGGTGGTTTGAGCGCCGGCTTTGGCTTGGACGGCGCCTTTGCGGTCTTCTGGGTCGGTTCGATCGGCCGGATCAGGTTCGCTTCCGGCGGGCGCTGGAAGCCGCCGATCTCCGCCTCGATGGCTTCAGCGATGGCGAGGAGTTCGAAATCGCCGCCCTCCGGCCCGATGATCTGAACCCCGCAGGGCAGCTCGCCGGGGTTGCGCGGCACCGGGATGACCACCGAGGGCAGATGGCACATCGTCGCCAGCGCGATCCACGAGTGGAAGGAGTGGTAAGGGGCGGGCGCGCCATCGACCAGCAGCTTGCGGGTGACGGCGTCGCCCGTCTCGACATGCTCGAAGGCGGTCGAGGGCGCGACGGGCGCGAGGATCACCGACCATTTGGCGAAGAAGCTGGCGACCTCGCGCTTCAGCTTCTCTCGCGCCTCGTTGGCCTTGAGCCAGTCATGGTGCGTGGCGGCCGAATAGAGCGCCCATTTCGAGCGGGAAAATGGCTCGCGCTTGGCCAAGGCGCGGGCGAGCGGCCGGCCCACCGCCATCGCCTTGACCAGCGGGGTTGGCATGTCGGTCGCCAGGATCGGCAGGAGAAGCTGGAGATAAAGATCGAGCAGCGCGGCGCCGTCGATGGCAGGCTTCGCCACCACGACCTGCGCCCCGAGCTGGCCGGCCGCCTCGGCTGTGGTCTCAACCGCCTCGAGGCATTCGGCGGAGACCGGAAAGCCCGGCTCCTTGGCCCAAACGCCGATGCGCTTGCCCTTGAGGCTGGCCTTGCGCGACGTCCCGGTGGTGATGTCGGAGATCACCGACAGCAGCAGGCGAAGGTCGCCGACATTGCGCGCCATCGGACCTGCGACATTGAGATCGCGCACCGACAGCGAACCAGGGGCGGGCGGCACATGGCCGAGAATCGGCACTCGGCCATAGGTTGGTTTGAGCGCAGCAACGCCGCAGAAGTGCGCCGGCAGACGTAAAGACCCGCCGATGTCCGACCCGACCTCGAGTGACGTCATGCCGGCGGCCAGCGCCGCCGCGGCGCCGCCGGATGAGCCGCCGGGCGTGCGCGCGAGGTCCCAGGGATTGCTGGTTCGACCATGGACCGGGTTGAAGGTCTGGTTGTCGCCGGCAAGATAGGGCGTGTTGGTCTTGCCCCAGATCACCGCGCCAGCGGCGCGCAGACGCGCGACCACCGCGGCGTCCGGCGTCCTGGCGGGGCGCTTGGCGTATTCCGGCGCGCCGGCGGTTGCCGGCATGCCTTCGACGTCGAAGGTGTCCTTGATGGTGATCGGCAGACCATGCAGCGGCCCGGCGAGATCACCGGCCCTGGCCTGCTTGTCGAGATCGCGAGCGCGGGCGCGGGCGGCGCTCAAGTCGGTGCGGACGACGGCGTTGAGACGCGGGTTGACCGCCTCATAGCGTTCGATGTGGCGTTCGAGCAGGTCAGCGGCGCTGGTCTCGCCGCTGGCGACCTCCTCCAGGAGGGCGCGAGCTGTGGAGTAGACTTCAGACGCCTCGCTCATCCCTCCGCTCTAGCCAGCGACGGGGCAACAAGCAAAAGCATCTCGCAGGAAAGCCGACGTTTTTCAGAGCGAAAGCACGTCGCGCATGGTGTAGAGGCCGGGTTTCTGGCCCGCCGCCCAGCGCGCCGCATGCAGGGCGCCACGGGCGAACACCGCGCGGTCGAGCGCCCGGTGGCCGAGACTGAGGATCTCCTCATCCGACACGAAACGCGCCTCATGGTCGCCAATCACTCCCCCCGCCCGCGAGACGGCAAAGCCGATCCGGCCTGCCTCCCGCGCCCCCGTAATCCCGTCATAAGGAGGGCTGCGGAGCTCGGCAAGTTTGCCGCCGCGGCCACGGGCGGCGGCCTCACCCATGGTGAGGGCGGTGCCGGAGGGCGCGTCGACCTTGCGGCGATGATGGGTTTCCGAAATCTCGATGTCCCACTCCGGACCAAGGCGCTGGGCCGCCTGCTCGATCAGGCCAGCCAGCAGGTTGACGCCGAGCGAGAAGTTGGTGGTCTTGACGATGGCGATGCGGGTTCTATGCGCCGCGACGGCGGCGTCCTGCTCCGGCGTGAAGCCGGTTGCGCCGACGATCGCCGCCTTGATCGGCGTCGTCTTGAGCTGGTCGAGGGCGGTCAGCGTCGCAGCGGGCGTTGTGAAGTCGATCCAGACATCCGCGTCTCTGGCGGCGTCGGCTGCGCCTGGCTGGGCAACCGCGCCCAGCGCATCGAGCCCGGCCAGCATGCCAAGATCGAGACCGAGCTCTGGGGCGCCGGACCGCTCGGTCCCGCCGACAACCCGGAAGCCGGCGGTCAGGTCGGCGGCAGCCATGCGCGTCAGCGTCCGGCCCATACGGCCGCCGGCGCCGGCGATGGCGATGCGAATGGCCGTGCTCATGGTGGCGTACTCATGGTGCGCTACTCATCGTGCTCATGGGCAGGGGTTATAGCGGGATTTGAGCGGAGCGGGAGACCCGCCTGACGCAGAGATCAGGCCCGGCTGTCTTCCTGGTCGAAGAACTTCTTCACGCGCGTGAAGAAGCCATGGCTCTCGGGGTGGCACTTCTCGTGGCACTCGGCGGAGAATTGGCGCAGCAGTTCTTTCTGCTTGGTCGAGAGATCGCGCGGCGTCTCGACGAAAATCTCGACGAAGAGGTCGCCCTGCGGTCCGCCGCGGACCGAGGGCATGCCCTTGCCTTTGAGGCGCATGCGTTTGCCGGTCTGGGCGCCCTCGGGAATGGTGATGCGGGTGCGACCGCCGTCGATGGTCGGCAATTCGATCTCGCCGCCCAGCGCTGCGGTCGCCATCGGAACCGGGGCCCGCGCATAGAGCGTCTGACCGTCGCGTTCGAAGATGTCGTGCTCTTTCACTGACACGAAGATGTAGAGGTCGCCCTTTGGCCCGTTGCGCGCGCCAGGCTCGCCTTCGCCGGCGAGGCGGATGCGCTGGCCGTCCTCGATGCCGGCCGGAATATTGACCGACAAGGTGCGTTCGCGGCGCAGGGCGCCGCGTCCGCCGCAGACCTTGCAGGGATGCTT
>JANMWT010000084.1:0-5108 GCA_031394145.1 Alphaproteobacteria bacterium | reverse complement strand
CGATGGCCGAGCTGCTGGATGAGCGCTGCGACCTTCTCCTGGTGGGCGATTCCCTTGGCATGGTGGTTCACGGCCTGCCGACTACGCTGGGCGTCACGCTCGAGATGATGATCCTTCACGGCCAGGCGGTGATGCGCCGTTCGACCAAGGC
The DNA here is from genome assembly GCA_031394145.1 of Alphaproteobacteria bacterium. Lineage (GTDB taxonomy): Bacteria > Pseudomonadota > Alphaproteobacteria > Caulobacterales > Hyphomonadaceae > UBA7672. The sequence goes on along the minus strand of JANMWT010000084.1, from coordinate 4,957 downwards.
CCTGGTTGTCGTCGACATGCCGTTTGGCTCCTACGAAGCCAGCCTCGAGCAGGCCTTCATGAACGCCGCGCGGATCATGAAGGAGACGGGCTGTCAGGCGGTGAAGATCGAGGCGGGGGAATACGCCGCCGCCACGGTCCGGCATCTGGTCGATCGCGGCATCCCGGTGATGGCCCATGTCGGCTTGAGGCCCCAGGCGACCCACGTCGATGGCGGCTTCAAGGCCAAGGGGCGCACCCCGGCCGAACGCCTGCGCGTCCGGGCCGAAGCGGAGGCAGCCGATGCGGCTGGCTGTTTTGCCATGGTCATCGAAGGGGTGGCGGAAGACCTGGCCCGCGAGATCACGGGCTTGGTCGCCTGCCCAACCGTCGGCATCGGCGCCTCGAGCGCCTGCGATGGCCAGATCCTGGTCACCGACGACCTCCTCGGCATGTTCGACTGGACCCCAAAATTCGTCCGCCGCTACGCTGATTTGCGCGAGGTTATCGGCAAAGCGGTTGATTCGTTCGCCGCTGATGTCCGGGGCCGGAGCTTCCCCGGCGCCAAGGAAACTTACGCCCTGAAGCCTGCGCCCTAAAACGGCCGCACCGCTCACCGCCTTCTTCAATTGCCCGCGGCTCGGCTCGCGGCTAAGAGGGACCGCAGTTTTCCCACCGGAGCACCCCCCGCGTGACCGACGCCTTTGAAGAAGTTGAAGAAAGTCTCCGCCACGACAAGGCAGGGCAGCTCTGGAAGACCTATTCGCCCTGGCTTGCCGGGGCGGCTGTGGCGTTGATCCTTGCGGTGGCCGGATATCAGGCCTGGCGGGTGTTTCAGGACCAGGCGGTTGAAGCTGACGCCAAGACATTCTCCAAGGTCATGGACAATCTCGAGCAGAAGGACCTCACCGCAGCGCGCGATGGTCTGACCAAGCTCTCGGCCAGCAAGACCGGGTTTGCAGCGCTTGCCGACCACGTCCTTGCCGGCATCGATGAAGGCAACCCCAAGCTTGCAGCCGAACACCTCCAGGCGGCGGTTGACCAGAAGACCGGCCTGATGAGCGATCTTGCGCTTCTGAAGCTCGCCTATGTGAAGGCCGACACCGACACGCTGGCTGATCTCGAGAAGCGGGTGGCGCCGCTCGAAAAGAAGACCGGACCGATGGCGGCGCTGGCGCGCGAACTCGTCGCCGCCAAGGCTGCCGCAACCGGCGATATTGAGCGCGCGCGTCGCGACTACCAGGCCTTGACCCTCGACCTCGATGCGCCCCCATCGCTGCAACAGCGCGTCAACCAGTCGCTCAGCCTGCTGCCGCCAGCGCCCAAACCAGCCGCCGCTGCTACGCCTGTTTTGACCAAGCCTGTTATGACCAAGCCGGCCGCCCCGGCGCCGGCTGCGCCTGCTCCCGCCGCCGCTGGCAAAAAGACCCCATGAACATGTTCAAACCGACCTTGATGCTTGCGGCGGCGTTGATCGCGCTGACCGGCTGTTCCGTGTTCAAGAACCTGGGCAAGACCGCAGACCCGACGCTTGATAAGGCCGGTCGGGTCAATATGAGCATCGCCGACCAGAAGCTCACGCCCGACGCCGAACTTGCCGGCGTCACCGTCACCATCCCTGCGCCTGCCGCGCTGAAGGATTGGCCGCAAGAAGGCGTCACGCCCAACAAGATCACCGGCAACATCGAAGCGGGCGCCGATCTGAAGGTCGCCTGGCGCGTCGACGCCGGCCAGGGCTCAAATCTGCAGAAGCGTCTGGTCGCCCCACCGGTGGTCAGCGACGGCAAGCTCTTCGTGATCGACGCCAACCAGAAGGTATCCGCCCTCGACCCGGCGACCGGTCGCCACATCTGGTCGAAGCAGCTGACGGCGCTGCACAAGAAGGACAAGTCGGCGGTCGGCGGCGGCGTTGCGGTCTTGGGCGACAAGCTGGTGGTCTCTTCGGGGTTTGGCTTTGTCACCGCCCTGGCGGTGGCCGACGGCAAGGAGATCTGGAAGCAGCGCACCGATAGCCCGCTCTCGAGTGCGCCTGCGGTTATCGGCACGCGCGCCTATGTCACGAGCACCGACAACCAAGTCTACGCCATCGATACTGATACCGGCGTCATCGTTTGGTCGGATCAGGCGATCGCCGAATCGGCGCGCATCCTTTCGGCCCCGAGCCCGGCGGTGAGCAACGAGATCCTGGTTGCGCCTTATTCATCCGGCGAGCTGATTGCCTATCTGCCCGCCAACGGGCGCAGGCTCTGGCAGGATACGCTGACCACCATCGGCCGGTTCACGCCGCTCTCGGCGATCAACGACATCGCCGGTCACCCCACGATCGAGAATGGCGTCGTCTACGCCGCCAGCCATTCCGGCGTCTTGACCGCGATCGATGCGCGCTCCGGCCAGAGGCTCTGGGCGATCCTGTTCGGATCGCGGCTTGGGCCGGTGGTGGCGGGCGATTACATCTTCATTGTTGGCACCGAAGGCCAGGTTGCCTGCATTCAGAAGGTCGACGGTAAGATTGTCTGGGTCCGCAGCCTGCCGGAGTTCAAGAAAACCAAGCAGAAGAAGGGCCGCATCGTCTGGACCGGCCCGCTGATCGCCTCGAACCGCCTGATCGTGACCTCATCGGAAGGGAACATGCTTGCCCTTTCCCCGCAGACCGGTCAGACGGAGGCCGAACTGAAGGTGGGTGGCGACATCCTGATCCAGCCGATTGCCGCTGGCGGGCTGATCTACGCGCTCACCGACAAAGGCCAGCTGGTCGCAATCAAGTAGCCAGCCGGACGGCTGACCAGGGCGGTTGGCCAGAACGGTCGACCAGACTGGTTGGCCAACATGATTGGCCAGGGACGATTGGAGCCGCGCTGAGATGGCGCTGACAGTAGCCATCGTAGGACGCCCCAATGTGGGCAAGTCGACGCTGTTCAACCGGCTCGCTGGACGGAAGATCGCGATCGTCGACGACCAGCCAGGCGTCACCCGCGACCGCAAGGAAACGCCCGGCCGGCTCGGCGATCTCGAGCTCCAGCTGGTCGACACGGCGGGCTTCGATGATGTCACCGACGGCTCGCTTGAAGCGCGGATGCGCCGGCAGACCGAGATCGCGATATCTCAAGCCGATGTCTGCATTTTCCTGTTCGACGCCCGCGAAGGCGTAACTCCCCTGGACGAGCGCTTCGGCCAGCTCCTGCGCAAGTCGGGGAAGCCGGTCGTGCTCTGCGCCAACAAGTGCGAAGGCCGGCAGGGCGAGGGCGGCCTCGCCGATGCGTGGGGCATGGGCCTTGGCGATCCTGTGGCACTCTCCGCCGAGCATGGCGAGGGGATGAGCGATCTTTACGATCGGCTGATGACGTATGAATCCGGCGCCGACATCGCCGCTCGGCTGGAGGGCGAGAAGGATGATGACGGGGAGGCGTTTGATCCAGACGCTGAACCCGCCCCGGAGCCGGATCGTCCCGTTCGGCTTGCTTTCGTCGGCCGGCCCAATGCCGGCAAGTCGACGCTGATCAACGCGCTGCTCGAGGACGATCGCTTCGTCACCGGCCCTGAAGCTGGCATCACCCGCGACAGCGTGCAGGTGGCGTGGCGCTGGAAGGATCGCGAGATCCGCCTGATCGACACCGCCGGCCTGCGCAAGCGCGCCAAGGTGCAGGAGAAGCTCGAGCGGATGTCCACCGCCGAGACCACCCATTCGATCCGGTTTGCCGACATTGTCGTGCTGGTGATGGACCCACGGGAAGCCTTCGAGAAACAGGACTTGCAGATCGCCCAGCTGGCTCTGCGCGAGGGACGGGGCCTGGTGTTCTGCATCACCAAGTGGGACATCGTCGAAAACCCCAGCGACTTCCGGCGCGAGCTCGACCAGATGGTCGCCGAGCATGTGCCGCAGGCGAAGGGCGCGCCACTGGTCAATGTCTCCGGGGAAACCCGCAAGAATCTCGACAAGCTGATGGACGCCTGCCTCAAGGTGCACAAGGACTGGTCGGCTCGCGTCAAGACGCGCGATCTCAATGACTGGCTGCAATACGTGACCCAGAAACATCCTCCGCCCGCCCCCGGCGGCAAGCGGATCAAGCCGCGCTACATGGCGCAGATGAAGACGCGCCCGCCCACCTTCGTGTTGATGGCGAGCCGCGCCAACGACATGCCGGAAACCTACAAGCGATATCTCGTCAACGAATTGCGCGAGGCCTTCGATCTTCCCGGCGTGCCGATCCGCCTCGTGCTCCGTCAGGGCAAGAACCCGTTCGCCGACAAGGACTGAACCTGGACCTTGAGACCTGGACCTTGAGACCTGGTGGACCTTGAGACCCGGTCCTTGAGACCCTCGCCGCAAGACCCGGGCCCTGAGAGCAGGTTCCTGAACCAATGACCTCCAGCCACGGACGTCTGGACCAGAAGCGAAGCCGGCTTGCCTGAAACCGGGCGGCCGGTGCTAGCATCTGCGCCATGACCGATCGGCTTGCCATCATCGACGTCTCGAGCCTCATCGCCGCCGAGCCGCTCGGCTCAGCGCGCGTCGCCCGCGAAATTGGCGCCGCCTGCCGGGACCTTGGCTTTTTCTATGCCGTCGGACATGGGATTGCGCCGGCGACGCTGAGCGATCTTGCAAGCTTTAGCCATCGCTTCTTTGCCCTGCCCGAAGCCGTCAAAATGGAGATTGCGATGGCGCACGGCGGACGCGCCTGGCGCGGCTTCTTCCCGGTCGGGGGCGAGCTGACCGCCGGCAAGCCGGACCTGAAGGAAGGCCTCTATTTCGGCGAGGAGCTGGGCCCCGCAGATCCGCGCGTTCAGGCTGGCTTGCCGCTGCATGGCGCCAACCTCTATCCCGAAGCCGTGCCCGAGCTGAAACCGCTGGTTCTCGCGTTCATGCGCGAGGCCGGGCGCGCAGCGCAGGCGATCATGGATGGCGTTGCTCTCAGCCTCGAGCTTGAACGGGATCATTTCCGCAAGACCTACACGGAGCGCCCGACCATGCTCTTCCGGAT
>JANMWT010000023.1:0-3614 GCA_031394145.1 Alphaproteobacteria bacterium | reverse complement strand
CAGGCCCTAGTCGAGGAAGGTCTCGCAGAACTGCGCGAACTCATACTGACAGGAGATGACCTATCTAGCCCACGCGTCAGATCAACCGGCAACGCGGGCCAGAATTGAGACCTGCGCAATCCGCGTGCGCTGAAATCAACGACGCCGTCTGGCTCGTAGGGTTCATGACCTACGGCTTGGCTTTCATCGACCTGGAGCAAGATAGCCATCAGCCTCTCGACAACCCGCTCGCCCCGATGTTGCGACTTATGCAATCTGGCTTGCCCTTGGGCGTTCATCTCGAGGATGAGAGATTGGAGAGATCTGGTGCGAAGCCGGGTTGGCGTTGCTGGCTAGCGTTCTTGATGCAACGCCCAACCTAATCAGTCGGCCCTGCGTGCGTCGCCAGTTGTGTGCGCCGAGCGATGTGCGCGGGTCCCAACTAGAGCTTTGAACGATAGGGCGCCGGCCGCATCGCTTCCCGCAGCGAGGAATTGAGGTCGTCGAGTTGCTTGCGCAGGAGGAGGATGTGCTGTTGCAGGGTCGCCAGATATGCTTCCTTGGTGCCTGCGAGGTCGCGCTCGGGCCGAGGCGGAGCTTTGACGCCACCGCCTGGACGCAGGCGGCTGACCCGATCGATTTCCTGCTCCAGACCGCTAATGGTGAGAAGGGCGCTCGCTTCCTCGGCGGAATCGCGCGCCTTTTCGGACGGCGCCGCGGGGGTCGCGACCGGAGAAGCGGGCGTTTCCGCAAGCGCCGCGGGAGAGTGAGGCGTCGCTGCAGGCCCGCTCGATGTTGCGGACCGTTTTTGCGCCTCAAGTTGGGCGGTAAGTGTGGTGATCGACGCCGCCCGCTCGATGTCCTTGGCGTCGGACGCCTTGATGAAGGCGTCGCGCTCGCGGACAGCAGCCTCCGCCTCGGCGCCGATGGCCCGCGTCGACAGCCAGAAATAGCCGGCCGCCAGCATGGCGGCGATGGCGAGCGCACCGGCGAGCAGGACGCCAACGAGCGCCTGCCGGCTACGCCTCAGCGCGCCCTTCAACTCCTCGGCTCGCTTGCGCTCGCCGCTGAGCCGTACGGATTCGGCCCGCTCGCTGGCCGAGATATATTCGTGGTGGAGCTCAAGCGGCGCGGGCGCATCTGGCGGCCGCTGCTCAAGCCAGAGCTTGGCAGCGCCGATATCTGCGCCCGTCAGCAGGCGGTTGTCAGGGCGACCCGAAGCCTCCCATTCCTGCGCCCGGGTGAGCAGGCGCGTGTGTTCACGAATCCAGTGAAGATCGGCGCGCAGGGCGCCCCGCAACGCCGTGAGCCCGACCATGAACGAACGATCCTCGTCGAAGCGTACATAGTTGAGCGCAGAAAGTGTCGGGGCGACCGTGATACCCGTCACAGGTTCAATCAGCGCCGGAACGATGCGCTTCGAGAGCGATTTGGCGTGGTCCGCCTCCCAGCGGCAGAGTTCTGACGCTGCCGACGCCTTTGACAGCAGGAAGACGACGACATCGGCCGCCGCGATCAGGCCGCCGAGGCGTTCTCGCCATGCCTCGCCCTCGTGAATGGAGTGGCGATCGAGAAAGACCTCGAACGATCCGTCATATTCCAGGCCCGCGACCAGTTCGTCGGCAAAAGCCGAGTCAGTGCGCGAATACGAGATGAAGACTTTCTGGCGCAGGATTGTCGCAGCCGCCAAGGATGCGTGCGGCGCGGGCGTTGTGGTGGTGAGGTCATCGGCTGCCGTCATCCGCGACGCACCCCGTACGATCAATTGCCTAGGGGGGTAGTTGAGCCCCAATCGGCTTTCTGGATCAAGAGACGAAAAGTGTATGATGCAGCCTGTGCTGTCCAGCTCTAACCCGTCTCCCTTTTCTCGCGTGTTTGGCGTGGGGCAGGGGGCATGCATGACGCGGATTTCCTATAAGAGGCGCAGGTTCCCAGCCGTGGTGATCCAGCACGCAGTCTGGCTCTACTTCCGCTTCACGCTCAGTCTCCGGGACGTCGAGGAGATGCTGGCCCAACGCGGGATCGAGGCGCGTTACGAAACCATCGTGCGCATGACGCGCCACTGTGCGGACAAGCACGAGACATTCCGACGTTGAAGCGCGACCGGCGGCCAAAAGACTCTGATTTCGTCTTCGGGCGGACGCGAAGCGCGAGTCCAGTTTAATCCGGCAGGCAGCAAGTCGGGCCCTTGAACGCCAACCTCCTGAAGCAGCTCGTGATGTCGAACCGTAAGGCGCGTTCCGCGGAGCTCGTATGGAGCGTCTTCGAAGGCGCGGGTTGGCGAACAGTTCACTGACAACCGCTTCCGGAAGTGGCGGCTTATGAGTTCTGACAACCGGTCGTCACCACGAGCGGTCCCTGCTTTTCGAGCTTTCGGGTGGCCTGTTGGCTTGGCTGACTCGGTCCGAGATGAAACGCGCGAACGGCTCAATGTTCTGGTCCACGCTGGCGCTATCCAGGGCAGCCAAGTATTTGGCCCGATCTCCGAGACGGATCACTGTCCACGGGTATCCGCCCGACGCCAGCATGGCGTTCATCAGAAATCGCCCGGTACGTTCATTGCCATCTGGATACGGGTGCACGTAGCCGAACAGCCAATGACCCAAGACGGTACGCACTGATGGCTCAGACTCTTGCTCCAGTAGACCGAAGAGAGCTGGTATTGCGCCCCGCACGGCCACCGCGTCGCGAACCAGTTGAAACGCTTGCCAGGACCTTCGCGCGGCGCGTGCATCCCGGCTTTGTCGATCAGCAAGCAAGTCAATTACGTCGAGCAATGACAAGTGTTCTATGCTGCTCAATCACAAGTGAACCCTGTTTATTCAAATAAAAGATGATTAAAAATAGCTATGTACCTGCTATTTAGAACCCGTTCTCAACTCGGCGTTCGCTCGCTGCGCTGCGCTCCGGAAGCGCGCAATGTCTCCAGATGAACGCGCCAGAAGCATAGCGCCTTCCAGAGAACCGATCAGCGAGCGCGCCGCATCGAGCGGGCGCCCCTTGAATTCAAGCGTCCTGGCGCTGCGCCCTTCCGTCAACACGCGTGCAAGCCACGCCTCGTTGGCGCCGAAGAACATCTGGACGCCGTCCTGCATCGCCTTCGGCAGGGTAGAGTTATCTGCGGCGAGCATCCCGCACAGACACATTCGTCCGGCTTTCAGCACGTCATGGTAGATCGCGATATAGGCCTCGATTTTCGAAGGGGCGCTCCGTCGACCTCCATCGAGCTGGGCAAGACGGCTCAGGAACCTGGCGGTGTAGCGAGCAATGAGTTCAACGCCGAGATCCGCCTTCGATCGGAAATGATAATGGAGGCTGGCCTTGGTGACGCCCAACTCGTCGGCGATATCGGCGTAGCTGAACCCGTTGAAGCCGCGGGTCTGAACAAGGCGTTCCGCCGCATCCAGAATCAGGGTCGCGGTATCGTCTTTCGCTGTCTGCATGAAGTCCTTCGAATCGACCCCGCCGGGGTGGCCGGAAGATCGTGGCGCTGTGCTCTTGTTTGTCAATCTACCAACTGGTAAGTTGGGGCGCGACTTTGCAATGAGCCGGTGACGAGGAGGATTGCGATGCGTCAACCGAACCCGGAAAAACTGGACGCCCTGATGGGCAAGCTCGTCGGCGAGCTTGGCAGC
>JANMWT010000216.1:0-6548 GCA_031394145.1 Alphaproteobacteria bacterium | reverse complement strand
TGGTTGCGCAGGGCAAAGCGGACAGCGTGCGTGCCCGTCTTCGGGATGGCGAAGGAGATGAACTTGCTGTGCGACACGATCAAGGCAGGACGGTCTCCTGGAGGCGGCCGCCGCATCTGTTCATCGCAGATCACGACCGGCCGCTCGGCGTAGATTGCACGGTCTTGGACCAAACGCGCCGGCCATGGCCCAACCTCCGATAACTCAAAGTGAGCGACTGGAACGGGTCGCGCAGATCTCCTCCAGCGCACGTCCTGTATCGCTCTGCGATGGTTAGCGAAGCCCTGCCAGCTTGCCTGAAACTTGGCTTGTCTTCTTGGCTGGCCTTTCACCGATCTGGTTGAGACTTCGATCGATCCTACCGTCTTCCGTCAAACCGGACCTCGCTCATGCAAATCGATCCTGCCGCCGCCAAGGACGCTCGCGCCACCGCGGATGCCAATCGCGAAGCAGCGCGCGCCGAAGCCGCCGCAAATGCCGCCAAGCAATCGGGTCTCACCCGTGACCAGCGCGTCGAGGAAGCGATGTCTTCGGATGCATCGCGTCCGACGGTCGCTGAAAAGCGCGCGGATCGTAAGGCTGACGAGCACATCGCCCAACCCACGGGGCGCACGCGGCCTCCATCCGGCAGCAGAATTCTCGACGTCCTCGCCTGAAGGTCAAGGCTCCACTTTCTCGACGAGGCGCTCTTAGACCCTCCTGAGCTTTCTAGCCGCCGGACGGCCCGACCCGTCCCCGGATGGAAGATCAGGAGGGGCTTTTTTGCGCCCTACTCGCTCAGCGACTTGCGGCTCAACGTTCCGGCCTCGACCGCTTGATCGCTGAACCGGAGATCGTCCCAGCCCTTCTGCGAATAAAGATGCGCCTGGTCGCTTGAGTGCGGCGAGGCGAGGTTTGCCGTCTCGCCATAGGTCAGCAGTCCCTGGCTGACCGGGCCGTTTGGCGTGAACTCGACGGTGAAGATCCAGCTTGCCCCGTGCTGGACTTTGACCCAGCCTTTCTGTGGCTCGAGGTCGATCGTGTCGACGACGTTGAAGACACCCTCAGGGCCCCTGCCGCCATGAATCGGAATGCGATCGCCGTCGCGCACCTCGGCCTGGACGTCGCCAAGCTTTGCATCGAGTGGGATTTTGAGCTGGTTGAGCTCGTCGACTGCTTTTTCGAGCGCGGTGAGCACATAAGGGTCAGCGACATCGAGGGTGTTGGGCGTCCTCACCGGGTCGGCCGGGTTGAACGGAACCTTCCAGCGCAAGCCGCCATATTCGTAGAACAGGCGGAAAAGATGGGCGCCGCGGCTGTCGAGATTGACGTGGAGGTCCCATTTGGCGAGCGCTTCACAGGCAGGCTGCAGCTTGGCTTTGGCCGAAGCGCGACAGGACTTGACCAGATCATCGCGCACCAACTCGCCGCCGAGATGGCGGTCGCCGAACATCACCTGCTGCAACGTCTTGAGATCGAACTTCCGCCCATCGAGCCCATCCTCGCCGGCGATGCGCTTTTGCACCTGGTCGAGGCCAAGGCGGGTGCGCAGACTCCGCGTGGTCGCCTCATCGCCCCAGATTGGGCTGTAGCCAGCCAGCGGCTGCTTCGGATTGGTCAGCCAGTAGCTGTCATTGCTCTGCGTGACGTAGTCGGTGCGGAAAAGATGAGGGCTCGCCTCCGGCCCGAACATGCCGGGCGCAGTTGCATCCTTGTCGGTTTTCCAGTTGCAGGCGGCGCGCGAACCGTCGAGCACCGGCGTGCGGGTGTCCTTCCAGGCTTTCTTCGCCGTGTCCGAGATTGCGCACGCCGCAACCAGCGCCGGCGTCACATTGGGGATCATGCCAAGATCGCCGTAAAGCGCCTCGCCGCCGGCATCCACCGCTGTGGTGTTGAAACGATAGGACTGGTATTTGCCCAGCCGCTTCTGCAGATCCTGGACATTCTTCGCCTGCCAGACCGACATGTACTGATCGACGTCACGCAGGCCGACGACCGGCGTGCGCAGCGCGAAGGCGCGGTCCCTGGTCCAGGCATAGGCGTTAGATGAGATCACTGGCCCGTACTGGGTTGAATAGAGCGTCCGGCTGACTGGCGCTGCGCCCCTGACCTCGACGCTGAGAGACGTCCTGGTCATCGCCACAAGCTTGCCTTCGTAGATGTATTTGGTCGGGTCGGCAGGATCGAGCTTCAGCTCGAAATAGCCATAGCGCCGCGCCGTCGAGACGGTGTTGCTCCAGGCCACCGTTTCGGTGTGGCCCATGCGGATAAGCGGCATGCCGACATAAGAAACGCCCACAACGTTGAGCTTGCCTGGGATGATGAGGTGCGCGCGGTAGAATCGGTTTGGCCCTCCCCATGGATAGTGCGGATTGCCGAGCAGCATGCCCTTTCCGCTTTTCGTCGCCTCACGGCCAAGACCATAGGCGTTGGAGCCGAGTTCGGCTTCCTCACGCGGATCGGGGGCGCGTGCGGCGTGTTGAACGCCGGCAGGCGGGGCCGCCGTGGCGACGGGAGCGAAGAAACTGTCGACGGTCTGGCCAGCGTACATGTGGCGCCAGAAATCGATCTCGGTCAGCGGCCGCACCCAGGCAGCGCCCTTGCAGCGCGCATCGGTGAGGCCCTGCACGCCGGTGTCACGCAGATAGCGATTGACGCCGGCGACATACCCCTGCGCGATCGCTCGCGCATCGCTCGAAGGGGTATCGGGCGAGGTCGCCGGGCCGGCGAGCAGCTTCTCGGGATCACCCAGCGCGATCAGACGCTTGTGATAGACGTCGCTGTTGATGTTGGCGTCCTTCTCGCCGGGCCCGAAATACTTGGCGCGCTCGCCGGAGACGGTGAGCATCCGGTCCTCGATTTCGCAGATGTTGTCCTCGGCGCTGGCATACCCAAAGCCATAGCCAAGGCCGCCGAAGTCGCTGGCCTTGATGTGGGGCACGCCATAGGCGGTGCGCCTGATCTCGACAGAATAGACGGGCCTGACCTCGCCGACCGCCGCCTTGGGCGCTGGCGCGGGATCAGCGCTGGCGGCGCCACCTGCGAGGATCAGGCCTGCGATCGAGAAAGCCCATTTGATCGACATCGATGCGAACTCCCCTGACCGGCAGCGAACGCTAACAGCGCGCAGAGCAATGCGGAATGGGCGTCTCGCTGACCCAGCGGCCGCCGGCCCGAAAGCCGAATGGGCCGGCCTGCCCGCCGTGTTCGTTAATTTTCGCGCGCGAAAATTAGCAAAAGGCCCCTACGTAACCCGGCAAGAATGACCGGTTTGTTTACGGCGGATTCATCGACCTGCGGCACAATGTACCTAGGAAGGATTATCCTATGAGCGCCGGTTCGGCCAACGGCATCGGTCCAGTTTCGGTCCGCTATGCCGCACAAATTCGGGAGCTGTTGTACACGCTGGCCGTCCAGAGGGCGGCGGCGGAGCAAGAAGCCGCGCGCCAGCAGGACGCCGCCGAAAAGGCCGCCCGCTTCCAACCCCCGGTCGATGAAACGCTGGCGGTGAAGATCGACATCGAACCCAAATCGTCTTCCAAGCTGACCTCGGCTTCCGAGCCGACGTCGTCGTCCGAGCCTCACAGCGCTCCGGCCCCGAGCGAAGAGGCTGCGACCCGGCTTGCCGCGGCTCAGCTCGTCAACGTCCAGGTCTGAGCTTCCCCTCGCCCGGTGCTTCCCCTCGCCCGGTGCTTTTCCCCTCGCTCGGTCAATCGTCCGGCGCGAGCGTGCCCTGATGGAACACCAGCCGCCAATCCGATCCCTCGCGTCGCCAAAGCGATGCGCGTTCCGATACGCGCCATGAACCATCATCCTTGGCTGTCGCGCTGCGATAGCGCGTCAGGACGACACCATCGCCGATCGGCCGCGCGCGAAATCCTATAAGCGGTCGCGCGTGGATCGGGCCATCGTGCGGCGCGATCACCGCGGCGCGGTCATGAACCGATCCCGAGGCGCCGATCTCGTGGAATTCAGCCGCCAGAACGGCTTCCATCCAGACCGAAGAATTTCGCGTCTCGGCCCGCCAAAGCCCTTCCTCCAGTCGAGCGATCTGTGCGACGTCTTCCTCGGAAAGATCCGAGCCCATCGGCGCCCTCCTGTCTCTAACGATCTTCCAGTTTAGACCGCTCGCTTAGGTCCGTGAAAGTCCGACCATGCCCATGCCCACGCCCGCCTATGACCGCTTCAAAGCCAGCATGGTGATGGACTTCGACAAATGGCATGACGGCCTGCCTTATGACCTCGACGCGCTGACCCAGGTGACGCGCGAGGAGGCCAAGCAGCTCACCAGCGAGCTTGTCGCCAAGAGCACGCTTGACTGGCGCGATGTCGAAGCGCTCCGCACCCTGGCGACGCCCAGGGCGCTCGCCCGGGTCGGCCATGCCGCCGAAACCCAATCCGACGACGGCGGCGCCGAGGCGCTGATCCATGCGGCCGAGACGCGAGGCTGGACGCCCGAAATCGAGACACGCTTTATCGATTTGCTGGAGAAGGCAGTCGTCATGTCGGTTTCCCTCGACCGGCTCTATGGCATCGCCGAGGCGCATCCGACGGCGCGGGTGGTCGACCAGGTGTTTCGCGGCGCCCGCATCGCCGGCGACGAGGCGACGCGCTACTCATTCGGCGCCTTCATGCTCTATCTCAAAGGCTATGCCGACAACTGGTACAGCCTCGAGGACGCGCACCGCCCCCACCTGCTCGATCTCAGCTCGCCAGACTACAAGACCTACAAGGCCGCCGTGGCGTGGTTGCAAGACAAGGTCGACAATCCCCAACCCAAGATGACGAGCTGACATGCCGTCTCGTCAGTTGCGCCTTGAACCCTCGCCCGCCTTTCACCGCTTCAAGTCGAGCATGATGCTCGATCATGACAAATGGAAGGATGGCGAGCCTTACGACATCGCCGCACTCGGCGAAGTCACGCCGGAAGAGGCCCGTCAACTCGCCGATGAAATCGCCGCCAAGGCAAAGCTGGACTGGCGCGACGTCGAAGCGTTGCGCGCGATCGACACGCCGCGCGCCAGGGCCCCGCATCAAGACAGCCGCACGCCTGCAGACCGACGGCGGCGGCGCAGGGGCGTTCAGCAAGGAAGTGGCGACCGACTGGTCGCCCTCAGCCGAAAAACGCCTGCTCGCCAAACTGACCAAGGCGCCGCTGATGGATGCGGCCCTCGACCGCCGGCTCGAAATTGCGGACGCGCACCCGACCGAGGCGGTGCGCAGGCGATTATGGAAACTTGCGACCACTGGCGAGAGGGACATGCGCTACATTTACGCCGCCTTACTCCTCTACCGCTCGGGCCATGCCGCCGACTGGTATGGCTGGAACACCCGGCATCGCCCTCATCTGCTCGACACTAGCCATGAACCCGGATCGAAACAGATTGCCGCAATCGCCTGGTTGAAAGACAAGGTCGATCACCCGAAGCTGAAAAAGAAGCCGCGTTCAGCCGGATGACAAGCAGCGAACTTGCCCGCTAATTGACGCCGAGCTTCTTTTTTGCCCGAGACCTCCCCCGAGACCGCCCAGAGACCGCCCAAAGACCTCCCCGAGACCTCAATGATCGCCGTCCCGCGCCGCCACCGTCCCATCTCCTTTACGCTGCCGCTCGCGATCGGGTGCGCTGCCGCCGTGGTGCTGATCGATCAGGTGTCGAAGCACTGGGTGATCGAAGGGTTGAACCTGCGCCAGGCGGGAGAGATGGATGTCGCACCGTTCCTGAAATTCCGCATGGCGTGGAACACCGGCGTCAATTTCGGGCTGCTGGCCAATAATGGCGAGCTTGCCCGTACCGTGCTGATCACCGGCCAGTCGATCCTGGCGCTGGGGTTGCTGATTGGCGCGTTGTGGGCGCGGCGGGTGATCCACATTGCCGGCCTGGGGATCGCCGCCGGCGGCGCCATGGGCAATATTCTCGACCGCTGGACCTGGGGCGCGGTCGCCGATTTTCTCAACTTGTCGTGCTGCGGGATCGACAATCCCTGGTCATTCAACATCGCCGACATTGCCGTGTTCACCGGCCTGGCCTTGTTGCTCTGGCCAGCCCGGCGAGTTTCCGATGAACGACCTTTGGATTGACGACCTTTGGATTGACGCCCGTTACTGCGGACCCATCAGCGCGACGATAAAGTTATCATAGCTGTTGAGAACCTTGGGATCCTCTTTGGCGATCTGAACGACCTGTTTCGGGATCAGCGCCAGATGCTCCTGCATCGCTTTTGGGTCCGCGCCCATCGACACGGCGAAGGCGTCGAAGATTGCGTGCGACTTGGCCTCGAAGGCGGGAACGTCGACGTTTGCCGGGCCATTGGCGAAAGCGGCGACGGCGGCGCTGTAGAAATCATGCATATGTGAATTGTTGACCCACGCGGACTGGTCGCCTTGAACGCTCTTTGTGATCGTCTGCGTGTTCGTCTGCTCGTGCGCAGGCGGATCAGCGATGGCGGCGCTCGCCGAAACAAGCGCCAGGCTGGCGACGAGCAGCGCGCCAAGGAGGCTCGGTCTGAAAGGCTGCATGGCGAAGTTTCCTATTGTTGATCGGGTTGCGAAGCTGCGGCGCGGCTGATAC
>JANMWT010000004.1:0-10850 GCA_031394145.1 Alphaproteobacteria bacterium | reverse complement strand
CCAACCCGCCGATCGATCCGATCCGCGAAGAACTTGTCATGTCGCTGGTCTCGATGATCGGACCACGCCCCAATCTGCTCGGCCGGGCGGCCGGCACGCACCAGCGGCTGGAAGTGACGCAGCCTGTCTTGAGCAATGGCGACCTGGAAAAGATCCGCGCCATTCGCGAACTCGTCGACGGCTCGTTCCGCACCGCCACGATCGACATCACCTGGGACGCCGCCGAAGGCGCAGCCGGCCTGGAGCGGGCCCTCGAGCGTATCCGCACCGAGGCGACGGAGCGCGTGCTTGAAGATATCAATATCCTCATCCTTTCGGACCGCGCCGTCTCATCCGACCGAATTCCGGTTCCAGCACTGCTGGCGACGGCGGCCGTCCATCATCGTCTGATCAAGTACGGCCTGCGCATGCAGACCGGCCTTGTCATCGAGACCGGAGAAGCGCGCGAAGTGCATCACTTCTGCCTGCTGGCCGGCTATGGCGCCGAAGCCGTAAATCCCTATCTCGCGTTCGAGACGCTTGAGGAAATCCGCATCCAGTCGGGCATGAAGCTCACCGCAAAAGAGATTCAGAAGAACTACATCAAGGCGATCGGCAAGGGCCTTCTCAAGGTGATGTCCAAGATGGGCATCTCGACCTACCATTCCTATTGCGGGGCGCAGATTTTCGACGCGGTCGGCTTGTCTTCGGCGTTCGTCGAAAAATACTTCACCGGGACGGCGACAACCATCGAAGGCGCCGGCCTTGCCGAGATCGCCGAAGAGAGCGTGCGCCGGCATATCCAGGCGTTCAGTGACAATCCCATCTATCGCGGGATGCTGGACGTGGGCGGCGATTATGCCTTCCGCTTGCGCGGCGAGGACCATGCCTGGACCCCGGAAAGCGTCACGAAACTCCAGCATGCCGTGCGCGGCAATCTTCCGGCGGAATACGCAGCCTTTGCAGCATCGATCAACGAACAGAACGAGCGGCTTCTGACCATCCGCGGCCTGCTGCAGTTCAAGTTCCCCGACAAGCCCGTGCCGCTCGAGGAGGTCGAGCCAGCCGCTGAAATCGTGAAGCGCTTTTCGACCGGCGCGATGAGCTTTGGCTCGATCAGCCGCGAAGCGCATACGACGCTCGCCATCGCCATGAACCGGATCGGCGGTCGTTCGAATACCGGCGAAGGCGGCGAGGAGGCCGATCGCTTCAAGCCGTTGAAAAATGGCGATTCAATGCGCTCAGCGATCAAACAGGTCGCCTCCGGTCGCTTCGGGGTCACTACCGAGTATCTGGTCAACGCCGACGATATCCAGATCAAGATGGCGCAAGGCGCAAAGCCCGGTGAAGGCGGGCAGCTGCCCGGCCACAAGGTCGACAAGAACATCGCCAAGGTGCGGCATTCTACGCCAGGCGTCGGCCTGATCTCGCCGCCGCCGCACCACGACATCTATTCGATCGAGGATCTGGCGCAGCTGATCCATGACCTCAAGAACGTGAACCCGATCGCCCGCATCTCGGTGAAGCTGGTGTCCGAAGTCGGGGTCGGAACGGTCGCGGCGGGCGTCTCCAAGGCGCGCGCCGATCATGTCACGATCTCCGGTTTCGAGGGCGGCACGGGCGCATCCCCCCTCACCTCGCTTACGCATGCAGGCTCGCCGTGGGAGATCGGCCTTGCCGAAACCCAGCAGACCCTCGTGCTCAACGGGTTGCGCGGCCGGATCGCTGTGCAGGTGGATGGCGGTCTGCGCACGGGACGCGACGTCGCGATCGGCGCGCTGCTCGGCGCCGACGAATTTGGCTTTGCGACGGCGCCGCTGATTGCAGTTGGCTGTGTGATGATGCGCAAGTGCCATCTCAACACCTGCCCGGTCGGCGTCGCGACACAGGATCCGATCCTTCGCAAGCGCTTCACCGGCGCCCCCGAACACGTCATCAACTACTTCTTCTTTGTCGCCGAGGAGCTCCGCCTGATCATGGCGCAGCTTGGTTTCCGCTCGATGGCGGAAATGGTCGGCCGGGTCGATCTCCTCGACATGCGCAGCGCCGTCGATCACTGGAAAGCCAAGGGTATCGATCTTACGAAGCTGCTCTATCAGGCCCCCGCCAGGCCGGGCGTCGCGATCCGGGTCTGCGAAACCCAGAGCCACGGGCTCGAAGGCGCACTGGATCACGCACTTATCGCCGAAGCCAAATCTGCTCTGGGCAAGAAGGCTTCACCGGTGCGCATCACCAACAGGGTGCGCAACGTCAACCGCACGGTCGGCGCAATGCTGTCAGGTGAAGTCGCGCGCAAGACAGGTCATGCCGGGCTGCCGGATGAAACGATTCACATCGCTCTGACCGGGACGGCCGGGCAGAGCTTCGGCGCCTTCCTGGCGCGCGGCGTCACCCTCGATCTCGTGGGCGACGCCAACGATTATGTCGGCAAAGGCCTCTCCGGCGGTCGCGTGATCGTACGCCAGCCCGAGAACACGACACGCGAGCCGACCGAAAACATCATCGTCGGCAACACCGTGCTCTACGGCGCGATCGCTGGCGAAGCCTATTTCGAGGGCGTTGCAGGCGAGCGGTTTGCGGTGCGCAATTCGGGCGCCGTCGCCGTCGTTGAAGGCGTCGGCGACCATGGCTGCGAGTACATGACCGGCGGGGTTGTCGTGGTGCTGGGCAAGACTGGGCGCAATTTCGCAGCCGGCATGTCGGGTGGCATTGCCTATGTCTACGATCCGGAAGGCGTCTTCAAGCACCTCTGCAATGGCGCGATGGTCTCGTTGAATGCGGTGGCGATGGCTGCCGGCGCCCGTGACGAGGCGAGCGCGCCACGCCAGCGTGCAACCTCCGTCGAGGACAGCGGCATGGGCGACATGCTGACGTTCGACGCCGAGCGGCTGAAAATCCTGGTCGAACGACACCTCATGCACACCGGCAGCGCCCGCGCCAAACACCTGCTCGACAATTGGGAGCAGACGCTCCCGCATTTCGTCAAGGTTACGCCGAACGACTTCCGCCGCGCCTTGCTCGACCTCCGGGCCGAGCGCCAGCCCGTCGTCGCAGCAGAATAGAATTCGGGAAAAAACCGCGATGGGCAAACCGACTGGCTTCCTTGAGTACGACAAGAAAGAGCGCGGCTATGAGAAACCAACGGCGCGCAAGAAGACTTACAAGGAATTCCTGAAGCGGATGCCTGAAGGTGAGGTGCGCGAGCAAGCTGCACGTTGCATGGATTGCGGAATTCCGTTCTGCCACAATGGTTGCCCGGTCAACAACCAGATCCCCGACTGGAACAGCCTCGTTTACAAGGACCAGTGGAGGAGCGCGCTCGACAACCTGCACTCGACCAACAATTTTCCGGAGTTTACCGGCCGCGTCTGTCCAGCGCCTTGTGAGGCGGCCTGCGTCCTCAACATCGACGAGAACCCGGTCTCGATCAAAACGATCGAGTGTGAAATCGTGGATCGCGGCTGGGACGAGGGCTGGATCAAACCGCAAACCGCCGAGCGCGGCACGGGAAAGCGGATCGCCATCGTCGGCTCCGGCCCGGCGGGCTTGGCTTGCGCTCAGCAACTGGCGCGGGCCGGCCATGCTCCGACGGTGTTTGAGAAAAGCGACCGGGTTGGCGGGCTCCTCCGCTACGGCATTCCGGACTTCAAGATGGAGAAGCGCCATATCGACCGGCGCATCAAGCAGATGGAGACCGAGGGGGTCATCTTCCGGACCGGAATGTATGTCGGCATCGACGTGACGGTGCAACGTCTGCTCGATGACTACCAGGTGCTGGTCCTCGCCGGCGGCGCCGAACAGCCGCGCGATCTTGCCATTCCCGGCCGCGAACTCGACGGCGTGCATTTCGCGATGGATTTCCTTACCCAGCAGAACCGGCGCGTGGCGGGCGATGAGGAAAAACAGGCGGCCCCCGGCGGCGCGATCAGCGCCAAGGGCAAGCATGTCGTGGTGATCGGCGGCGGCGATACGGGGTCGGACTGCATCGGCACATCCAATCGCCAGGGCGCGGCCTCGGTGACCCAGCTTGAGATCATGCCCAAACCGCCGGTCATGGAAGACAAGGCGCTGGCGTGGCCGGACTGGCCACTGAAACTGCGCACCTCCTCCTCACAGGAGGAAGGTTGCGAGCGCGATTGGGCCGTCGTCACAAAGCGCGCCATCGGCGAGAATGGAAATGTGAAGGCAATCGTCTGCGCCCGTATCGAATGGGTCAAGGACGGCAATGGCCGGCAGGAAATGCGCGAGATCGAAGGCGGCGAATTCGAGATCAAGGCTGATCTGGTTCTGCTCGCGATGGGGTTCACCGGGCCTGTGGTTCCAGGCCTGGTCACGCAGACCAAGGCCAATCTGGATCCGCGCGGCAATGTCGCCGCCAATGTGAAGGACTACCAGACCTCGGCTTCGAAGGTGTTCGCCTGCGGTGACATGCGGCGCGGTCAGTCCTTGGTGGTGTGGGCGATCCGCGAAGGCCGGCAATGCGCTCGTGCGGTGGACGAGTTCCTGATGGGCGCGACCACTTTGCCCCGCTGAGACCCGCCTAGTGCGGTTTGAAAGTGCTCCCGGGCAGGAAAGTTGGCCGCGCATCGGCGTCGGCCACGACGGCGACCAGCCGAAAGAAGAACGTGTTGAAATCTGCCGCGGCCTGGAAGTCGATCGGCTGGGTCATGTCGTCCTGCGGGCGGTGGTAGCGAACCTGATACCATTCGCGATAGCGCCTTTCGGCCTCGGCGCCGGGGTCGAAACCAAAAACGAAGCCGGTGGCCGGAACCCCCGCACGCAGGAACGGATAGTGGTCGGCGCGTGAATTGAGATTTCGCTCCGGCTCCCGGTCCTCGCGGATCTCGATGCTCATCGGCCCAGCCACACTCCGGACCGCGGCGCCCAGCGTCGTGTCGTTCAAGGCATGCATGGTGAGGATTTTCAGCGGGAAAAGCGGTCGCAACTGGTCGAGATTGATGTCGGCGGCGAGGTTCGCCTTGGCCACGGTCGGATGCTGGGAGAACCAGGTTGCGCCGAGCAGGCCCTTCTCTTCGCCCGTGAAGGCGGCGAAGAGCACGGTGCGGCGGAAGCCCTTGCCATGCCGGCTCTCAGCGAGACGGATCAGCGTCGCCACATACGCTGCATCGTCGAAGGCGCCATTGTAGAGATTGTCGCCGCCGACCGGCTCACCATAGCCGTATCCATCGAGATGCGCCGAAGCCACGACCACTTCAGGGGCCAGTTTCGGGTCGGTCCCGGGCAGCAGGCCAAGCACATTGTCCGCAAAAATATTGTGCTGCGATGATTTGAACAGCGCCTGCAGCCGCGCCGGGATATCAAACGTCGGCAAGGGACGCGATGCCGCCCCGGCAGCGAGAATGTCTTCCGCCTTACGCCCCGATCCTTCAATGACTGTCGCCAGCATGTCAGCGCTCAGGCGCATCACCACAAGCTTGGGCGCTGCCGGGGGCGAGCCGCCCACAGCAGAGACGCTACGCGCATAAGCTTCGGGCCAGCGCGCCGGCTCGATGGTGAAGCCCGGATCATCGACATTGATCAACCCGGCAGCGCCGGCATCCGCCGCCGCCTTGATCCGCTCCGCCGCCGAAGCAACCTCGCGTCGCCGGCCGCCAAAACACACCGCGATCTTGCCGTACATACCGCCGCCCATCTCGGCCGGCGAGCAGTAGCCCCGGAAACTCAGCGACGCGTCGATGCTGGCAGGCAATTCGTCGGTCGGCCGCACGCTGATCTGTTGCAGGAAAGCAAGGCTGGTCCTGCCGCCGTTCGTTCGCAGGATCTCAAAGCGCGTTCCGCTCTTCTCCACCTGGACATCGTGAAGCAACATCCGCTGGGTCCACTTGCCGTCGTCACCGCCGGGCTTGAGGCCGGCTTTCTTGAAGCGCTCGGCGACCATCTTTGCGGCGCGATCATAGCCGGCTGAACCGGTGTCGCGGCCCTCCATCGCGTCCGACGACAAATCACCGGTGATCGCCCACCAGGCCTGGGTGTCGGCGTCGGTTCCGGCGGGCGGCGCCGGCAACGACGATGAGGGAAGCGTTGAGGATGGCGGCGCGATCCCGCATGCCGACAGCGCAAGCCAACCTGCCGCGGTGATGACATGTTTTAACATACGCCTCTCCAATTGGCCTCAGACCGGCGGCAGGCCAGCGATAATCTTGTCGAGGGTCAACGGAAAGTCGCGCACTCTAACTCCGCACGCATTGTAGATTGCATTGGTGACCGCCGCTCCAGCCCCGGCATTGCCGAGTTCGCCGATGCCTTTGACGCCCAGCGGATTGGCGTGACGATCCGGATCTTCGACAAAATAGGCCTCGACGCGCGGCACGTCGGCATTCACCGGCACATGATACTCGGCAAGATCGCGCGTGACGAAGGCGCCGGATCGTCCGTCGACCACGGCTTCCTCGTGCAGCGCGTAGCTCATGCCCCAGATCATGCCGCCAATCGCCTGATTGCGCGCTGTCTTGGCGTTGAGAATGCGGCCGCAGTCGAACACGGCCAGCATCCGTCGCATCCGCACCTCGCCGGTCACCGCGTTGACCGCCACCTCGGCGAACTGTGCGCCATGCGCCGCCTGGCTGAAAGTCCGCGAGGTCTTGCCGGGCTTTATGACGCCAAGGGCTTCGATCGTGTCTCCCTTGAGCAGGTCGACAAGGCTGGACTGAACATTCTTCGCGACGGCGAGGCCATCCTTCAGCACCAGTTCGTCCGGTTCGACGTTCATGCGCCGCGCGAGGTCGGCGATGATGTCCTGGCAAGCGAGCGCAACCGACGAACCGCTGCTGGCCGCCCCGAACGATCCTCCCGAACCGGCCGACGCCGGCAGATCGGTGTCGCCGAGCCTCACTTCAACCCGTTCGATCGGGAGGCCAAGCATCTCCCCGGCAACCTGCGCAAGGATGGTGTAGGTGCCCGTGCCGATGTCGGTCATGTCGGTTTCAACCAGCGCCCCGCCATCCGGGCGCAGGGTTACACGCGCCTCCGATTGCTGCAGCAAGTTGATCCGCGTCGCGCCGGCCATGCCCATCCCGACAAGCCACTCGCCTTCGCGGGTCTGACCTGGCGTCGGATTGCGCTTGTCCCAACCGAAGCGTCGAGCGCCCTCTTCGAAACACTCGAGCAGGCGGCGTGTCGAGAAGGGTGATTTCCGCAGCGGATCGACCGACGGCTCGTTGAGCTTGCGGAAGACGATGGGGTCGAGGCTGAACCTTTCGGCCAACTCGTCCATCGCTGTTTCCAGCGCCAGAGATCCCACCGCTTCACCTGGCGCGCGCACGGCGCCCGCAACCGGCAGATCGAGGCGAACGGCGCCCTGCGTAAAGGATCGGGTCTCACCCGCATACATGGCGAGCGAACCAAGCGCCACGGGCTCGATGAAACTGCGATCCGGCTTCTGTGACACAAGCGAGTCATGGCCGATTGCCAGAATATGCCCGGTCTCGTCGCAACCAATGCGGATGCGCTGACGGGTGTTGGCGCGATGGTGGACCAGATGCGCGGTCTGCCGGCGGGTGAGCGCGACCTTGACCGGCCGGCCCGTCGTGCGCGCCGCGATCGCCGCCAGGATCACCTCGACGCCGGTACCGGTCTTGCCGCCGAAGCCGCCGCCCACATAAGGCGCAAGCACGCGCACCCGCGCGGGATCGATCTCAAGCGAGGCTGCGATCATTGGGCGAGCGGCCTTAAGGATCTGCAGGCTGGACCGGATTTCCAGGGAATCGCCCGTCCATGCCGCCACAGTCGCATGCGGCTCCATCGCCAGCGGAAAATGATGCGGCGTGGTGAACGTTTCATCGTACTGGACCGGCGCCCGAGCGATGGCGTCGTCGATGTCGCCGCGACGAATGTTCGGTATCAGCGCGCCCTTGGGTTCAGCCTCGAACGTGTCGATATGGGCCGCCATGTCGAACCGACCCGGCTTGCGGTCGTAATCGACGAGGACAAGGCCTGCTGCTTCGCGTGCGGCCTCGAAAGTCTCGGCCACGACGATGCCGATCGCCTGGCCATAACTGGCGATCTCGGGCAGGTCGCGCGGGACGCGCGGATTGGCCCCGCCCCCGCTCGATCCGTCGGACGGCAGGAGCGGGTGCTCGATGATCACCGCGATCACGCCAGGCGACTTGCGCGCTTTGGTTGCGTCAATCGCCGTGATGCGGCCAAGGGCGATGGTTGAGGTGAGGACAAAGCCGTAAGCCATGCTCTCGGCCCGCCCGTCATAGGCGTAGGTCGCAAGGCCGGTCGTCTTCAGCGGCCCTTCGATGCGGTCGACCGGCTTGCCGACCAGCCCCTGAACGCCCCGGTCCAGCAAGAGGCGCTCGGCGGATTCGTCCATGGTGGCCGTGTTGGGAGACTTGCTCATGCTGCGACCCCGGTCAGATCTCGCAGAGAGGCGACGAGCGCTCGTCGAACCAGCGGTATCTTAAAGTCATTGCTCCCCTGCCCCCGGGCGTCGGCAAGCAGGATGCCGGCTGCGGCCTCGAATGTCTCGGTGGACGGGACCGCACCGATCAGCGCCTGTTCGACGCGTTCGTCTCGCCAGGGTTTGGGCGCAACGCCGCCCAACGCCAGCGCGGCTGTGGCGATCCGCGCGCCCTGCATCGACACAATCCCTGCGATCGAGACGATGGCGAAGGCGTAGGAGGCGCGATCGCGGACCTTGCGATAGATCTGGCGGGCGCCTGGCGGGGCGGGCGGCAGCTCGACGTGAGTGATCAGCTCGCCCGCCTCCAGCACCGTCTCGAGATGCGGCGTTTCACCTGGCAGGCGGTAGAGTTCGGCAAGCGGGAGACGGCGCACGCCGCCATCGACCTTCAGCGTCACAACCGAGGCATCAAGTGCAACCATTGCCACCGCCATATCGGAGGAATGCGTGGCGATACACTGATCGCTGGCGCCGAGGATGGCGTGAATGCGGGTGAACCCGCCAATCGCCGAGCAACCGCTGCCAGGCTGGCGTTTGTTGCAGGGCGATGCGGTATCGTAGAAGTAGAAGCAGCGCGTTCGCTGCAGCAGATTGCCCCCGGTGGTCGCCTTGTTGCGGATCTGGGCGGAGGCGCCAGCCAGAATGGCGCGCGCCAGCGCCGGGTAGGCCTCGCGCACTCGGTGGTTAGCGGCAAGGTCGCTGTTGGAGACCATCGCGCCAATCGACAACCCGCCTGCGGGCGTCGCTGCAATGACGTCCAGCGTGAGCCGACTGATATCCACAAGGCGGCCAGGCGTCTCAATGTCGAGCTTCATCAGGTCGAGCAGATTGGTGCCCCCCGCGATGAAGCGGGCGCCCGCCTCGCCAGCCAGGCGGGCGGCTTCCTGCGGCGTCTGCGCGCAAGAATAATCGAACGATCTCACCGGCCGTCCTCCGCGATATCTCGGATTGCATCGACGATGTTGGGATAGGCGGCGCAGCGGCAGATATTGCCGCTCATTCGCTCTGCGATTTCGGCATCGTTCAGCTCGACCGCGGCCAAAAGATCATCACTGGCGTGGCTCGCCCAGCCATCGCTCGCCTCGCCCAACAACCCCACCGCCGAACAGATCTGGCCCGGCGTACAAAAACCACACTGGAAGGCGTCGTGGCGCACAAAGGCCTGCTGCATCGGATGGAGCGCGCCCGGCGAACCTAGACCCTCGACCGTCACGATCTCGTCCTCTTGATGCATCACTGCCAGCGTCAGGCAGGCGTTGATGCGGCGGCCGTTGACCAGGACCGTGCAAGCGCCGCACTGGCCATGGTCGCAGCCTTTCTTGGCGCCGGTGAGCTCGAGGTGTTCACGAAGCAGATCCAGCAGTGAGGTGCGGATATCGACGTCAGCTTCGCGCTTCTGGCCGTTGATCGTGAAATTCATTCGCTGTCTTTCGTGCGCTGTCTCTCGGGGGGCCGACTTTGGCGGGCGCGGGCGACCAGCTCCGTGGTTCAGGTGCAACCCTGAGCGCTTGCCGCCTCAGCGACAAGGCGTCCTGGCCAAAACTTAGGCCGACAATTGCTATTCGTCTCTGTCCGGTCCCCTCTGTCCGGCCCCCTCCGTCCTCCTGTGACCGGCCCGGGTCAGGTGATCGACCCCTGCGCACGGCTGCCGAGATCGGGCGACACTGACGCGTTTCTGGGCGCAACCGCCCCGCTCGCCCTTCCTGAATATCCAGGACGCAGCTTCACCGCCAAGCTTGTCGGGTCAGCCGAGGCGTTCAGCGTTCTGAGCGGCACGCCTCTGGCGCAGCTCCAGCTCGACAATCCCGATCACCGGATCAAGCCCGGCGCGTACGCTTTGGCCACTTTTCAGGTCGGCGCGGCGGGCAGCGCGGCGGGCAGCGCGGTCCAGCTCCCCTCGAGCGCGCTCAAGTTTCGCCGGGGCGGCGCGATCGTGGCGGTGGTCTGGCCAGACAATCGCACCCATCTCCAGAAAGTGACGATCGGCCGCGACCTTGGCCCCGCCTTGGAACTCGCTTCGGGGCTGAACACGTCCGACGGGTGATCGATAACCCTGCAGATGCGCGAGCGAGGGACATCCGGTCCGTGTCGCCGATCCACCGGCAGTTAACCCAAGAACGCCCCCACCTCTCCACTGAGAAGGCAGCCGGGCGCGAAGTTGCAGACCGGCGGTTCCATTCCCGTGCGGGTTGTTCCATCACATTATCGGCATGGGTTTCTCTTGGCCTGCGTAGAAAAACCTATCGCCCACACACGATTTTGAGCTTCCGCTGAGGCGGTTCTGCCCGATACTTGCATCGGCGAAGGGTCACCAAGACCTTTTGCGCGGGCTGCGTCATCCTTCTTGATGGTCGATCAGCGCACTCGCGACGACAGGAGACGAGACATGTTCGCCCTCGGACCGATCGCCAGTCACGCTGGTCGCCTGTTTCGCCATGGACCC
>JANMWT010000215.1:0-20317 GCA_031394145.1 Alphaproteobacteria bacterium | reverse complement strand
CGTGAAGCTGTGAAGCGACACCAACACGGTTGCATCTTCGCGCGCCGCACGACGGTCAAGTTCGGCGGCAATCGCGCCATGATAGGGTTGATAGATCTCGCACTGTCGTGCAGCCACGTCTTCAGCAATCAGACCCAGATTGCCCGGGATATTGATCCCGTCGCTGACAACGGGAATTGAAGAAGGATCGGTCAGCCGGCGATTGCAATCGATCACCAGGCGCGAATAGGTCTGAGAGATCAAGCAGGCATCGAGCATGCCCGACAGGTAGCGCCCCAACCCCGCAACGCCGATGTCCCATGAGATATGGAGATCCAAAGCCTGCGGCGGGAGACCAAGGTCGCCCAGGCTTTTCGGGATCGCCCGGCCCGCATGATCGCCCAGAAGCAGGAACCGGGAGCGACCGCCTTGATTCAAGACGTTTACCGGCGAGGGATCGTCGGACGACAGGAGTAAATGCGACGGCGGACCCATACTCGGTCTATGCTCACTCAATGCCGGTCCTCTCAATTCGCCATCTCACACGCTATCGCTATCGCAATCCGGTGGCATTGGGCGAGCACCGCATGATGTTTCGCCCGCGTGAGAGCTATGATCAGCGCATTCTCGCATGTGAGCTGACGATCACGCCGCATCCCTCCCGCCTTCGATCGATTCAGGACGTGTTCGGCAACTGCGTCAGCGTCGCCGAGTTTAGCGGCCTGAGCCGCGATCTGGTCTTTGAAAGCCGGGTCACCCTCGAGCATACGCCCCTGCCCGCGTTTGCGGATGTCGATGGCAATGTCGAAGTCTACACCGGCGCCATGCCGTTTGCGTACAGCGACGCCGACCTGCCCGATCTAGAGCTGTCGATGGTGCGAGCGCATTCCGACCCCGAAGGCAGGATTGATCAATGGGCGCAGCAGTTCGTTGGCGTCGGCGAGACGAGCTTGCAGACGCTGCTGAGTGAAATGACCCAGGCGATCCGCACGACATTCAAATATCGCGTGCGCCATGCAAAAGGCGCCCAGACACCGCTGGAGACGCTGACACTGGGGACGGGCAGCTGCCGGGACTATGCCGTCTTCATGATCGACGCCGTCCGCAGCCTCGGGCTCGCCGCTCGATTTGTCTCCGGCTACATCTACACGCCCCATCGACCCGGCGCACCCATCCGCCAGGGCGGCGGACACACGCACGCCTGGGTTCGCGTCTATCTCCCGATCTGTGGTTGGGTAGAGTTCGATCCCACCAACGGCATTGTCGGAAACAGCGATCTGCTGCGCGTCGCCATCGCCCGGGACCCGCGCCAGGCTCTGCCTCTGCACGCGGAACCTGGTCAGGTGCGCCTTCAGATTACCTCGGTATGGAGGTCACCGTGGACGTTCGCAGCGAGAATTCACGGAGCGTGCAACATTCCGCGGCGCCAGCTGTTAGGTCAGACGGTTGATCGGGAGACCCTGAATGCGCATCCGCGCCGGATTTGAAATCGCCTATGACTGCCCTGCCCCCGTACCCATGCTGCTCTCACTCAGCGTTCACCCCACACGGCAAGCGGACCTGGAAACGGCGGACTGGGTCCGGACGGACCCGCCTCTGGACGTGATCCAGTATCTCGACACCTCCGGCAATATCTGCAGCCGCATCGTTGCCCCCGCCGGGCGTCTCATCCTGTCAGCCGATTTCATCATACGCGACAGCGGCCTCACCGATGACTACGAGCCGGATGCTCCGCAGCTCGAGGTCAAGGACCTGCCCAATGAGGTCGTGGTTTTCCTATTGGGCAGCCGATATTGCGAAACCGATCGGCTCAGCGAGATCGCCTGGTCACTGTTCGGGAACACCCTACCGGGTTGGCCGCGCGTCCAGGCCATCGTGGACTACGTCCATAATCACATCACCTTTGGCTACCAGTACGC
Organism: Alphaproteobacteria bacterium; assembly: GCA_031394145.1. Classification (GTDB taxonomy): domain Bacteria; phylum Pseudomonadota; class Alphaproteobacteria; order Caulobacterales; family Hyphomonadaceae; genus UBA7672. Next base: position 18,419 of record JANMWT010000215.1, on the reverse strand, counting down.
CCGTAACACCCGGACCGCCTTTGAGGCCTGGACCGAACGCCAGGGTGTATGCCGTGATTACGCGCACCTCGCGGTCGCGCTTTGTCGCTGCATGAACATCCCGGCGCGGTATTGCACTGGCTATCTCGGCGACATCGGCGTGCCGATTGTTGGCGTCATGGATTTCAGCGCCTGGTTCGATGTCTACCTTGGCAATCGCTGGTTTGCCTTCGACGCCCGCAACAACCAGCGACGGATTGGCCGAATTCTGATGGCGCGGGGGCGGGACGCCACTGATGTCGCAATCGCCAACACGTTTGGTCCGGCGACGCTCGCACAGTTTACCGTCATCAGTGAGGAGCTGGCGCCTGTGTAGCGTCGCACGTGTCCGCGTTTTGCCGTCGAACTTTGTTCGATGCCGAGTTTGAGACATGCCAGGCAACACGCGAGACGTGGCGATCCGTTTGACCGAATCGCTGCAAAGTCCCGACCAACAAACCGGCCAAAACAATCATCCCGCAAACCTCGCGATGCAGTAATAGTTGCCTGTTATTATTGACATTATGACAAAATTTGAACGGGCCAGACAAGCGGCCAATAGAGCTGCCTCAACCCTCTCGGAAAAGAAATCAAGTTCGGCGCGCTGAAGCCGAAACCCGACACGTTTCTGAAAGTTTGAAAGCCGTTTTTTGTCGGAAATAAGTATACGTATTTCTGACAGTGCTAGCTGATTTTGTCAGATTTATGCATACATATTTCTGACAGATGAGGTGACTTATGCGCGGCCCGGCTCTCAACCTCAAGACGGCAATCGCCAATCGCATGGCGGATCGCTCACCATTCAGCGCGTGGACGCCGACTGACTTCATCGACCTCGGATCGCGCGAAGCCGTGGACCAGGCGCTTCATCGCCTTGCCAGAGCCGGCGCCATCCGACGCGTTTTGCGCGGGCTCTATGACAAGCCGAAACTGAACAAACTCACTGGCAAGACCACCAATCCCGATCCCCGCGCCATCATCGACGCGCTGGCCCGCCGCGACAAGTACCGGATGATCGTCGATGGCATCACTGCAGCAAACGATCTTGGACTGTCGGACGCTGTCCCGGCCCGGATTGTCGTTCACACCGACGGGCGTCTGAAACCGCTCGAACTCGGAAATCTCAAAATCGATTTCCGTAAGACTGCACCCAGCAAGCTCTATTGGGCTGGGCGGCCGGCCATGCGAGTCGTGCAGGCGCTGCACTGGCTTAAGGACACGCTGCCGAGGGAGCATCCTCGGGTTAAAAAGCGATTGGGCGCCATCTTCGCCGAACCTGCGCACGGACCAGCAATTCTCGCCGATCTCCGGGAGGGCGCCACGGCGCTGCCCGAATGGATGCGGAGTTTCCTTCGGGATATAGTCGACGCCCCTGACAACGACAGATCGACAAAGAAGCGACAAGCGGAAGGAGCGCGGTCCCCTGTCCAACGAAAGGTGCACCCATGACGCCCGGTTACGACTCGCTTCTTGCTGCCTCCGCGAATGACCGGCGAGACGTATTCATCGCGACCGGTCGCAGGCTCGGCGCAGCCGAGCAGAACATCGAAAAGGATTTCTGGGTCTGCTGGACACTGGACGCGCTGTTCAACGGGCTCACGCCCGGCGGGCCCCGCATGCTTTTCAGGGGCGGCACATCGCTGTCGAAGGCGTTCGGCCTTATCTCACGCTTTTCGGAAGACATCGATGTGACGGTTTTCCGTGGCGACCTGGGTGAAGACGCCAGCGTCGAGGCGCTGGAGGCGATGAGCGGCAAGAAGCGCAAAGAAAAGCTCGAGGCGATCAAGGTGGCTTGCCAAGCCCATGGCGCCGGACCGCTTCGGACACAGCTTGCCGATCGACTCAACACCGCGCCGGAAGAAGCCCAGATTGCGCCGGGTTCGGCCCGTGTCGAACTCGACGGTGATGATGAGGGCCGGCGGACACTTGTTCTATGGTATCCGAGTGTAACAATCACATCAGATGGCTATGTCAGGCCGGCCGTGAAAATCGAGGCCGGCGCCAAATCGGCGCTGGACCCGCACCACACCGTCTCTATCCGCCCGTATGTCGGCGACGAGGTCGACGAAATTGACCTCGCAGTTCCGAATGTCGAGACCATCGACGCCGAACGCACATTCTGGGACAAGATCGTCATCCTTCATGGCCTGGGCCGCTGGTTCGAGCGCCGCGGCGAATTGCGCGGTGGCGGCCAGAGAGTCTCGCGTCACTTCTATGACGTTCATCGCCTTATGAACGAGAGGATTGGAGTCAAGGCGCTTGCCGACACAGGCCTCGGCCAAGCCTGTGTCCGGCATGCCCGCATGTTCTTCAACAGCCCCGATCTCGACTTAGCCAGCGCGGAGCCCGGTCGGTTTAAACTCCGGCCGACACACGCGATGTTGGACGATCTTAGGCGCGACTATGCCGCCATGGTGGGGATGATCTTTGGCGCAGCGCCAACCTTCGATGCCGTGCTGCAGAGCGTCGGCGAGCTAGAGATCCGCCTGAATGCCAAAGCAGTCACAAAGCCAAAGGCCTGATTGCATTCTTCCCCGCCCAATCGATTCGCATCGCCCCATCACAATTTGCGCCGCGGACGGTCAAGCTGCCCTGTCCAGGCCTTAGCGGCAGCGCATGCGCCTTCGACGACTTGCATGAGGATCGCGGCAGGCGCATGCGCCCGGCCCAGCACGCGCAGCGAAATCGAGGCCGCCAGAAGGAGCGAAGCAAGCGCGTCGATCTCTTTCGCACTGTGCCGCGACCGGTCAGCCCGGACGACATATGACCGACGAAGTCCATGCATGACGTCGAGGTCGCCCTCGACCTCGACCTCTGTTCGCGTCATCGCGCTCGAGGATCAGCTTGCCGGTGGCGGGCCAATGACAGCTTTGGGGCCGGCCAGGATCTGGCCGTTACTGTCCTTGACCAGTCCATCGACGATCCGCTTGGACAAGCCGGTGAACACCGGCATCTTGCCCTCGAAGGGCGGTGCAATCGACTTGTAGGAGTCGACCGAACTCACCTGTTTCTTGCCATCGGGCATCATCACGAAAGCCGGAATGGCGTTGACGCGCATCGCAAAGGATATGTGGGTCTTTTCGCCGTTTGCGACAGCGGGGCTGTAGTCCGCGTTTCGCTTGAGCGCATAGTAGACGGCCGGAAGTTCGATCCAGAACAGTTGTTCGACCACTGATCCGCGCCCATCGACCCAGCCCTGATAGGACGCCATCCACGGGCGATAGCCGGCGACAAGGCCCTTGAGCGTTCCGTCCGCCTTCATCTCCAGCTTCAGCTGCGCCTGGAGCAGCTGGACTTCGCGCGCATAGGTCGGCTCGCGCATCCACATTTCGTCCGTCGGTTTCGTCGAGACGATGACGCCGTTGACCGTCTTCGCCTCGAGGACGCCCTCATAGTGCTGGCTTGGCGCGATGTGGAAGGTGTAGTCGGGGGCGATCTCGCCATTGCCGTCCTTCACCAGAGCATCCTTGCTGTCATAGATGCCAACGCGGACATTGGGGTCATTCATCGGATCGGCGCCTTTGCCGGAGACGACGATCAGCACGGTCCACTCGCCCTCGCGCATCAGATCGTTGCGGCTCTGCGGCGACATCGCGAGGCGCGTCGGCCCCCGGAAAGCCTTCCAGCACCCCATCGCCTTGTAGAACTGGTTATCGACGCCCGTCTCGCCGGTAGGGCTGAGGAAGCCATTGGTTTTGTCGCCATCAAGATCGAGGCCCTCGCCGATCGAGCCCGTCACCTCGGCCATGCCCGGATCGGGCGTCAGCCAGGGTTGCGTATAGATGTTTGCACGGTCCTTGCCGCGAAACGCCATCTGGTTCTGGCCGTTGCTGGGAACGCGATAGGGATGCACCGGGTCGCGCAGCCACTTGGCTTCCTGCTGGGTGTAGCCGGCCTTCATCAGGACCTTGACCCAGTCAGGCTCACCAATCGTGCCAGCGGGGCAATCCGCACCGGGATCCATCGTGCCGGTCTTGGCGCCGTAATATGAAGCGGGCTCGTACCAATCCACCACATAGGTGCGGGTCCAGTCGGCAGCGGCGGTTCCCGTGACGCCCAGCGCCACGGCGGCCATGCCGAGAAGTCCAAAGAAGCGGTTCTTCATCACCATCCCCTACGCCATGACTTCGCTGATCGGTCGTGAGGTCTTCATCGCGCCGGCGCCGAACTCGCCGACCGGCAAACCGACAAGCTGCTGCGCCGTCAGCGAGAGCCGCGTCACCGATTCGCCCTTGCCGACAATGTGCTGTCCGGACTTGTGTCGACCATTGGCGCGGCCCGCAAAGAAGACCGGGATGTTCTCGAGCGAATGGATTTTGGCGTAGCCCGTATCGCTGAACCCCATGATCAGCGAATGGTCGAGCAGTGTGCCGTCACCTTCCTTGATCGCGTCCAGTTCGGCGACGAAATCACCGAAGGCCTGCATGACCATGCCGGCAATCTGGCTGGTCTTGGGCTGGTAGCCGAGCTTGGCGTCGGTGGGTTCATCGTGCGTGATCTGGTGGTAGGTCTTGGTCTCCCCGCCGATGTAGGTGTTCGACGAACCTGGCGTGTGCACCATGTTGAACACGCGGGTCTGGTTACAGGCGAGGCCCATCGCCAGAAGCTTCGCCATCTGTTTGCTGTTTGCGTTGACCACATCGATGGTCACGGCCTTGGAGCCTTCCTTCGGCCGGTCCGGAATGGCGCAGGCTTCGCATTTCTCTGGCTTCTCCAGCTGGATCTGAAGCTGGTATTCGATCTCACGCAGCGAGGTGAAATACTGGTCGAGCTTCTGCTGATCGGCGCGGCCGACGCCCGCCATCAATGACTTCCGCTCCTCGGAGACGCCCGACAGCACGCTCTGGCGCAGCATGATGTCCGGGTTTGGCTTCCAGTTCGGATCATTCGGGTTCTGGAACCCTTCACCAAACAAGCGCGCGTAAAGGTCGAGCGGCGTCGTCTCGGGGGTTGCGAAGGTGCGTCCGGTCCGGGTCGAATAGTTCGCATAAGCGGCGCCGGAAGCCGACAGGTCGATCGACCTGAAGCGCGAGCTTGCGCCCAGAGCATCCGCGACGGCGGTATCGAATGAGGGCGCATCCATCACGCCGTTCAGGCCCGGCGCCGTACCGGACAGGATCGAGGAATGTCCGCTCCAGTGCACGATGTTCGGCTTGCCGTCGCCGATGACGCGAAAGCCGGAAAAGACCGAAACCTTGTTCCGGAGCGCCGCGATCGATGCGAGTTCAGGCGTGATCTCGTAGTTTCGCCCGACCGTCTTGGGGACCCAGCGGGTGCCGCCGGACGGCGTGTCGGTCAGCCCCAGCCCCCAGAAATAAGTGCCGAAGCGCACCGGCAAAGGCGTTCCATCCGCCCAGGCTTCGCCATTGGCGTTCAAGAAGGCGTCAAGGGCTGGCAATCCAAGGCCCACTGCCGAGCCGCCGAGCAAGCCGCGCAGCATCGAGCGGCGATTGAAGCGGAGTGTCATTGTCCCCCTCCCGTGGAGATGATTGATCCAGCAGCGCCGATCGACGCCACGGATGTCTTCGGTGTGACGCCCTCGGGCTTTACGACCTTGAAGAATTCCGGATTGGTCAGAACGCTCCGATAAAGCTCGACCAGACGGTATCCCTTAGCAGCGAAGGTCTGCGTCTGCGCCTTGATATAGTTTGCGTCCTTGTAGTCGTAGGGCCGCCCGACCCCGTAGGTGTGAACGTTCTGAACCAGGCAGGACGGCGCAGCTGGATTGTCGTGCAGGTAAGCGCCAAGGCCTCTCGCGCCGGCGAAACTCGCACCCCCGATCTTGGCGCTGACATCGATCGGGGCGCCATTCTCGAGCGTGCGCGTTTGTCCAAGGCCATCGAAGTGTTCAAGCGTCAGTCCGGCGGGATCGCTCCGAGCGTGACAAGATGAGCAACCCGGATTGGTCATGTGGTCGAGCAAACGCGAGCGGACAGTGCCGTTCTGCGTGGCCTGGACTTTCGAAAAGTCGACATCGGGCGGCGGCTGCGGCGTCGGTTGGCAAAGAAAGATCTCGTACAGCTTGACGCCGCGGACGGTCGGAGACGAGCTGCCGGGATGGGAAAACAGGGCGAGGAACGAAACCTGAGTGAGAACCCCCGAACGCTCCGAATCCTCCGGAAACGTGTAGCTCAGCCAGGGATCGGTCGTGGCGTAAGGAACCTTGTAGATCGCAGCCAGGGACCGGTTGATGATGGTGTCGTGGGTGGTGAAGATGTTGCGGTAGTCCTGACTGCGCTGCACCAGGAAATCGACGAGGAATTTCAGTGTCTCTTCGCGTGCGCTGTCGGCCACCGCCTGCGAGAATTTCGGGTAGGTCGCGAAATCCTTGGTCAGCGTATCGAAGGCGTCAAACTGCAGCATGTCGCTGAAGAAGGCGCGCGCGCCATCCGCCAGCCGTGGCGAGGTCGTCATCCGAGCGACCTGAGTGTCGACGCCAGCCTGGGTCAAGAGCCGGCCATCGCTGGCCGCAGCCAACAGTTCGGCGTCGGGGGGCGCATCCCACAGCACGAAGGACAATCTCGACGCCCGGCTGTAGCCATCCAGCCGAAACCCGCCCGCGACAGATGGATCGGCTTCGGCCCTTTCAGTTCGGAACAGAAAGTCCGGCGCCATCAACAAGCTGACCAGCGACAGTTTCAGGCCCTTGTAAAAATCGCCCGACTTGGCGGCGCCTTCTTTCCAAACCGCGAGCCGCTCGGCGATTTCCGCTTCGGACAGCGGCCGGCGAAACAATTGTCGTCCACGCGACTTGATGAAGGCGGTCGCGCACGCAGTGTCAGACGCGCCCTCCCCGACCGGCTTGCAGCCGACACGGGCGTCGCGCAGATCGCCCTGCATCACCTGATCTGAAACCGAGCGCGCCACCGCAAAATACTGTTCAAGCCCGGAGGTGGTTATCGAAAGCCTTGCGTTGCCGATTGCCTGAAGCCCGCCTTCACGCTGCTCGGGCTCGAAGCGTGCGTTGATTTTCAAGTCGGGCCCGAAACTATCGGCGATGGTGTGACGGTACTGGCTCTCCGTCAGGCGCCGAAAGGCGACCGTGAAACTGGTTCGATCCACATAAGGTCGATAATCAGCGTCCCATCGCGCCGCGGGGGCGCTCGGCGCAGCGGCAGACCGGGTCTGCGCCTGGGACGCACGGGCGATGTGCTGCGACGCGGTCGTGCAGGCAACCGCCGCCGTCAAAACAACGGCGCTCAGAGCAGCGATCCCGGACTTCAGCTGCACGCGATCCTCCCTGGACGCATCGGTCTCACGCCGATTTGTCAGGCTCAGTGGATTCTTTTAGTGACGAAAAGTCAATATCGCGGCAGGATAACCGCGCCCTTTCCTTTCCACCCAGGGACGGCGGTGGAATGTTTTGAGCGTGTTCGGAAGGACCAATGGCCAAGCGTATCGAACCGGCGACAGGCGAGAATGATCCGGCGACCCGGCGCAGGCGCATCGCCGAGGGTCAGGCGCCGGTTGGCCTGACCAAACGTCGTAAGCGTGCAGCCCGCTTGTCTCCCGACGTCCGGCGCAACCTGATTCTCGATGCCGCCGCCAACATCGTTCTGGCCCAGGGCGTCTCCGGTTGTACGCCCGAGGCCGTTGCCGCCGCCTCGCATGTCAGCCGGCCGCTCGTCTACAAATACTTCCCGACGCGCGACGCCCTGCTCGGCGCGCTGCTGCAACGCGAGTTCGATCACATTCGCGGACGATCTGAGAACTTGGTATCTCCAGACGCCCCCACTGACGTCATTCGTCGCGTCTATATCCGACGGTATCTTGAATACGTGATGGAGCGCGGCGCGTTGATGCGCGCCCTGGTCAATGACGCCGGCGCCCTTGTCCAGGTCAAGGAGACCAAGCGCATCCAGCAGGCGTCGATCACGCAATACTGGGTCGAAAAGACAATGGAGACCTATGGCGTGCCGAAGGAGCTCGCGCGCATGGGCATGATCATGACGATCAAAGCCATGGAAGGCGCCGAAGGCTCCCTCAAACTCGGCAAGGTCGACGTCGATACGGCGGCCGACTTCTGGACGACCTTCATCCTGGCCGGCTGGCAGGCTGCGGGCGCCAGGTTCGCCGGGCCGCAAGCGGAAAAGCGCAGCAGCACCATCTAGGGCTCGCCAAGTCTCTCAAGCAAAGCAGGCAATAGCTGGGCGGGCAACGCCTATCGGGAGATCGAATTCCCGGTCACGGCAGGCAAAGCTTCTCGGCCAGGTTCAGAGCCAGGAGATGATCGTCTCAGGCGTGGGAAGGCAATTCCGATCGGAAAGTTCGAGCCACCGTTCGAGGAGCTGATCAAGCAGAACGCGGTTCTTCGCGATGAATGTGCTGAGGCATTCCGTACTGTCGCTGCGCCGCCGGCCCAGCAGGCTTAGCGTGGCTTGCTGGTAGGTTTCACGCGTCGAATGTTTCGTCGTCGCCATCATGACACATCTTCGCTTCGATCGACGGTCGGAGATTTGATGGGAGTCAAATCCTCGTTCGATTGTTGGTTGCGCTGATCGCCTGCGGGTCAGCCGCGCGCAGCGCTGGACATCCCCGGGAGCGTCATCAATGGGTTGCGCCCCGCCATCGCCGATCAGCGCGACCGCTTGGTCTGGATGCTGTCCATGTAACCCAGAAGCTCGGTGATCTGCTCCTGATCCAGAACCCATTGGGGCATGTCGGGATGACCGGTCACAATCCCTTCGGCGAGCGACTCGGCGAGGTCATCGATCGCATAGCGTTCGGACAGGCGCCGGAATGGCGGCGCGGCGCGAAGCCGGCTCTTGTCAGTCGCGCCGATGGCATGACAGGCGGCGCAATGCGCTGCGGCCAGAGCGTGGCCGGATTCAATCTGCGCTGGGGTGGCGTGGATCGGATCTGCAGCCTCCTCAGGCGCCGGCAGGGCGGTGCATGCGGCAAGCAGCGCCATCGGGGGAAGGAGGAAACCAGCGCGCATGAGACCACCCTGTCGGACGGACCCTTATGCGCCAACACCCGCCATCGCGTTTGACGTGGATCAGACCCCTGCCGCAAGGGGCAGAGCACTCTTGGCTGGCAGTACACGAGGTCTGACATGTCTTCATGCGCCTCCCGATGGCGCGCCGCCGCGGGCCTCTTCCTCAGCATCGGCGTGCTTCACATGTCGGCATCCGCTCAGTCCCCGGCGGCCGGCGGCGATACGCGGACAGACCGACCCGATCCTTCGGGGCGGGTGAGCGATCCGGTTTCGCCCTTGCCGCTGCGCGTTCCAATCCGCGCCGTGATGGCCGGCATCATCGATTTTTCCTCCCACGGCGTATTCATCACGGCGACCGCGGAAGGGCCGCTCAGCGACACTGACTGGCTGGCGGCCGGTCTCGCCGCGCTCAACCTCATCAGTGCGGCGACCCTGATCACGACACCCGCCGCCGGCCCACGCGATTCAGCGTGGGTGAAGGATCCCGACTGGCGCCGCTTTGCACTCGACATGCAGGTAAGCAGCATCAATGCCGGAATCGCAGTTCGCCAGAAGAGCAGGCCTGCCCTGCTCGCTTCTGCTGAGCGTCTGGCTCAGTCCTGCCAATCCTGTCACGATCAATTCCGCCATGACCCGTCGCCCGGAGAGGCCACGCGGCTCGTATTGGCATCGCCCTAACCCCGACCAGGCCATTCAGGTGCGCTCGCGCGCTGAAGGGGATTTGCTTGATCTGGATCAAATTCGGAATTTCGCAGCATGCCAGCCTTCCACCGTGGCGCGCCCATTCAGCCGCCGAGGGAGACGAACCATGACATCCAAGAGCAGCTTCAGCGTGATCGCCCTCGCATCCTTCATCGTGGTCGCCAGCTGCTCTCCTTCTGCAAAGCCCGTCGAAGCGGCGCCGGCGGCGCCAAACCCTGTGGCCGCGCCGATTGCAGCCGCCCCCGCCGTCACCCTTCCGGTGAGCCTGAACGCGGTGATGGTCGCCCTCGTCGATCATGCATCCGAACCGCTGTGGGTCGACGCCTACAAATCCCCCAAATCGGCCGCTGGGTGGCGCGAAGCGGAGTACGACGCCTATCAGATGGCCGTGAGCGGCAGGTTGATCCAGCTCGCCGGCACGGGACCCAGCGACGCCGACTGGGTGTCTCAGCCTGAATGGAAAGGCTATGCCGACGAAATGAGCGCAGCAGGCATGGTGGCGCTCAAGGCCGCGCAGTCCAAGGACGTCAAAGGATTGAGCGCTGCGGGCGACCGGCTCGTGGCGGCCTGCGAAACCTGTCACAAGAAGTTCAAACCAGGCCTGACCTCAATGGGACTCTACAAATCGCCGAGCTATCCGCCGAAATAGGATGGACCTCTGAAGCGACGTTCACCGCGATCGGCGGCCAGTGTCGCTCACCCGGCCAGACGAAACGATCTGCGCACGCAGCCAGCCTATTTCTGGCTCATTCCCATTTTGCATTTCAAGCCATCCGCAGCCGATCGCTGGTCCGAGCTTAAGACGACATAGAGGGCTTCAAGGCTGGTTCGCAGCGCCTTCAACGTCGCAAGTTCGGCCTCCATCATGGTTTCCCCACCGCGTATCCGGTCTGGCGCAGAAACCGGGTTGGCGGCGTCGTCCGACATATCCATACCGGTCACAGCGGCGTGATGATCATAGGCGTCCGCGAAAGCGCGCCATGGCGTTTCCTGGGCTGGCGTAATCTTTAGCGCCGCGTGCAGGCGCAATATTCGCGCCGGGATCGGCTCCTGGTCGCGGGGGCAACCTGCAAGCGGCCCGAGGTCGCTCATCGTCATCATTCCCATCATCATCTTCATCATCGGCTTGTCCTGGCCGCTCCCAGGCGGGGAAGGCCGATCGGCGCCCATCTTCATGGGCTGCGGTCCAGGCGTGCCGTCATTCGGCGCGCTCACCGATGCGCAGCCGGCCGCTGCGATCGCGGCCGCGAGCAGGATGAAGCGTTTCATGGGCGTTTTCCGGATGAGGTTGAACCTGGCGCCGAAGCGCCTCCACAGCTAGCTGATGCGAGCTCGGGCTGATTGATGCAGCGCAAATCTTCAAGACAATGCCGAGCGGGGCGCACGTCGTCGCACGTCACTCAGACCGGCTGCTCTCAGACTGGCTGCTCTCAGACTGGCTGCTCTCAGACTGGCTGCTGTCCCGCGTCTTCAAGGTTTCGCTGAGTGCGAGCCTCAATCCGTGCATCTGGTCCACCAGGTGAAGGACGATACCTACACCCTCGGCATTGACGCCGAGCTCCTCTGTCAGATCGCGGATCAGTTGCGCCCGCGCCAGGTCGACTGGCGAGAAGGCGGGCGCCCCTCCGGATCGGCCGGGAACCAGCCACTCTTCTTCGATCCAGAACTCGAGGGTCTGGAGGTCGATCCGAAGCTGGCCAAGAAATTCCGTGACGTTGATGATCATCCCACCATGTCCTCACGCGGAGCGTACTCCGATGAAGGCGCCCAACTCTCCAGAAACGCCTCAAGCGCGGCGTCCGGTTGAGGGGGCAGCATCACCTTGAGCGTCACAAGTTCATCGCCATGGCCGGACCGGCGGGCCACGCCCTTGCCTTTGAGGCGCAGGACCGCGCCGCTGTTTGATCCTTTGGGCACCGTCACCATGACGACGCCAGTCGGCGTTGGCGCCTTCACCTTGGCGCCCAGAACCGCTTCCTTCAGAGAGATCGGCAGCTCCAAGCGGATGTCGTCGCCGTCTCGGACAAAGAAGCGGTGCGGTCGGACCGAGATCTCGATCAACGCATCGCCGGGCTCTCCCTCCCCCGGCGCGGGTGCGCCCTTGCCGCGCAGTCGCAGCACCTGGCCGCCCTCGATGGCCGGTGGAATGGCGACATCCATCGTACCGCCGTCGGGTAGCGTGAGGCGCCGCGTCGCGCCATTGATCGCCTCCAGAAATTCGACGGCCAGATGAAATCGCAGATCCGCGCCGCGCGCGTTGCGGGTCTGGCGCCTGAATAGCTCGGCGAAGATGTCTCCGGCGCCGTCGAGATCGGCGAAACCGGAATGGTTGACATAAGCGCCGTCGCCGTTGGCTGCGCCGGCGACGTCTCTATAGTACTGGCGCTGCCGTACTTCGGTGCCGCTTGCATCGATCTCGCCGCTGTCGAACCGCTTCCGTTTTTCCGGATCGGACAGAAGATCATAAGCCGCCGAGAGGTCCTTGAACTGCGCTTCGGCTTGCGCGTTACCGGGATTGAGATCGGGATGGAGCTTCTTCGCCAGCCGGCGGTAGGCGGTCCTCACCGCGTCCGCCGTTGCGGTGCGTTCGACGCCGATGACCTCGTAGGGATTCTTCATAAGCGCCCCGGCTCCACAAGGTCGTCACGCAATTCGTGACGATTGGCGCAGTCCCGCGCAAGATGGGCGGCAAACTCGCAGCCAGACGCTAGTGTGACATGAGAATTGGCAGCGGCGAGATGTGCAGCATCTCGCGCGTCACACCCCCCAGAATCAGTTCACTGATGCGCGGGCGACCATATCCACCCATGACAAGGAGATCGGCGTCGATGGCGAGCGCCTGATCCAGCATCGTCTCAGTCACACTGCGGCCGCCGGAAGCGAGGTTGACCAGCTCGACCTTGGCGCCGGTACGCGCCAGGTGCGCGCAGATATCCGCTCCCGGCGAACCGCCATAGCCAAAGTCGGACGGCACGGCGTCGACGGTCGCGACCACGACCCGATCGGCAGTTTCGAGGATCGGGCCGGCGTCGGCGAACGCCCGCGCCGCCTCCCGCGTCGGTTTCCAGACCGCCAGCACGTTGCGGCCGATTTTTCTGCTCTTCCAGGCCGGCGGCACAACGATAACCGGGCGACCCGAATCGAACAGGCACGCCTCGAGGACGACGTTCACGGCATCGGCTGCAGCTGGGCGAAGGCGCGAAACGATCGTGACGTCGGCGTGGCGCGCGCGAATGCCAACCACCTTGCGCGCATCCTCGACCTCCATAAGCAGCCCCTCGACACGGCTAGTGCCAAGTTCCCGCTCGAGCCTCATCTTGGCCGTCTTGATGTCGGCGTCGAGGACCGCCTGCATTTCCTTGGCAAGCTTCTCGATTTGGCCAGCCGCAGCCCATGATTCCGAGATTGCGGGAACCGAGGGTTGCCATCCAACCACCAGGCCGGACAGTTGACCGGAGCGCTGCTCGGTTAGCTGCGCGGCGAACCTGAGGACGTGATCCCCGCCCGATGTCGCATCGATGACGGCAAGGATGTCCTTGAGGCCCATGTCAGTCTCCTGCGCCATTGCGGGCGTCGCCCACGTCGCTGGCAAGACCATTGATCAAGGCTGCGGGTCGCGGATTGATCCGGCTCAAGCGGCGCGTGCTTCTTGAATCTGTTTCGGGCGGGAAGCAACGCAGTCAGGATCGGACCAACGACCGTCGAACGTCGCGCCTTCAAGGCCAAAGCGATGTTCACGCGACGGTTCCAAACAGGCGCCCGACGCCAGCTGTGATTCCCATTGCGACAGCGCCCCAGAATGTCACGCGCGCCACCGCCGTCTTCAGATCGGCTCCGCCGGCGCGAGCCCCTGCCGCCCCGAGCAAGGCCAGAAACAGCAGCGATGCCGCGGCGACCAGCCAGCCAACCAGCGGAAGCGGTGCGGCGAGCGCCGTGAGAAGCGGACAGACCGCGCCGATCGCGAACGTCGTCGCCGACGTCAGGGCCGCCTGTATCGGTCTGGCGGTCGTGATTTCGGAAATCCCAAGTTCGTCCCGGGCGTGAGCGCGCAAGGCGTCTTTGGCCATGAGCTGCTCGGCGACCTGCTGCGCCAGGCCAGGATCAAGGCCGCGTTTGACGTAGATCCCTGCAAGTTCGCTATGCTCGGCTGCATCATCATCGCGAAGCTCCTGCCGTTCGCGGCTCAGATCGGCTTTCTCGGTATCGGCTTGCGAGCTCACGGAGACATACTCTCCAGCCGCCATGGACATCGCGCCGGCGATCAATCCGGCGACACCGGCCACCAGAATTGCGTTCCTGTCCGCCGCCGCGGCCGCCACGCCGACAATCAGGCTGGCCGTCGAGACGATGCCGTCATTGGCCCCGAGGACGGCGGCTCGAAGCCAGCCGATCCGGGAAACCAGGTGCAATTCAGAGTGGTTGCGCAATCGACTCATGGCCCCCCCCCCAAACGGGTTGGGCTACTTCAGGCCCGAAGCATAAAGCACGCAATAGGCGGATGGCGCACCTGCCGTTTGCGCTGGCTCAAGTCTGACGCCCGGCAGCAGGCTCAGATGCATGCACGATGCGCTTCGCCCCAATAGCGGCCCCAAGGGCGGCCCCAAGGGCGGCAGGCCTGACCTCGGCCCGGTCGCACCGCGGGTGCGGTTTAGGCGCACGGCGGGGAAAACGGAATGCGAAGCAGAATGACGATCAGATCGATTACAGCCGCCGCGTTGCTGGTCCTCGGCATCATCGCAGCACCTTTCCTTGATGCGACTGCCGCGCCCGGTCCACCCGCAATCGTCGCCAAAGACGGAACCAACGCAGACCGCGGGGTTCCGCCTCAGATTGCTCCGCCCCAGGTTTCCGGGCCCCAGGTTTCCGGGCCGCAGACTTCCCCGCCCGTGCCTCGAAGCCAGCAATTGCCCCTTGGAGTGTCCATCCTTGCGGTCATGGCTGGATCGATCAATCGCTCATCCACCGACATTTTCCGGGCCGCCACATCCGTCAAGGACCTTTCTCAGGGCGACTGGCTTCAGGTTTCAGAAGCCGCTGTCGACCTGATTGGCGCTGCAACCCTCATCACAACGCCAGGGACCGGACCGAACGATGGAGCCTGGGTCGCTGACCCGAGGTGGCTGAAGCTATCGACGGAGATGCAAGCCGCCGGCGTCGTTGCAAGCATCGCCGCGCGCAATAAGGATCGGGCGGCTTTGACGGATGCGACGGCGCGCCTCGCGCAATCCTGCCAGTCCTGCCATATGTCCTTCAGCCCTCGTCTGGTGACCTCGCCATCGGCGCCTTCAACGGCGCCGCGGTGATGCGCTGCTTGCCCGCGCTCATCAGGTCGATCGCTTGCGCTCGGCAAAGGCTGCCCGGGCTCGACCGCCGCATGACATATGAGACGCCAGGTGGATAATCCAGCCGCAGATTGAGCTGGCTCAAGCCGGGCATCGAGCTGCAACGCTCAATGGCGCTTTCGATGCACACAAAGGCAGTGCCGCAATGACTTTTGGGCTAGCCCCTCGTACCACATGGGCCACATCGTGGTGCATCGCCGCGTTCCTCCTGGTGGCGGCGCCCAGCTGCTCGCCTTCGACCAAACCGGAACCGCCTCCTGCACCGGCAGCCGCCTCCGGGACGGCTCGCCAGCAAGCAGCCGTCGCGCCGTCGACTGATCCGGCAGTCTATCGCGGCGCCGGGCTGGCTCATCTGGGTTGCCCGCAATGTCACGATATTGGCATTGCCGGAGCGGGACCCGCCGCAAACCCTGCGGCCCCAACTTTCGTCTCGGTCGCCAATCAGCCAGACATGAGCGCGACCAAGATCCAAGACTGGATGCGGAGTTCGCATCCCACAATGCCGGGATACTATATGGACGATCGCACCAACAGCGACCTTGCCGCCTATATCATGTCGCTCCGTCGCAGGCCCTAGCCTTCGATCTTGAACCGCGAACTCCCGACTGGACGGACGCCGACAACGCGCTGATCCTGGCCTCGCACACGCCGTTCACTCGACGCGCCGCGGATCGGCCCTCGGCATCACCCTTACATCCTGCGCCCGCTCATCGGTCAGCCAACGTCCGGCGGCCATGGCTAGCTCTGCTTTGGTCACCGCCCTTGCGCTTGCCTCCAAATTGGCAAGTCGCGAGCGCTCCAGGCGGGCCGGCTCACTCTGCGCCTGAGAGAGCAGAACCAGCCAGTAGGCGTTCGATGTTGCGTGAAGCGGCAGCTGGTCGATCATTGGAGTGACCGCCCGGTTGAATTCGTCATCGCTGATCTTGCCTTCGCGCAGATCGGCGGCAATCGCGTGAAGCGCGGCCGAGACTCTGCTGACGTCGCCTGGCTTCACTTCGGCGCCCGCGACGAAGTAGGCCAGGCCGGGATAGGCGTCGGACGCCGTGAAGCTCGCCGACGGCGAATAGCTAGCGCCGAGATTTTCGCGGACCGTCTCGGTGATCTTGATGCGCATTACGCTGGCGAGCGCATTCAGCACCCGGACCTCTTGCGGGTCGGCGTCAGGATCGATGTCGACATGCCAGTAGACGTTGACCAACGCCTGGTCAGCTTCTCCCGAATGGCTCAGCATGATCATCTCATGCGGATCCCTAAATTTGACGGGCCGAGCCGATTTCTCGGTGGAGGACACCTCGTCGCGATCCGGTAACGCCCCAAACGTCTTCGCCACTGCGCTGATCGCCGTCGCCTCGTCGATGTCGCCGACGATCGCGATTTCGATCGCTCCGTACGTCAGCCAGGGATCAAGATAGGCCTTGAGCTCGACAAAGGAGCGGTTGGCGAGGCCATCGGTGAGATCCCGACCGAAACGCTTGTCGCCATTCGCCAGGAGGCGCGCGCCGCGGCTGGCAAACGCGCTCGGCGCATCAGCTTCGAGGCGCTGAAGGGAGAGAGCAAGGCCCTCTCGCCAGCGGCGCTCGGCGTCGGGCCGATAGCCCGGGTGGGTCACATAGGCTGCCGCGATATCGAGCTGAAGCTCAAGATCGGCTGGCGTTGTCGCATAGAAAGCACCGAATGCGGTCGTCGACGCCGAGAAGCCCGCCTGGACTTTTCGGCCGCTGAGGATCGAACGGAGGTCATCTGCAGAGTGCGCCTCAAGTCCACCGGCGGTGAAAGCCTCCATCAGCGAGGCAAGGCCGAAAGGAGCATTCTCCAACCCGACGGCGCCGCCCGCGATGCGCAGCGATACCCTCACGGCGCCGGGCTCGAACGCCGTCCGCTTGAGATTGAGGCGGACATTGTTGGCGAAGGTAACGAGGCGCGCGTCGATGTCGGTTCGGCGCATGTCTCCGACCACCCTCCCGGGTGGGCCGAAATCGGCGTAGGCGAACGGCTGGACGATTTTCGGGACCGGCGCAGCAACCGGCCGTCTGGCGCTCTGCGCCCATACCAGAGGAATGGCGGCCCCGGCGTCGGGTTGAGGCAGGCTGGTCGACAGGAAGAACAGCGGGTGACCGACTGCCATGTGCCGCCGGAAGGCGCCCTGGACCTGATCCGGTGTTATCGCCGGCGCCCAGCTTTCGATCCGCGCGAGGGCGGTCGCTGGCGTTGAGAAGACCGCATCGTCTTGGATCGAGCTCATCAGCTGCGTGGCCAGCTGGACGGTCGAGCGCGCCGCAGCGCCGCGAGCTGCGTCGATCTGGCCGGCGCGCAAGACGCTCACCTGCTCTGCAACTTCCGCGACGGTGAAGCCATGCACCAAAGCGCGCCGCCATTCCTGCTCGACTGCTTCCAGGCCCTGGCGCCACTCGCCCGCCCGGACTGTCGCCGAGGCGCGCGCCGCCTCGACTGCCTCGAGCAGATTTGACTGAACGAGCCCGGCGCTCCGAAATGGCGGCGTTTCGCCTTGCGCTTGAAGCGCAAGCCGGCGGTTGACGACGGCGAGCGCCAATCCCAGCGCGGTCTTCTCACGCCGGTTCGCGGTTGTGTCAGACAGGTCCTCGTAGGGTGACAGGGCGTAGACCGAGATGACGTCGCTTGCGTCCTTGTCGGTGAATACCGCAGCGTCAGGTTTGCGCGCGAGGACTGTCAAGGTCGGGGTCGGTTCGACGCCTGCCGCACCGCGCCCCGCCCAGTCGGAAAAAATGGCGTTGATCCTGGCTTCCAGCGCAGCGACGTCGATGTCGCCAACGATCACCAGGGTCGCCCGGCCCGGACGGTAATAGCGCTCATAGAGGCTGGCCAACTGATCGTGGGTTGCGCCTTCGACGACCTTGATATCGCCGATCGGCATCCGGGCTGCAGCAAGGTTGCCCGGAAGCAGGAAGTCAAGTTGCCGCTGGTTGCGCCGCGTCGCGACGGTATCCGCCAGACGGGCTTCAGCAAGAACGATTCCTTTCTCCCGTTCGATTTCCGCCGAACCGAAAGTCAGCTCGCTGGCGATCTCGCGCACCAGATGCAAGGTTTGCTCAACCCCCGGCTCGTCCGCCTTCGGCAAGTCGAACTGGTAGGTGGTGTGCTGCTGCGTCGTCGCGGCGTTGGTGTCGGCGCCAAAGGCAAGGCCAAGGCGTTCGAGGATCTTCACCATCTCGCCTTCGGCCACGTGGGTCGAACCGTTGAAGGCCATGTGCTCGATGAAATGGGCGAGACCCTGTTCGGACCTCGCCTCATAAAGCGACCCGAAGTGAAGGTCGAAACGGATCGATACCGCGCCCGGCGGCAGCTGGTTCCGCATCAGCGCATAGCGCATGCCGTTGGGGAGGACGCCGTACGTCACGGCCGGATCGGGAGCGATGTCGCTGGTGAGATGGGCCCAAAGC
>JANMWT010000485.1:0-2101 GCA_031394145.1 Alphaproteobacteria bacterium | reverse complement strand
CCCGCGTGCGCTTGAACGACGGGCGCGTGCCTACCTGGTGTCTTCGATTCGCTTGATCAGCGACGCGTATTTCGCACCATATTTTTCACGGATCGGCGCGGTCGCCTTGTAAAACGCGGGCTTGTCCGCCTGGACGAACCTGACACCGTGGGACTTGAGTTCCTCGGTGGCTTTCGCGGTCTTTTCGTCCCATAACTGGCGCTGCTCGATCTGCGCTTCGCGCGAGAATTTCTTGAGCATGGCCTGATCTTCCTTCGACATGGCGTCCCAGGTGCGCTTGGAAAACACGAAAATCTCGGGAATGATGAGATGGCCGGTCAGGCTGTAGATCTTCGCGACCTGATAGTGGTTTTGCGCCAGAACCGTCGGCTCGTTGTTTTCGGCGCCGTCAACTACACCGGTCTGCATCGCGGAGTAAAGTTCATTGAATCCCATCGCGACGCCGTTGCCGCCCATCGCATTCATGGTTTCAACGAAAATCGGATTGCCCATCATGCGGACCTTCATGCCCTTCAGGTCGGCAGGCTTGGTCACCGCCTTGTTCGAATACACGTTGCGCGTACCGGAGTCCATCCAGCCCAGGGCGATCAACTTCGACGTGGGCGCCGTAGACATGCGCTCGAGCATTTCCTGACCGATCGGCCCGTCGATCACCTTGCGCATGTGGGCCTCGTCGCGGAACACAAAGGGCATGTTGAAGACGTTGACTTCGTCCACCACCGGGCCCATCGCGCCCACCGAGATGCGGGCGATCTGCAGCGCGCCCACCTGCGCCTGCTCGATCATTTCCTTCTCGCCGCCAAGCTGCATCGACGGATACATCTGAATCGAGATGCGCCCGTTGGTCGCCGCTTCGAATTTCTTGCCCATGCGTACGATCGCCTCGACCGTCGGGTACCCGAGCGGATGGACATCGGACGCCTTCCACACCGTTTTTTGCTGGGCCAGGGCGCCGCGCATCGGGGCGCCTGCCACCGCAGCCAGGACCGTTGCCGCGCCAGCGCGAATCACGTCACGTCGTTTCATGTCTCTCTCCTTGGTTGGTGAAGTTGGTGTCAGCTGCGCGGTGTCGGCGCAGCCGTCGGAAAAACATTTGCCCGGCGCCAAGTTGGCGTCGTTCGAGCAAGTCCGACAATATGGCCAAACCCGGACTCTTGAGCCTGTGCTGATCATGCTTCAATCGAAGAGCCCCTTTTCAAGGTAAACACGGCCCTGGTAGCGGACGGCACGGCCGGCCGGATCCGGTTCGACCGCCTCGGCGTCGATCCTGGCGCGAAACCGTTCCAAACTGTCGCGTGGCGCATAACCCGGATGCGCGCCGCGTTTCGGTTGTCCCGCCACTTGTCGCGGTTGCCGGATACGCCGAACGCGATGGTGTGCCCATCCTGGGGCGTGAAGAGCGAACAGCGCACCAGTTCCACGAGGTCGTCGTGGGACAACCAGGTCACCAGGCTGCGCCGGTCCCACGGCTCGGGAAACGAGGCGCCGATGCGCAGGCACACGCTCTCGATGCCGTGACGGTCGAAATAGAAACGCGACAGATCTTCGCCAAACGCCTTGCCGACCCCGCAGAAGCTGTCGAGCCGCGCCGACGCGTCGGCGTCGATGACCCGGCTATGCGGATGGAATCCGATCGCGTGTTTGGAACTCGCGAACACGATGCGCGGGATGGCGTGTCTGCGCGCCGATTCGTAGAGATGGCCCAGGCCACCGGCGGCGCCGGTCGGCAGCAGACGATTGAAGGGTTCCTGAGGCATTCGGCGATCGGCTTGGTTGGACGGGAGCGACGGGCGGCGACAGGCGAACGGACGTGGCGTCGCAGGCGAGGCTTGATGTCCCGCGAGTCGTATGTCATCATACAACTGCACCGGATTATCCGGGCTTATCGATCGCAATGTCAAGCACCGCAAGAACCCCGCCCGCACACCGCAAACCGCTTGCCGCCGCCTCGCTGCGCGCGCCGGGCGGTCCGCCGCGCGCCCAGAGTCTGGCGCAGCAACTGGTCGAACGCCTTGCCGCGCAGGTGCGGCGCGGCGACTTCGCGCCGGGCGCCAAGCTTCCGACCGAAGCCGGGATCATCGCCGCCTACGGCGTCTCGCGC
>JANMWT010000469.1:0-11696 GCA_031394145.1 Alphaproteobacteria bacterium | reverse complement strand
CCGCCAGGCGCTCGCCTTCGGAGCCGGCGCTGCACACCGGATCGAGACCCTCATTGAGGTCGGCTGCTTCAGCCCGGCGGTGGGCGATGTCCTTGTCGCGGCGGACGAACACGGCAGTGGCGCCGAACCGGCGCGCCTCGCGCCAGCGCCAGAAGGCCCCGATGTCGCCCTCCACGCCGCCTTGGTCGCCGACGCGGATCACCCGCCAGCCACGACCCTCAGCCGCCGCAAACAGGACGACGCCGGCGATTTTCACCCAGTCCTGCTCGACGCCGACCTGCTCAAACGCATACGAATTTCCGCTACGACCACAGAAGTTGACAGCCCCGATCATGTTCCTGCTCCGTTCTTGTTCTTTTTTATATTCCCTTTTTGTTCTCATGCAAGCCCGTGGCGCAAAAATTTTCGGCGAGACCCTGAGCAAGCCTATCAAGTCACGGAATTTTCTCGGTAAATTGTTGTTGCGGCGCATCCGCCTGACTAGCTGGCCCAGCTAGCTGGCCCATCCCGGCGCTGCCATTGCCCTGGCGCCAGCCCGCCAGCCCGGCAGACTGACAGCTGGCGGACCGGGGCCGCACCGGGAGCGAGCCTTGTATCGCTGGCCCATTCATCTGACATTGCGGCCATGTCCACCGCCCACCTCGCCTGCGCGCCGGAGACCATCGCCGACAGCCTGAAACAGGCCGAAACGCTGGTCGAACAGCGCGGCGGGCGACTGACGCCGCTGCGCCGCAAGGTGTTGACCCTCCTGCTGGAATCGCACGGGCCGGCCAAGGCCTATGACCTGCTCGACAAGATGGGCGAAGAAGTCGCCGCCAAACCGCCTTCGGTCTATCGTTCGCTCGATTTCCTGCTGGAGATGGGTCTCGCCCACCGCATCGAAAGCCTCAACGCTTTCGTCGCCTGCGGCCATTGGGACCACGGGCACGCAGCGGTCTTCCTGATCTGCGAAACCTGCGGTTCGGCGGGCGAGCTCCATGCCGGCGACAGCCTGCGCAAATTGAGCCAGGAGGTCGAAGCGGTAAACTTCAAGATGCGCAGCGCCGTGATCGAGATCCGCGGCCTTTGCGAGGCATGTGCGGCATAGATGTCTCCGACGACGTCAAAAGCGCGGCGCCACTCCGCCTGCTTCCGCCTCACCGTGTGCACGCCCGTGGTCGGCGCGACCTATAGCCTGCAGGGCAAGGACGGTGTCGTGGTCGATGCGCGCAAGGCCGGGAGGACATCCTTGGTGTTCGAGATCCCGGTTGGCATTGGCGAGGGGGCCGCTGGTCCTCGCGTGCTGGGCGAGTTTGTCCGAACCGAGGGTAAGACCCGTCGCTTCTTCTATGTTGCAACAGGCCTGCAAGCGGGCGACGCGAAAGCCAGCGGCGGTCGGCGCGCCAAGGTCGACTTTCCGGTGATCACGCCGAGCCTGCTCGCTCTCGCAGCGAAGGGCGGACTGGTGATGGAAGCCGGCATGGAAGGAACCGCAAAAGATGGCGGTCCGATCGCCGCCACGGTCGAGCTCTCTCCGACCTGGACCCTAGCCAAGGCATAAGATGATCGAGGTCTATCGCGGCAGCGCCAACACGTGGGAATGCGACGAGATGGGGCACATGAATGTGCGCTTCTACGTCGCCAAGATGATGGAAGGCCTGAGCGAGCTCGCACATCAGGCCGGGCTGCACCACGTCTTCCGCGACCGCGCCAACGCCACGCTCGCGCCACGCGATCAGCACATCCGCTTCATGCGCGAGGCGCTAGCCGGCAAGCCGTTCGTTATGCGCGCCTGCGTGCTGGAAGTGACCGAGAGTTCGGTCCATGTCTATCAGCAGATCGACCATGCCTCGGGCGAGCCTTGCGCTGCCTTTCGCACCTGGGTCGACCATGTCGATGCGCAGAGCCGCGTACCCTTTCCCTGGGCGGCGGCGGCGCGCACTGCGCTCGAGGCGTTGAAGGATATCGCTCCAGAGGGCCAGCGCCCGCGCTCTCTCGACATGTCTCTGCCTCCTCGACCGTCGGCGACGATGGCGATGGCGGATGCGATCGGAGCGCCGACCATCGGCCGCGGCGTGGTTCAACCCCAGCACTGCGACCATGGCGGCTGGATGATGCCTGAATTCTTCATCGGCCGGGTTTCCGACAGCATCTCCAACCTCCTGTTCAACTGGCGCAAGACGCTGGCCGATGCAGCGCTGGCGCGCGGCGAGCCGCAGGCGCGCACCGGCGGCGCTGTGCTGGAGTATCGCATCGTCTATCGCCGCTGGCCGCGCACAGGTGATCGCCTCGTCGTTCGCTCGGCGCTCGGTCAGGTGAAGGAGAAGATGAACTCCTATGTTCACTGGATCCTCGATCCGGACAGCGGCGAGGCCTGGTGCACCTCTGAGGCGATGGCGGTCGCACTCAACCTCGACACCCGCAAGATCATCACCGCGCCTCCCGAACAGATGGAAGCGCTGAAGCGCAGCATTCCAGGCGGCCTCACGGCGTGATCCGCGCCAGCGTTGGCAGGCGCTGCCGGTTGCAGCTAGATTGACAACGCCGCACGGCAGGCCTGAGGACCGGAATGAAACTCGACATCCCCGTGAAGACGCTCGGTCGCGTCAACCATCTGCCCCTAAAGGCAGCGGTGGAGGCGATCGCCCCCGAAGCGTGGCTTGAGGACACGCTCCGCCAGCAATCGTTCGAACAGCACATGGCGACGCAGTCGATCATCCTGATGTTCGCAACCGGTTGGCCTCAGGTGAAAGTCGAGAAGCGAAAGGGCTGGGACTATTTTCGGAAACCGCCATCCCGTTGATGTCAGAAGCGGTCGGCGCCCACTATCGGCCTGGCGGCCTAATCCTCCGCGCCATGGTCGCCAAACTGGTTGCGGGGGGCGAAATCGCCGAGCATATGGATGGCCATGGCAGCTTCGACATGTCTCACCGCATCCATGTTCCGCTGGTCACCAACGATCAGGTCGACTTCAAGGTGCGCGGCGTGAACCACAAGCTGGTCGAGGGCGTCGCCTACGAGATCAGCAATGTCGATTATCACGGCGTCAACCATCGCAGCGATCGCGACCGCATCCACTTCATCTTCGATTACGCAGTGGACTGAATCGGCGCGCGCGAGGTCAGACCGGCGCCAGCCGCAAGGGCCCCGACAACCGCTTGACGTCTGATCGCGCTTCGTACATAACCAAATGGTTCTGGAACCTGCCGGTTATGAAATGACGCCTTCGCAACGCCTCGACGCCACCTTCGCCGCCCTCGCTGATCCCACGCGGCGGGCGATCCTCGCCCGCCTGTCGCAGGGCGAAGCCTCGGTGAGCGAACTCGCCGAACCCTTCCACATCAGCCAACCGGCGATTTCCAAACACCTCAAAGTGCTGGAGCGCGCCGGCCTGATCTCGGCGGGGCAGGACGCTCAGCGCCGGCCCCGCCGGATGGAGGCAGAGCCCCTGACGGAAGCCAATCAATGGATCGAGCGCTATTGCGAGATCTGGGAAGCCAACTACAGCCGCCTCGATGCGTTGCTTGGACAGCTCCAGGCCAAGCCGCCCAAGGGCGGGTCGAAATCGAAAAGGAACCTGTCATGAGCCAGGAACCCGCCGAAACGTCGGTCGCCAAGATCGCAACCAGCTTCCTTCGCAGCATCGGCGCGATGTTCGCCGGCTTTGCTGCAATCGTCGTTCTCTCGATCGGCACTGACCTTGCACTCGAGAAAACGGTCTTCCCATCGCTCGCATCGGCTCATGCACCCGACGCTCTCCTGGCGCTGGCGCTGACTTATCGCACGGCCTATGGCGCCTTCGGTAGCTGGATCGCAGCGAAGGTCGCGCCAGGACGTCCGATGGTCCACGCCCTCGCGCTTGGCCTCATCGGTTGGTTGCTGGCGACCATTGGCGTCATCGCGCAGTGGAAGGTCGGCGCCCACTGGTATCCCATGGCTCTCGCCCTGCTGACCTTGCCGGCCGCCTGGGTCGGCGGGTGGCTGGCCAAGATGAACCGCTCAGCCGCCGCAACCTGAACCCAGCCAGCCCCCGCATCAGGAGTTGAGACACGGCGAAACTGCAGGTCACCACCCCGAGCGACGTTGAGATCATGACCCGTCGCGACTTTGATGCGCCCCGCGAACTGGTCTGGGCTTGCCACACCCAGCCGGCCCTGGTGCGACGCTGGATGCTGGGCCCGCCGGGTTGGACGATGCCGGTGTGCGACATCGACCTGCGGGTTGGCGGCAAGTACCGTTACGTCCTTAAAGGACCCAATGGCGAGGAGATGGGCTTCGGCGGCGTGCACGAGGAGATTGTCGCGCCCGAACGCATTCTCGCCACGCAACTCTATGACATGGACTGGACCGGCGGCGAGACGATTACCACGCTCCAGCTGACCGAGAAGAACGGCCGGACCACGGTAACCAACACCATCCTCTACGCCAGCAAGGAGGCCCGCGGCGGCGCGCTGAAGACGCCCATGGCCGAAGGCATGGAGGCTGGCTACGGCGTCATGGATGCGCTGCTCGCAACCCTTACGGCCGCCAAGGCCTGACCCAGACCTCGAGACCAGACCTCGAGACCAGACCTCGAGAACGGACACACAAGATGCCCAAGATCACGCCATTCCTCTGGTTCGAGGGCAAGGCGGAGGAGGCCGCGCGCTTTTATGTTTCGGTCTTCGGCCACGGGAAGATCGCCAGCACAAACCCGATGATGACGTCATTCGAGCTCGAAGGTCAGGCCTTCATCGGGCTGAATGGCGGACCGAAATACAAATTCACGGAAGCCGTCTCGTTCTTCATCAGCTGCCAGACACAGGCGGAAGTCGATCATTTCTGGGACCGGCTCAGCGAAGGCGGCGAGACAAATGTCTGCGACTGGCTGAAGGATCGCTACGGCCTCTCCTGGCAGGTCGTTCCCGACGCGCTCGGCCGTCTGATGGGCGACCCGGATCGGGCAAGATCGCAGCGCGTGATGCAGGCGATGTTGAAGATGACGAAGATCGCCATCGCCGAGCTTGAGGCGGCGCACGCAGGCGGCTGAAAAAGCTGGCTAACTGGGACCGGACGACGCGGACTTGACGATCAGGACCTGACGTTCAGGACCTGACGTTCAGGACCGGCCGATCTGGACCTGCTGATCAGCCCGCATAGAGCTTCATCAGGCGATAGAGATAGTCGCGCCCATCCAGCAGGTTCTTGACGCCGATCCGCTCGTTAAGTCCGTGGATGCCATTGCCATCGGCATCAACAAACATGCCGGAGATGCCGTAGGTCGGGATGCCTGCCGGCGTCAGGAAGGCGCCGTCGGTGGCGCCGGCCTGCATGATCAGGAGGTTGGGCACACCCGGAAACAGCGTTGAGGCCAGCTTCTGCGCCGGGCCAATCACCTTCTGATCGAGCGGCGGGGCCGGCGATTCGCCATTTCTGGTTTCGCGCACGGTGATCTTGATTGCCGCATCGTTCGCGACCGTCTCAAGCGTCTTGCGAACCTCCTCGACGCTGGTGCCCGGGAAGATTCGGCAGTTGACGTTGGCGCGCGCCCGCTGCGGTAGCGCGTTGGTGGCGTGGCCAGCCTCCAGCATCGTCGCGATGCAGGTCGTGTGCAGGATCCGGTTG
This sequence comes from Alphaproteobacteria bacterium, assembly GCA_031394145.1. GTDB lineage: Bacteria > Pseudomonadota > Alphaproteobacteria > Caulobacterales > Hyphomonadaceae > UBA7672. The sequence goes on along the minus strand of JANMWT010000469.1, from coordinate 6,113 downwards.
TAGTCGGGGTCGCGCATCAACCGATCCGCGGCAGCCTTGTCCTTCGGGTCCTTGACCAGGGCAAGCATCGCCACTCCGTCCTCGCCGCCCTTCATTTTGGCCATCTCGGTGAAAAAGGCGCGCGTCGTGTCGTTGAAGACGATCGGGAACCTGTAAGCGGAAATGCGCGTCAACCCGAAGGCGAGCTGATTGATGGCGTTGTCCGGCAACGGACGCGAGGAGTGCCCGCCGGGATTGGTGACCTCCAGGGTATAGTTCTGGGACAGTTTTTCGCCGACCTGGATGCCCGAGAAGATTGGCTTGCCATCGGACGTCAGCTGACCGCCGCCGCCTTCATTGATCGCGAAGGCCGCATCGATGAGGTCGCGCTGGTTCTTCACGAGATATTCGGCGCCGTTGAGCGCGCCGCTGGTCTCCTCCCCGCAGGTCAGCGCCAGCTTGATCGTGCGCTGAGGTTTGTAGCCCTCCTGCCGGTAGCGGATGAGCGTGTCGACCCAGACGGCCGCCATCGCCTTGTCGTCATAGGTTCCCCGGCCATAGAAATAGCCGTTCTCTTCGACCAGCTTGAACGGGTCGCGGGCCCAGTCCTCGCGCTTGGCTTCGACCACGTCGAGATGGGCCAGCATGAGCACCGCCTTGGCTTTGGCGTCTTTGCCCGGCAGGCGAGCGAACAGGCCGCCCTCTTTTGGGTGACCCTCCGGGACGAACACCTTGAGGTCGGCGTCGGGATAACCGGCGGTTTTCAGGCGCGCCGCCAATTTACGCGCTGCCAGCGTGCAGTCGCCCGCCGAAAGCGAGGTGTTGGTTTCGATGAGATCCTTATAGAGCTCGCGGAAAGCCGCCTCGTCAGCCTTTGGCGCCGCCATCGATAGGTTGGGCGCGAGCACCGCCAGAGCCAGCATGAGACCGATGGTCGAAGCTCTGGAGATCATGACTGCCTCGTTCGGACTGTAGCGGGCGGTGTAGCTGTTCGGCGGCTCGGTTCATAGATGACCACCGGCCATTGCAGCAGAAAATACGTGAGCGACCGCTGGCGGGCGCCGCCGACCTCGCTCAGCCCATGATCCCGACGGAGTCGTCGATCGTCCGCCGTACGGCGCCGACATAATCGACATTGCTGGCGCCTTCGAGGGTCGCCTCGAACAGCAGGCGCAGCGCATCGCGCACCACATAGGGGCGCTCCATCGGCAGGAAGTGTGTGGTGCCAGGAACTTTGGTCACGGCGGCGTCGGGCCTGATATTGTGAATCTTGACGTCGGTGTCGGCCGGCGCGGTCGATTCCTTTTCGCCCTGCAGCACGATCAGCGGGATGCGCTTGCTGCGCAACTTGCGGATCGCCGCCCACGGCCGATAACGGTGCGCGGCGAACACCGCCGACTCCCATTGCGGCGTACAGGCCAGCTGATACCCGCCATTGTCCTGACGCAGCACTCCGTCGATCACATAATCGTCGAGGAAAGGCGCGCGCCATGTCTTGAAGGCGCCGCGGCCGCGCAGATTGTCCGCCGCCTCGGCGGGCGATTCAAACGAACGACGGCGCTTCAAGGCTTGTTTCGACAGTGCGTTGCGACCCGCAAACATGCCGAATATCGGAGTGTTCATCCAGCGATAGACATCGCGCGCCAGCAGCACCGGCTCGGCCAGCACCAGACCGCGAACCAGGTCGGGCCGCCTGCCTGCGACCAGCAGCGCCACCGTGGCCCCCATCGAATGGCCGCCGAGCACCGCGCCGTGCGGTGCAGTCTGTTCGAGAACCTGGATGACGTCGTCGCGGAATTTGTTCCACGAGCGCATCCGCCCAGGAACCGCCGGCAATTTGGAGCGGCCATGCCCGCGCAGGTCAACCGCAGCGCAATGGGCCTGCCCGCCCAGCGGCTCAAGCAGGGAAGCGTAGGTGATGGCGTTGAAGCCGGTCGCGTGCAGAAACATCACTTCCACAGGCTTCACGGGGTCGCCAAAGGCGATGCCGGCCATCTCACCGTCGCGGATGCGGACCCGAAACCTGCGCACGCGTCGTCAGCCTCCAAACACACGTTTCAAGAGATCGGTCGACCGCTTCACCGGATCGTGCCGAATCGCCTGCTCCTCACGGGCGACGTAATAGAACAATCCATCAAGAGCGCCAGAGACGGCATGATCTGCAAGCCAGCTGTGCGTGTCCTTGGGCGCGATCCCGGCGCCGTATTTGGCGACCGCACCGTCGAGCGCCGTGAGCGCGCCTGAAGTCGCCAGCTCCTTGTCGACATAGGGGCGGAACGCCTTGCGCAGGTTTGGCTCGGTCTTCTTGCGGAGAAACTCGGTCGCCGCCGTATCACCGCCGCGGAGGACGCCAACGGCGTCCTCGATGGTCATCGACTTGACGGCGTCGACGACCAGCTTCTGAGCGGTCGGCGCTGCGGTCTCGGCCGCACGGTTCATCCTCAGTTGCAAATCGTCGAGCGGACCGGACATACCGAACGGCTTGAGCCGCTTTTGAGCGTCGCCCAGCACGCCCGGCAACGGGATGCGGATCTGGGCGTCGCCGAAATAGCCGTTCTTCGCGCCGACCTGCTTGGCCACCGTGTTGGTCGCGACGGTCAGCGCTTCTTTCAGGCCGGAGCTGACATCCGACTTGGAGAGCGTCTGGTTGTCGCCAGGTAAGCGCTGGTGCAGGACGTCGCCGAATACTTTCGACAGGTCCGCCTTGGATGAGGACTTGTCGCTCGCCTGGGCGAGCCCTGCCGGCGCCAAGGCAAGGCTTGCCGCGAGGCCTGTCCCCAAAACGGTCCATGCGATCAACGCTTTGCGCATCGATGTCTCCCGCTCGGGCTTATCCTGCGAATAGGAGCGAATCTGCCCCAACCCGTCAAACCTGTCGCCTCAAGAAGGCTGTAGAGCTAGTTTGACTGGCCGACAAACGCAGTCCAGCCGGGAAAAACGCCGATGCCCTCCCTTACTTCGTCCTGTTTCGAGGTCGCGATCGACCAGAAGGTCGCCCATATCGTCTTTTCGCGACCGGAAAAGCTGAATTCCATGATTCCGGAGTTCTGGAACGATCTGCCCGCCATCATCCGCGACATCGACCGGAACGCGAAAGCCCGGGCGATCATCCTGTCTTCGACCGGCAAGCATTTCACCTCAGGGATGGATCTTTCGGTCTTCACCCGCCCCGAGGGCGTCACCGGTACGGCGCAAGACCCCTTCGTCCGAGCCGAGAAATTCCGTTCCGACATCCGCAACATCCAGGCGAGCTTCAACGCGCTCGAAGAAGCGCGCGCGCCAGTGATCGCCTGCATCCAGGGCGGCTGCATCGGCGGCGGCGTCGATCTGATCTCCGCCTGCGACTTTCGTTATGCGACGCGCGACGCCTTCATCTGCATTCAGGAAATCAACATCGCCATGACGGCGGACGTTGGCACTTTCCCGCGCCTGTGCAAGCTGATGCCCGAAGGCTGGGTGCGCCAGCTTGCCTATACCGGAGAGCGTCTCGCCGCCGAGCGCGCGTTGCAACTCGGCCTGATCAACGAGGTGTTCGACACCCAGGAGGCGATGCTCAAGCACGCCAAGAAGGTCGCAGGCGAGATCGCGTCACGCAATCCGCTGGCCGTCACCGGCTCGAAGGTGATGATCAACTACGCCCGCGACCACTCGACCGCTGACTGCCTCGATTATATCGGGGTCTGGAATGCAGCGATGCTGGCTGGCCCGCACATGCGCGAGGCGTTCGCCGCCAGAGCCGAGAAACGCGAGCCGGATTTCCCCGACCTGCTGCCCTTGCGGGACAAGGCAATCTAGCTTGCGATGCGCAGTTTCGAGATGCGCACCGCGATCGACTTGTAAGCAGCGTCAAGTTCGGTGGCGTTCTCCGCAGCGTAGAACGAGCCGACGCTGGCGCATTTGGTCATCAGCGCCTTGGCGGCGGCCGGCGCCTGGAAGGTGATTGCGAAGACGTCGACGCCCGCATCCTTCATCGCGCCGCACAACGCGAGCGCCTGGGTCGAAACATCACCATTGCCGCTCTCGTAGGCGGTGTTGAACTCGCCGTCGGTCATCAAGATGGCGACCTTGCTCAGCGCCGGCGTGTCATAGGCGCGCGGCTGAGCGGCGCTCGGCCAGATCGCGGCCCAGCGCGGCGAGAGCAGATACCAGGTCCAGGCAATGCCGAGGTGGCCAGCCGTCTGGCCGCCCGCGACCAGGCCGTTCACGGCCGTGTCGATAGTCGACCGGCTGGCCGTCAGCGGCAGGATCGAGGACAGCGGACAGACATCGTTCTGCGCCTTGATCCAGGCGCCTGGACCCGGAGGCGCATCGCTGAACGCCTCCGCGCCGGTGCGCTCGGTGACGCAGGTCGCGCTGGTCGTGACCGAAACGGCCGAGGACGGTTTGGTCGGGTTGGTGAGATGGATGCCGGTGCGCGGGTTGGTGAGTTGGGTTGCGGCGTGGAAGTAGGATCCGGCGTTCAGCGAGGTTGAGAATGTCGACATCGCGACGCGCATGTCGCCGGTGGCGGCGACGGGCAGGTCGAACAGGACGTCGAGGCCCTTGCCTGCGGCCGATTTAAGATCGTGCAGTTTCTGTCCCGCCATCGAACCAGACACGTCAAACATGAAGGCGACTTCCAGCTTGTTGATGCTGTAGGCAGCCTTGGAGCGACGCGTGAACTTGACCTCGTCCGTCCCGAAGATCGGCATGATACGGGTTTCAAGATCGCAACCGACTGACGCTTCCAGCGTCTTGGCCGACACGCTTTTGGTGACAATCGGCGTGTCGCAAGTCAGGTCGACGCCAATCTGCTTCATGTCGGCGCATGCGTTTTGCGGCGCTGAGGACAGCAGCGTCGAGGGCGTCCTGAGCATGCAGGCGGGCGTTCTTGGCGCGGCTCATGTCCACCGCAAGACCAATGACGCCTAGGATTGGAAGAAGTCCCAGCGCGGTGAGCACCGCGACGTTGCCCCTGCAAGCGCGAGCGAACCCGCGGCCAGCCGATCCCCTCGCCATCGCCTTCTCCTCGCAGGCCCCACATGCGTTCAGGTGGACGGCTAGCAAGACGGCGTGAAAATATGGCGAACCGGGTCGATCAAATTTGATCCATTCGCTCCCGGCCTTGCCGGGACCGGGGCGACCGGGTCAGGCAACCTTGTCGAGCACCAGCTTGCGATGGACGAGGCGGTCATAATCGTCGGCCAGCGCGCCGGTGATGTTGCCAGGCGTGAAGATGTGCCCGGCCATCTCGGCGACCGGCGTCACTTCTGCAGCCGAGCCAGTGATAAAGCATTCCGAGAAGCTCGGCAGTTCGTCCGGCGTGATGTGTCGCTCAATCACCTCAAACCCGCGCTGGCGTGCAAGCGCGATCACCGTCTGCCGGGTGATGCCGTTGAGGAAACAGTCCGGTGTCGGGGTATGGATCGCTCCGTCGCGGATGAGGAACACGTTGGCGCCGGTCAGTTCGGCAACGTAGCCGCGGTAATCGAGCATCAGCGCATCGGCATAGCCGGCAGCCTCCGCCTTGTGCTTGGACATGGTGCAGATCATGTAGAGGCCGGAGGCTTTGGCCGCCGAGGGAATGGTGTCCGGCGACGGGCGTTTCCAGTCCGACATGGTCACGCGGATGCCCTTCGACTTGTCGGCGAAATAGGCCCCCCAGGGCCAGACGGCCACGCAGGTGCGGATCGACGCCTGCTGCGCTGCAACACCCATCATCTCCGAGCCTCGCCACGAGAAGGCGCGGATATAGCAGTCCGCGAGGCCGTTCTTTTCCATCAGCTCGAGCTTGACCTTGTCCAGTTCGGCGACCGGAACCGGAACGCTGTAGCCGACCAGCTCGGCCGACTTGTGCAGGCGCTGGGAGTGCTCGGTTCCCCGGAACACCGCCCCGTCATAGGCCCGCTCACCCTCAAATACACAGGCACCGTAATGCAGGCTGTGGGTCAGTACGTGGATCTTGGCGTCACGCCAGGGCGTGAATTTGCCATCGAGCCAGATCCATCCGTCGCGGTCGTCGTAGGGAATGAAAGAACCGGAAGCCATTTGTGTCCGTCCTGGAAGAAGCGCGTGGCAGGAAGAAGCGCGTGGGGAGTGTTGAAGCTTGAGTTTCGTGCGCCATCCTTCCATTGTCCGACCGTGGCCATGCCTGT